>JAFGVN010000024.1 GCA_016937975.1 Clostridia bacterium
CACGTTGGGTTCTGTGAGGGGCAACTAGACTATTTCCCTCACTATGAAAATAGAGAGGGGGAATGTCGAGCGTTGTCTACTCGACGTAACTATGGAAAAAAGAAAAGATTATATTTCCTGGGACGAATACTTTATGAGTGTGGCTTTGGTTTCCGCAATGAGAAGCAAAGATCCTAATACACAAGTTGGTGCATGTATTGTAGACCCAGATAATAAAATTGTAAGTATAGGTTATAATGGTTTACCGATTGGATGTTCAGACGATGATTTTCCATGGGGTAAGACAGGAGGTTTTTTAGAAACTAAGTATGCTTTTAGTTGTCATGCAGAGTTAAATGCTATTTTAAATAGCAGTCCTAAGAATCTTAAAGGCTGTACTGTTTTTGCTACTTTGTTTCCTTGTAATGAATGTGCAAAAGCGATTATTCAGTCTGGTATAAAAGAAGTCGTTTATTTATCGGATAAATATAAGACCACAGATATTGTTAAGGCTTCGAAATTCATGTTTGAAAAAGCAGGTGTTGCTATAAGAATGTTTGAGTCGGAGAAAAAAGGACTATGCTTGTCCTTTGATCCAAATGATGTATAAGTGAAGAAGGTCATATGAGGATTTTAACACCCCTTGCAGTATTTCTAGTATTTGTTGTGCTATTTTTCACCTTTCAGGCTTTCAATCATGAAGAGATTGTTTATAGTGTAACCTTTGACTATGATTTTAATGCAGTGGAACAGAGCGATTCAAATCTACAGATTTTTCGTTTATCTATTGAAAATCAATCCGAGTATCCTTTAACTTTTAGTGAAGGTAATTTTTATCAATATACCATATCAAAAGGTGAAGCGATTATTGTAGAAGGCAAACATCCTTCTGAAGTAAAATTATATTCAAAAGCAACTCATGTAAGTGAGATTGAAATGCATTTGGACCCAGGCACCTATACTTTACAATTGCATTTGCTATCCGATGAAGGTTATGAAAAATATTTAAAAGAAAACTTTGTAATAAAATAGGAAAAAAGTAGCGATTTGCTACTTTTTTTTTATTAGTGATGCATTTAGAACGAACGTTCGGTATAATATAAGAGAGACTAATATGTAAAGGATGATGTTTATGTCTAAAATAAAAATAAAAGAGGCCATTAATGCTTTAAGTGCAAATGAAATCTTAGAGGATTATGCCATAGAGGAATTTGACTATTTAAAGAATTTGAATCCTCGTCAAAAATTAGCTGCTACAAGGAAAGAAGGTAATTATCTTGTTATTGCTGGTCCTGGGACAGGGAAAACACACACCTTGGCTTACCGCGTGGTGCATTTGATTAAGCAAGGTGTAGATCCCATGAGTATTGTAGTGATTACCTTCACGAGAAAAGCAGGTAATGAATTAAAAAATAGGATCAACAGGTTGCTGCCAAATACATCGATAGGATTCGTTGGCACTTTTCATGCTTTTTCCAATCACATTTCTAATTTGATTGGTCATGCCTCTCCCATATCAAAGTTTCGCCTGTTGGATCAAGAGGATGATGTGAGTGTACATAAATTGGTTATGGCAGATTTTAAACATTTTAACAAGAACATAAGGGCAAAACAACTTCAAAAAATTATTTCTTATTGTATGAATGCTCAAATGGATGTAGGAACTTATATTAATACTTTTGATCTTCATGAATATAAATCTGATATTGGAAACATTGAAGCATATCAGAAACAATATGAAGCCTATAAAGTCGATCACATGCTTGCGAATTACGATGATATGATTGTATTGGTGGCAAAGTATTTAGAAAAAGAAAAAGAAACAAAAGTGACTGCGCCTTATGAGTATTTAATGATAGATGAGTATCAAGATACCAATCAAATGCAACTGGATTTTATAAGACAACTCAACATAAAAAATATTATGGCCATTGGCGATGACTTTCAGGGCATCTATGCTTTTAGAGGTGCTGATCATCGTATTATTCTTAACTTTTATAATGACTTTGAAGATGCAAAGATGATTAAACTAGTAGAAAATTATCGCTCTTCTGCACCTATTATTGATAAAATCAACAAAACCGTTGAGAAATCTCAATTAGGCTATCAGAAGGCTTTGGAAATTACCCAAACTGAAGAAGGTCAGGCAACGATCATTTCAGGTGAATCTTTAGAAAAACATAAGGATTTTATAATAAATAATATCAAGGCACATCGAGATGAGACCCATGCTTTGATTTATAGATTCAACAAACATCGTACGGTTTTTGAAAAGGCTTTGATTCAGGAGCAAATTGAGTATTCTGTTTATGGTGGTATTCGACTGTTGGAGAGAAAGCACGTCAAAGATGTTATGGCTTTTTTGATGGTTTATTTAAACCGAAGAGATGTTGTCAGTTTTAGTAGGATTTTAACTTTGGTGCCTGGTGTTGGCCCTAAAACAGCAAGGTATTTAATCCATTCAGAACTTAATGATTTTTCAAAGCTTTCAGGTGCAAAATTAAATGATTTAATGAAAATCAGAAATATTTTAACCAGTCGGATGGAGAAAAGTGAATTGTTTGATAAAGTCTGTGAATTTTATTTTAGCATTTTCGAACATGTAGCATCTGAATTTTATACGAGAGAGGAAATCGCAGAAGATTTTAAACTCATTAAGGAGCTTCTAAATCAATATGAGTCCCTTCATAATTTCATCATCAACTTGATCTTGGATCCTGTTGTGGATATGCATAAAGGTAAGAATCCAAAAGTGATTTTAACGACCATTCACTCTGCTAAAGGCTTGGAATTTGATCGCGTTTATTATTTTCATACCCATGATTGGTATAGAAATTATGATGTGGAGCAACTTGAAGAGGACCGCAGATTATTTTATGTTGGTATTTCAAGAGCGAAACGACTACTCTATATTTTTGATCATACTGAATTTAAAAGGGATTTTGAAGGAATTTTAAGAGATTTTGAAAATGGAAGTATGCTCATTGAACCAGAAGAAAAACCAAAAGAAGTAGCCACTAAGGAGGAAATGATGCATAAATTTAAGTCTTTGAGAAAGACTTTGCATTAATTTTGGAGGATAAATTTGAAGATACTACATACAAGTGATTGGCATATTGGGAAACTCGTTCATGGTTTGTATATGACTGAAGATCAAAAGGTTGTACTAGAACAGATGAAGGACATCATTATCAGTGAAAAGGTGGATGTCCTTATTGTTGCAGGGGATTTATATGATCGGAGCATTCCGCCTACCCATGCCGTAGAGTTGGTTAATGAAACCTTAACGGCTTTAATAACAGAACTGCATATTCAAGTGATCATTATTTCAGGGAATCATGATTCGCCGGATCGTTTGGACTTTGGTGCTCAAATGTTAAGGAACCAAGGGCTACATATTATTGGACAATTACCCAAAGAAATTAAGCCCATTGTCCTTGAAGATGGATATGGTTTTGTTAATTTTTATCCCATACCCTATGCAGAACCTGCCTTAGTAAAAGCGCTTTATAATGAAAATGTCTCTGATCATGAATCTTCTGTGGCAGTATTATTAAATCAATTGGATAAGAACGATTTGGAAAGAAATGTTTGCATTGCTCATCAATTTGTAACTGGGACTGAACTTCCTGATACCAGTGATTCTGAGAGAACGCTTTCCATAGGAGGCACAGATCAGGTTTCAGTGGAGCTTTTTAAAGATTTTGATTATGTGGCTTTGGGTCATTTGCATCGACCACAAAAAATAAAATATGAACATGTGCGCTATGGTGGATCCTTGCTCAAATATTCCTTTTCTGAAGCAACTCAAAAGAAAAATTTTACTTTGGTAACTTTAAATGAAAAGCATCAAGTGGATATAAAGTTGATTCCCGTTGAACCTAGAAGAGATCTGCGAATTATAAAAGGAAAACTTGAGGATTTATTATCTGAAGATTTGAGTCTTTTAGCGTCTCGAGAGGATTATATTTCAGCAGTATTAACCGATGAAGGACAAAATTTTGAACCTATGAAACGTCTAAAAGCGGTGTATCCTAATATTTTGCAAATTGAAAAGGAAAGAAAAAGTATTCAACAACAGGACAACATTCAGTCATTGAAAACATTGAGTCCCTTGGAATTGGTAAATGCTTTTTATGAGCAGGTAACTGGGGAAAAGATGAACAAAAGCGAAGAAGATTTATATAAAGAAGCTTATGATTTTGTTTTAAAAGAAGAAAGGAGCGATCAATGAAGCCTATACAATTAACCATGGTCGCATTTGGCCCTTACAACAAACAGGAAATCATTGATTTTAGAAAGCTTCAAAGCAATTTGTTTTTAATAACAGGACCTACGGGAGCAGGAAAAACCAGTATTTTTGATGGAATTAGTTATAGTATTTATGGAAAAACCAGTGGTACCAGTCGACCTGAGAAAAGCGTTCGATGCGATCATGCACCAGAGGATTTGTTGACAGAAGTTGTATTTGAATTTGAGCTTAATGCAAAGAAATATAAAGTCACGCGTATACCGGAGCAAGATCGACTGAAAAAAAGTGGTGAGGGCTTCACGAAACAAAAAAGTGATGCTTTATTGGAGGCTGAACATTTCGAAAGACCGATTGTTGGGGTAAAACTTGTTAACGAGTATCTTGAAAGTTTGATTGGCCTGAATCAAAAGCAGTTCAAGCAAATTATGATGATTCCTCAAGGAGAATTTAGAGAACTTCTCATGGCAGATTCCAATGAACGTTCTGAAATCATGAAGAACATTTTCAAGACTTACTTTTATGAAGCGCTACAAAAGAAATTTTCTGAAGATAAGAAGGTTTTAAAAAATGGACTGGACCAGCATTTAAAAAACATTGAACTTCTTTTAAGTCAAATTGAAACTGATGATGAAGAGTTGAATGCTTATTTGGACATGGAAGTAAAACCCATGGATCTTATCATTAAGAAAACCATTGAACTTACTGAAAGACAGACAAATATTTTAAATGAGCAAAATCTAATGCTAACTCAACTTAAAGAGGATTACAAGAAACAGCTTGAAGAAAAGCATCTTCAAATTACTTTTAATCATGAATTAAATACATATAGGGATGCCAAAAGTACTTTAGATCAGTTGTTGGCAGATAAAGAGGTCTATGAAACCAAGAAAAATAGAATAGAAGTCTTAAACGCTGTAGCAAAGATCAAACCTTATTATGATCAAAATATGCGCTTGAAGGAAAAAGAAAAACTTTTAAAAGAACAGTTCACAAGCAAGGAAATCAGCTTAAAGGACAAAGCGGAGCAATCGGAAAAGATTCAGAAGGAGTATGAAAAGGTCACTTCTTCAGCTTATACTGAAAAGATGAAAGCTTTGGATGAATATATTTATCAACTCAATCAGCATCTTCAGAAAATCAAAGAGGCAGAACTTCTTTTGGCTCAAGTGGATTCTCAATCTGAAATTCTGAATAAACAACAAGAAAATGTTAAAAAAATTTCAGATAGTCTTGGAGAAAATCAAGAAAAGAGAAAAGAACTTCTTGCTTTCATAGAGTTGAATGAACATTGCAAGTTGGACTTTGAAAAATTAAGCCAGAAAAAATCCGAATTGGAACGACAAAAAAAGAACCTGGAAACCGCAGTTGCATGTAAAGATAAACTGACCGCGTTAAGCGACCAAATAAAACTAGTACAAGTGGAGGTCGATGAGAAAAAGAAACTCTATGATGATAAAACCTTGGCATATAAGACACTTCAGAAGAACTATCATTTAAATCAAGCTGCAATACTTGCTAGCGAACTTGCTGATCATATACCTTGTCCTGTTTGTGGAAGTTTAGAACATCCAAGTAAGGCTGTCTTTCATGGTGAAATCATTACGGAAGGATTTTTAAAGACTATAGAAAGTCAATGGACATCTGCTCAGGACATCTATCAGAAGTCTCTATTAAGTTATGAAAAAGCCTTAGAGAAAAAAGAAAATGAAAATACTAACTTTGAAAATGCCATGAAAATTCTTTATGAAGATGGCGTTGTAAAAAGTCTTTCAAAGGATGATTTAGATCAAGGGATAGGTGATTTTAAAGTTTCTCTTTCAAATTGGGAAGTTCAGTTTAGGGCTTTAGAGGAAACTGTGAAGGCTTATGATTTAAAAAAGGAAGCCTTGAAGGCTATTAATCTCACTATAGAAGAACATACATTAACCTTTAATCATGAGCAAAAACAATTAGAAGAGATTTTGGAAATAGCAAAACAACTTAAAATCCAGTATGATACAATTATTCAAAGTATTCCTGAAAAGCTTAGAAACAAGAAAGATTTAAATCTCGAAAAGGAAATGAGCCTTAAGGCGTTAGACCATCAGACCGTTTATCGTGAAGATCTGATGAACCGATATCAAATCTTAAAAGATGAGTATTTAACAATACAAACACAACTGGACACTTTAAAAGTACAACTCAAGGAAATTGAATCTGAAATAGAGGCTTCAGATGGACAATTAAAGAATAAGTTGTTCGAAGTAGAAGTCAACGCCCTGGAAGGGTTCACGATGCTCATAACAGCATTGGAAGAGTTGGATGCACTTAAAGAGGAAGTTGAGTTGTATAATAATCAAGTCTTACTTTTATCCAATAAATGTACTGAACTAAAGGCTTATGAAAATGAGCAAGCGAAAGATTTAGAAAAGCTTGAAGTACAGATTAAAGAGACAGAAGAGAAAGAACAAAGTTATGTGAATACCATCAACAGTTTAACAAAGAAAAATGACGATTTTATAAAGATCGTTGATCGTATCCAAAAGATCAAATCAGAAATTGCATCTTCTGAAGGAACCTATAGAGTTTTGGCAGAAATGACAGACATCTTAACTGGCAAAAATCCTAAGAATATGTCTTTGGAGAAATTTGTTCAAGCCACTTATTTAGAAGATATTTTACAGGTAGCCAATGGGCGATTGCTTAAAATGACCAACAATCGATATCAGTTGCGTATTGCTGAAGATGTATTGGATCGTAGATCCGGAAGTGGGTTGGACTTAGAAGTTGAAGACAGCTATACAGGGCAACCAAGATCAGTTAAAACCCTTTCTGGTGGAGAGAGTTTTAAAGCATCACTTGCCATGGCTTTAGGGATGGCAGAAGTTGTACAGGCTTATGCTGGTGGCATTCAGCTGGATACGGTCTTCATTGATGAGGGCTTTGGTACTTTGGATCAGGAATCATTGGATAGTGCTATTAATTGTTTAGTTGAACTACAGGATACAGGACGATTGGTAGGGATTATTTCACATGTAAGTGAATTAAAAGAACGTATTCAGACTCAGTTGATTGTTTCACCAAGTGATCAAGGCAGTACCACTGAGTTCGTTCAAGGTTAGAAGTGGGGTAGAATGGATCAACGAGATAAGTTAAAAGAGAATCCTTTTAGTTATCAAATAAGAAAAAATGGCACAATTGCTATTTTTGTAGAGAATAAAATGATTAAAACATTAGGAGAAAAAGATGCCAATCGTTTTTTGAGAAGAATCTTAAATGCAGATGAATTTAATGTGCAATTGGAATTGGCAAGAGTTACAGGTCATTATAAACATGTTTAAACCAAGGATATCCTTGGTTTTTTCCAGTTCAGGATGAAAGACTATCACAATAAACTTCTTATCAATGCGTTACTCGTGATACAATGAAAATAAGGTAAAATAATAAAATGATAGGGTAAGATATGAAAATATTAGTGGCGACAGATAGCTTCAAGGAGACACTGACCTCTTTGGAAATTGGTGAAATTATAAGAGATACTTTAGTAGATCATGAAGTATCAATTGTTCCACTATCAGATGGTGGAGAAGGTTTACTTGAGGCTATTGGGGGAAAAGACAATCTAGTTCACTGTGAAACAGTGGATGGTCTTTTTAGAAAAATAAAAGGTTGTTATCATCTTAGAGGAGAGATCGCCATCATCGAGGCTGCAGTATCCAATGGCATTGGTTTGCTCTGTGATGAAGAAAAGAATCCCATGAATACAAGTACCTACGGATTGGGCTTGTTAATTAAAGATGCCGTAGAAAAGGGTGCCAGGAAGATTTTAGTGGGTATTGGCGGCAGTTGTACCAATGACGGTGGAATTGGTATGTTGGAAGCATTAGGTGTAGAGTTTTATCATCAAGACGAAAGATTGCACAGGTTAACAGGAAAAGACTTGGAACAAATAGACCATATCCACATCGGTACCTTTAAAGCCATATATGGGAATGTCGACATTGAAGTTGCATGTGATGTAGACAATCCATTACTTGGTGAAGAGGGTGCTACATGGGTTTATGGCCCTCAAAAAGGTGGTACAGAAAAGGTGTTGATAAGTCTTGAAAAGGCTATGAGCCATTATAGTCAATTGGTGAGAAAAATACTCAATAAAGATTGGAGTACTTATCCTGGTGCAGGTGCAGCAGGTGGCTTGGGGTTTGCATTTTTAAGTTTCTTTGAGGGAAACCTAAAGAAGGGCATTGAACTGGTCTTGGATTACAATCAATTTAATGAGCAACTGAAATCCTGTGATTTAGTGATAACAGGTGAAGGAAAAATTGACCATCAAAGTTTAAGAGGTAAAGTCATTCAAGGTGTATTAAAGAGAGCTCAAGATTTTGGAATTCCTGTTATAGCAATTGCAGGACAAAGTGAAACTTCTGTAGGGTTTAGAAAAAGCTTTTCAGTTGTACCTGCCTATTGTTCTCTAGAGGAAAGTATGAAGAATCCTAAAGACTGTTTAATTAAGATGCTGAAGCAAGGGCTTGTAAAATGGATGAAGGAAGAGGTAATAGATGACACAATTCGAACTTAAAATATTGGATTTAATACAAAATATTCGATTTCCATTACTAGATGATTTTATGGTATTCGTGACAAAACTTGGTGATGCAGGGTGGCTCTGGATCATTTTAACTGGGATTTTATTGGTTTTTAAAAAGACCAGAAAAATCGGTTTGATGTGTGCCTTGGCATTGATTATAGGTGCAGTTGTGACCAATGTGACTCTAAAACCTTTAATTGCTCGTGTTAGACCTTATACCTACAATCAAATCCCTATTCTCATAGAACCACCGAAGGACTTTAGCTTTCCATCGGGTCATACAACTGCATCTTTTGCCTTCGCCTTTGCCTGGTTAAGATATGCACCTAAGAAGTGGTATACTGTGGTATTGATCCTAGTGGCTACTCTGGTTTCCTTTACAAGATTATACTTGTATGTGCATTTCCCTTCAGATATCCTAGTGGCAATTCTAATAGGCTTTTTAGCTTCTTGGATAAGCTACGGAATTATTGAAAAATATAAAAATTTGCTTAAATTGTAATTATATGGATGCATAATAACATTATTTTTCATATAATAATCCTAGGAGGTAAATATGGAATCAAAAGTATATAAAAGTCGAATAGATGGTGTTGCGACTTTACTGGAAATATTGGGCAAAATCGCTATGGTTGGCTATACCGCAACAGGCATATATAATTTTTTTAAGTTATCAGAATTCGGTGATCTCATTGATGCATTAATGTCGAGTGGATTGATCCTCATCAATGGCTTGGCCCTTGGAGGATTTCTAATGGCAGTGGGGCATGGCCTGCAATATCTTAAAGACCTTAGAGATATAACCTTGGAGCAACACACAAAAAAATAATAGCTTTTGGAAAGTATGCTTAAAGGCATACTTTTTAGCATTTGCCTAATATTATCTTGATTAATGACAAGAAAATATGTAAAGTAATATATAGAAAAATGGAGGCAAAAATGAAAAAAACAACAAGACAAATTGTATTATCTGGATTATTTATTGCACTAGGATTATTAATGCCTTTTCTTACAGCGCAAATTCCTACCATTGGAAGTCGTTTATTGCCAATGCATATTCCTATTTTAATTTGTGGCTTTGTATGCGGATGGAGAAGTGGTTTATTGGTAGGCCTTGTGACACCCTTATTAAGAAGTGTTCTCTTTGGTATGCCGCCAATGTTTCCTGTGGCAATTGCCATGGCCTTTGAACTTGGAACCTATGGATTCATAACAGGCTTACTCTATGAGAAGTTAAAAGGTGGACAATTTAAGATCATATTGGTGCTTATATTAGCGATGATTGCAGGTAGAATTACTTGGGGAATCGCAATGTTTGCTTTACTAAACTTGGATCATGGTACTTTTACACTGACTATGTTTGTTAATGGGGCATGGATCAATGCAATACCTGGCATAATTCTACAGCTCTTATTTATACCTACTCTATTGATTTCTTTACAAAGAGCTAAGGTTTTAGAGTATGAACAATAGTCTCTTAAGAATTTTAAAAGAACATCAAAATACCTATCCTCTGATGAATTTTGTGGATTTGATTAAAATCATCTATCAAAATGAATTTGCTGGTGGTCATATGATCAAGAATGAGAATGTTGCCTTGCAGCGTCTGCTAGAAGAAATGGAAACCATAGAAAAAAATAACGATAGGTTGTTTGAACCCCTTGGCAATGGTTTGTGTCGCATTCAACTCAAGGCTGCTAAAGATGGCATTTTAAACAGTACCTTGAATCGATTTTTTGTCCTGACAGCCAATCATAGAAAAGGCGAAGTCAAAAGCTATGAGGAAAAATTGGATTGGTTTGTTCATGCCATCGAACAAGGGGCCTTTGAGTGTAACATAGATGAAGTTTTAACTTATGTTCAGAATCAAAAGGACTTGGGCTATCCTGCTATGCATCATAGTGCCTTATACAATAAAACCTATCAACCTGCTTATCGAGTTGTAGATGATATTTTTAGAATCTATTATGAGATTTTTCATCGTATTGATTTTTTGAAGAAAACTAAAGACAAAGTTATTATTGCCATTGATGGCTATTGTGGTTCTGGAAAAAGTACATTAGGGAATTTGTTAAGGGAAGTTTATGGATGCTCCTTGATAAAAATGGATGATTTCTATTTGCCTCAGGATCAAAAAACCGAAGAAAGATTAAATGAACCTGGAGGTAATGTGGATTATGATCGGTTTAAGAAGGAGATTTTGATTCCTCTAAGTGAAGACAAAACCGTGATGTATCAATCCTTTGACTGCAAGAAACAAAGTTTGAGAAGTCCCATAACCTTGGAAAGAACACCTTTAGTTATTGTGGAAGGATCCTACAGTATGCATCCTACACTTAAGGCTTATTATGACTTAAAAATTTTCTTGAAGGTCGATTCAGAAATTCAAATTAAAAGAATACTCGATCGAAACGGTTCAGAAGTTTTAAAAAGGTTTCAAACATTGTGGATTCCATTGGAAAATCATTACTTTGAACATTTTCAGTTGGAAAATGAAGTTGATTTAGTTTTCAATACCTCAGAAATTCAAATCAATTTTTAGTATCAGTTGACTGATACTTTTTTTTGTGGAATTGACAGTCTAGGTATTCCATCATATGCTTTTCTTAGGAGGTTAAAGATGGTTTATATCATATTTCTAAGAGGCATCAACGTAAAAGGTGTAAAGATAAAAATGTCTGAGTTGAAAAAAGTTTTTTTGGATTTGGGTTACAATAAGGTAGAAACGGTCTTGGCAACAGGCAATGTAATCCTGGAAGCTGAAGAAGTTTCACCTTTAAAATTGAAAATAGACATAGAAGCTCATTTGGCAAAAGTTTTTCATTATGAAGCCCATGTCATTGTGAAAAACGCTATGGAATTAGAGCAGATGTTGAAGATTCCTTATGTGAAGGACGATCATATGCAGCATTATATCATTCTAACGGAACAGAAGGATATTTACGAAGCCATTTATCAAGGGTATGAAGCGTTAAAGGATGAAAGACATGAAAGGCTTTATACCCTTGAAGATGCTTTGCATTGGGAAGTTGAGAAAGGTTACACTTTGAAAACAGACTTTGGAAAGAAACTCTTAGGCTCAAAAGTCTTTCAATCAAAGTTAACTACCCGAAGCATAGGAACCATTGAAAAAATAGTTGAAAAGTTGGTTTAAATGATTATTCAAAGGCAAATGACAAAAAACTAGATAAGTATTTGGAAATGGTATGGTATGTGCACAGGGATTTTAAACCTGAGGAAAGCAGGGCGGATATCATCATGCCTACAGGACATTTTCATGTCGCATATAATTTTGGTGCGCCTTATTTTCTGAAACGAGACATAAAGTTGAACAAGATACCAGAATCCTTATTTATGGGACCTTTTAAAGAACCCATGATTGTAGCATATAGCGACAGTGTCAAACAAATAGGTTTGGCTTTTACACCCTTGGGTTTTTATACTTTTTTTGATAAAATACCAAATTTTTTCAATGAAATGGCAATGGATATATCCAATGTTGAGATGTTTTATGATTTGAATCATATGATTTATGCGTTGTTCATAGACCATGATGAGGGCAGTGAAGAAATAAACAGGATTATAGATCAAATAGAAGCCTATTTTTTAGAAACATTGAACCACAAGGATATCTCGCTTGAAATAGGAGAAATGATGTCTTATATCAATAGCCATGAAGGTCAAATAGATGTCACACAAATGGCTGCATATTTTTCGTATTCAGTCAGTGGCCTTAAGAGAAGATTTAAAAAGTATTTTTTCATGAGTCCAAAAGCCTATAGCAATATTATTAAATTTAGATTTGCCATGGCAGATGAAACACCACAAAGTTATTTCTATGATCAGGCGCACTTTATTAAAAATGTGAAGAAGTACACGACACTAAATCCTGGAGAACTTTCTGAAACCGATGCTTTGACATTGTTGCAGATGCTAGAATAATTGCCGAATTTGTACAATAATCTTTCTCCTTTTTATTCTAAACTGTCATTAGAAAGTGAGGCGGTTACTATGAATAATAAAGTACTTATAGCAGGTGCGACTGGATATTTAGGAAAATATTTGGTTCAGGCATTTTATGAAAATAATTATGAAGTATCGGTAATCATCAGAAACAAACAAAAAATAGAGTCTGTGTCTCATATGATTCAAAGCATAATTGTAGAAGATATTACGAACAAAGAAGCCTTGAAGGGTTTAATGCAAGGTTATGATGCTGTAGTATCAACGGTAGGCATCACAAGGCAAAAGGATCATATGACATACATGGATGTCGATTATCAATGCAATGTGAATTTACTGGAAACCGCAATTTTGGATGGGGTAAAAAAGTTCATGTACATTGGCGTACTTGGTGGAGAAAAATTTCGAAATCTAAAGATCATGGATGCAAAGGAAAAGTTTGTAGAAGTCTTAAAAAGGAGCGCCATAGAGGGTATTGTCATTCGACCAAGTGGTTTTTTTGGAGATCTCAAAGAGATTTACAACCTGGCAAAAAAAGGTACCGTTTATGTAATGGGAAAGGGACATTACGAAGTCAACCCCATACATGGCTATGATTTAGCAAATTTTTGTGTTAAACATTTACAAGATGCTCCTGGAGAATATCCTGTTGGTGGACCAGAAATTCTGTCTCAAAGAGACCTTGGAAGCATTGCTTTCGAAGTGCTGAATAAACCTGAAAGAATTATTGGTATCCCAATATTTTTGGTAAGACTTGTTAAAGTCATCATTCGTTCTTTTACCAAGGAAACTTTTTATGGACCCATTGAGTTTTTTCTAACGGTTTTGACTGAAAATATGGTGGGACCTAAAGAGGGAAAAATCACTATTAAAGATTATTTTTCAGAATTGAAGAGGCAAGAATGATTAGTGCAAGAAATTATTTACAAGAGGATGATGAATGCTATAGAAAAATGACTTATGAAGCAGTATTTTGGGATCAATCAAAAAATCCACCTGAGTTTTCAGAGGCAATGGTCTTAGATTTTGTTCAACCTATTTTAAACGACTTTCCCAATCGTAAGGGTGATCTAGGGGTTACTGCTCTTCAAAACAATGATCCCATCGGTGCTGTATGGATTAGATATTGGAATAAACAAGAAAACATGAGAGGTTATTACAAGAATGAGGTACCTGTCTTGGTCATTGGCGTTCATGAAACATATCGAAAATCTGGCATTGGTGTCCTCTTAATCAGACAACTTCTCGAGCAGTGTAAGGAGAAAGGTATTTCTGAAGTAAGTTTGTGCGTTTCCAAAAAAAATCATGCAAAAAAATTATATGATAAATGTGGATTTTAAATCGTGGAAGACATTGGTGATTCATGGATTATGTCACAAGTTTTGTAAAAATATGATTTCAAGTAAAAAAAAATAAAGATTTTGTGTTCTGTTATAGCATAAAAAGAGAATACACTTTTAAACTTAAAAAAACATGTTTTTTCAACACTTGTAATAAAATATGGCATTTATTGAGTGGTACTATTTTGAATTAAAGTGATTCTTTTTGAAATATTTTCTTAAAAAAAGTGTTGACAATCAAAAAAAGGTTGTGTTAAGATAAATGCACAAATGAATCGGAAAGCGATTTCATATTTGGTGTGTTACTGTTAAATCAGGCATGAACCATACATCTACTCGTTGTATAGTTCATGTTTTTTGTTTTTCTGGAGGATGTTATGAAACCAAACTATAAAGTGAATATGGTCATGAATAATAATGTCGTCCTTGCAATAAACTTGGAAAACAAAAATGAAGTTATTTTGTTGGGTAAGGGAATTGGATTTGGAAAAAAGAAGAATCAAACCGTTTATTATCCAAAGGATGTCATTGAAAGATCTTTTATCAATGTATCACAGACCTTAAAATCAGATTATTACAATTTGATACAGCAAATGGATTTACAAGTTATGGGAGTTTGTCAGGAAATCATCTTAATGGCTGAGAAAGCCATAGGCGAATTAAATGACAGTATTCATATTGTTCTCACAGATCATATAGGATTTGCCATTGAACGTATTAAACAAAACATGGTCATAGAAAATCCATTCCTAGATGAGATTAAAGTGCTGTATGGTCCGGAATTTGAACTGGCCAAGGAAGCCTTAAATCGCATCAATGAATCCATAGAAATTGTTTTGCCGGAAGAGGAAGCTGGATTTATAGCATTGCATCTCCATTCTGCAAGAAAAAATCTGGCAGTTAAAACTACTTTAAAGAACACTAAAGCCATTAAAAAGATTATTGAGTTTCTTGAAGGTGAACTGGGCACAAAAGTGATTCAAGACAACTTAAATTATAGAAGATTATTAACCCACCTTCGTGGTGGCATTGAAAGGGTAGAACAAGGCATTCATTTTGAAAATCCACTGTTGACTACCATCAAAAAGGATTTTAAAGAGGCTTGGAGAATCGCAGATAAAGTAGGGGAAATGATTCAAGTCGAATTAAATCTTAAAATTGAAGAAGATGAAATCGGGTATCTATGTATTCACATAGACCGACTTCTGAGATTAAAGTCATAGCGTGTTACTGATTAGATCAGGCATAAGCTTACTCTTTATGAGGGTTAGCTTATGCCTTTTTTAATAAATCTGCTCTTGATCACAGCAGATGTTATGTCCTAGGATACTTAAACGGGGATTCAAAGTATAAAGGAGAGAAATTATGAGTAATTTTTTTAGTAAGTTACAGAAACTTGGTAAATCTTTAATGGTTCCAGTTGCTGTATTACCTGTAGCTGCTATATTTTTAAGATTAGGCGCAGGAGTACCAGGTATTGAAGGTAAATTGGCAGAGATCTTTTTAAAGTCTGGAGCTGCAGTATTTGATAACATGGCATTGCTATTTGCTATTGGTATTGCATTTGGTTTGGCAAAAGACAATAATGGTGCAGCTGCATTAGCTGGTGCTGTTGGTTATTTCGTATTGAAAAATGTCTATTTAGTAATGGATGCAGATATTAACACAGGTGTATTTGGTGGTATCATCATAGGTATTGTTGCCGGTATAATGTATAATAAATTCCATAAAATCAAACTCCCTGAGTTTTTAGGCTTCTTTGCAGGCAGACGGTTTGTACCCATTATAACAGCCTTCGCTGCAGTAGCATTAGGATTGGTATTTGGTGTGGTTTGGCCAACAGTACAAGATGGTTTAAATGCATTCTCTGAAAGTGTTGTCAAGGCTGGTGCCTTAGGTTCATTCCTATTTGGTTTTGGTAACAGAATGTTAATTCCAGTTGGTCTTCACCATGTATTAAACTCAGTGTTCTGGTTTGGACATGGCACATTTACAAATGCAGCTGGCGAAGTCATTAATGGTGACTTATTGAGATTCTTAGCGGGTGACCCAACTGCAGGCGCATTCCAAGCTGGTTTCTATCCTGTTATGATGTTTGGTATTCCAGCAGCTGCATTAGCAATGGTCACAGCAGCTAAAAAAGAAAACAAGAAAATGGTTGCAGGATTATTATTTTCAGTAGCTTTCACTTCGTTCTTAACAGGTATTACAGAACCCTTTGAATTTATGTTTGTTTTCTTGGCATTCCCATTATATGTTGTACATGCAATCTTTACAGGTTTGTCATTGGTGATTACAAATGCCTTTGGGGTGTTACACGGTTTTGGTTTCTCAGCAGGTGCCATTGACTATATTATGTTATGGGAAAATGCAACTAAGCCGATTTTAATCATTCCAATTGGTTTAGCCTTTGGTGCATTATACTACATAACATTCTATGCTATGATTAAAAAATTCAACATTATGACCCCAGGTCGTGAAGACATTGATGTAGATGCTGCAAATATTTTAGAAAGTCTAGATCAAAGTGAAATCGGCTTAAGATATTACAACGCATTGGGTGGTTCTTCAAATATCGTTGAAGTTGATTCTTGTATTACACGTTTAAGACTGGTTTTAAGAGATGTAGATGAAGTATCAGATGAAACTTTAAAAGCACTTGGTGCAACAGGCGTTTTAAGACCGAACAAGAAAAACATGCAAGTCATTATTGGTACAAAGGCAGAAATGATTTGTGATGAAATAAAAAAATGTATGTAAAGTATTAAATCATAAAGGTTTGTTGTATCTCCTTTTGGAGATACAACTTAAACCTTGAATTGTGTGGAAAACCATAGAATTGAAGGTTTAATTTGGAGGTAATTATGTTAAAGAAATTGTTTAAAAAGTCAGGTACTGAATTCAGCCCCCCTATGGCTGGAAAAGTAGTGTCATTGGATCAAGTACCTGACGCAGTATTTTCAAAAAAAATGGTTGGTGATGGTTTTGCAGTTATTCCATCGGAAGGCAAAGTTTATGCACCGGTTAACGGTAAAGTGGTACAATTGTTTCCAACAAAACACGCCATCGCAATCATTGATGAAAGCGGTTTGGAAATGTTAATTCATGTCGGTATTGATACCGTTGAGTTAAAAGGTGAAGGTTTTGTTGCACACATTGAAAAAGGTAGTGAAATAAAAAAAGGTCAATTGCTTTTAGAAGTCGATTTAGAATTTGTTCAAGCTCAAGATAAAGCGATTATTACACCTGTCGTATTTACAAATCAAAAGCAATATCAATCCATTGAAGTGGTATCTGGCAATCTAACAATTGCAGATACTGCATGTATCATAAGAAAGTAGGTTTATCATGATAAAAGTAGTAATGGCATCAGAGCATGGTTTACATGCTAGACCAGCAAGTGAATTTGTTGCAAAAGCAACGCAATTTGATTCAGAAATTACCATTGAATCCAATGGTAATGAAGCAAATGCTAAAAGTATTATTAATGTACTGGGTTTGGGTGTTCAACATCTAGATGAAGTCATAATTACAGCTACTGGAAGCGATGCAAAAGATGCAGAAAAAGCATTGGCAGAACTATTAGGAGCATCTCATGCTTAAGGGCATAAAAGCCTCTGATGGTATCGCCATCGGTGTTGCAAAATGGATTAAAGAAGTAGAAATTGAAATTATTGAAATGTCCTTTATATCAGTAGAGGACGAAAAATCAAGATATTTAAAGGCCAAAGAGCAAGGCATCATTAGACTTGAAAAACTTAAAGCAGAAACGGCTGAAAAGGTTGGCAGTTATGAAGCTGAAGTCTTTGAGGCTCACAAGCAGTTGCTCATGGATACGGTTATGGAAAAGGAAATCTTCCAATATCTTGAGAAAGGTCATACCACTGAGTTTGGTTATGAAACGGTCATAAACAAATACATTAAGATGTTTGAACAAATGGATAATGCCTATATGCGTGAAAGAGCATTGGATTTGAAAGACATTAAAATGAATCAGATTCGTATTTTAAATAACGTAGAAGACAACAGTCCTTCTCTTTCAGAAGACATGATCTTAGTGACCTATGATTTAACACCAAGTGAAACTGTTAAAATAAATAAAGCACATACCTTAGGTTTTATTACTGAAATTGGAGGTGAGACTTCACATTCAGCTATTATTGCCCGAACAATGGGCATTCCTGCTATTGTAGGTGTAGGTAAAACCCTTGAGCACATAAAAGATGGCGACGAGTTAATCTTGGATGGCTTAAAAGGTGAAATACACATTAATCCAGATAAAGATTTAAAAGCATCCTATCAGGAGATTTTAAAGACTTTGTCAGATGAAAAAGCATCACTTGAAAGTTATAAAAATCAGGCTTCTGTGACCCTGGATGGTCAAGTCATTGAAATTGCATGTAATATTGCGAGTGTAGAAGATATGCCCTATGTGCTTGAGTCAAGTGCCGATGGTATCGGTTTGTTCCGTTCTGAATTTTTATATATGAATCGAGATCATTATCCAAGTGAAGAGGAACAGTTTGAGGCCTATAAGGCTGTCTTAGAGCAAATGGCACCAAAACCCGTAACCATTAGAACGATGGATGTTGGTGGTGATAAGGCTGTTCCCTATATGCAGTTGGAAGAAGAAATGAATCCATTTCTTGGATTTAGAGCCATTAGAATATGTCTGGAAGATCAGGACATGTTTAGAACCCAATTAAGAGCATTACTTAGAGCTTCAAAATATGGTCGTTTGCGAATCATGTTTCCAATGATTGCTTCATTGGAAGAATTACTTGAAGCGAAAGCAATTTTGGAAGCTGTAAGCGCAGAAGTCCCCAATGCTTCCTATGAACTTGGTATTATGATTGAAATCCCTGCTGCAGCAATGATTGCTGATTTATTGGCAGAGCATGTTGACTTCTTTTCCATTGGAACCAACGACTTGATTCAATATACAACTGCAGTTGATCGTATGAATGCTAAGGTCTCCAAACTTTATTCCCCCTATCATCCCGCTTTTATTCGATTATTAGATCGCATCATATCTGCAGGCAATGCAGCGGGCATAGAAGTGGGTATGTGTGGCAACGTAGCGGGCAAACCTGATTTTATTCCACTACTTTTGAATATGGGTTTAAAGGAATTCAGTATGAGTCCTGACATGGTTTTAAAGGCGAGAAAGATTGTAAATCACCATCAGCTTAATAAGGAGCAGGTAAAAGAGATTTATCAATTAAAAAACATCGAAGAAGTGAAAGCATTCTTAAACATATAATTCCCTAGTGAAGGAAAAGGCATCCCACTGCCTTTTCTTTTTTTGTATGTAAGCTTCTCAAGGTCCTTCTTTTCATGTAAAATATAAAAGAAAAAGAGGTGCTTATGAAAAAGATTATAGGAATTTCTGCGGGACAGTATTTGATGAAAGACGGTGTTTTCAGCGGCTTTGATCGTACCTATGTGAATCAAGATTATGTTAGATCCATTATTGATGCAGGAGGCATACCCTTAATTTTGCCTTTAACAGACGATATTGATATTATCAGAGGTTATATGGATATCATAGATGGTTTAGTGCTTTCTGGTGGTCATGATGTTTCACCGCTCATGTATAATGAACAACCCAAACCCAAGTTAGGGCCTATTTTGGTATCGAGAGATCTTTTTGACATTCAAATGGTTGAAGAAGCCATGGAAAGACATCTTCCAATATTGGGCATCTGTAGGGGGCATCAAATTCTTAATGTTGCTTTAGGTGGGACTTTGTATCAAGACCTTTCCTATAAAAGTGATGATATTTTAAAGCACAATCAGGAACAAGATCCAAGAACCGTGTCCCATGAAGTTAAATTAACCAGTAATTCCATTTTGTTTGATTTGTTTAAGGCCCATCGTATTGGTGTGAATTCTTATCATCATTTGGCTATTAAGGATTTGGCAGATGGCTTCAAAATAACAGCAGTATCAGATGATGGTGTGATTGAAGGCATAGAGCATGTGGATCGAGATTTTGTTCTTGGTGTACAGTGGCATCCTGAAATGATGTCATCAGTAGATAAGGAAATGGCAATGTTGTTTAAGGCTTTAGTTGAAGCTGCAGAGGAGAACTCATATGAAAGTTAATGACAGTAAATGTGTAGGTTGTGGAATTTGCAGTGAAACTTGTCCTGTTGATGCGATTGAATTTAAAAACAATAAGGCTGAAATAATAACCACAAGATGTATTAAATGTAGAATGTGTATGGTTGCTTGTGCCCATAAGGCGATTAGTATGTAAGACTCTTTTAGAGTCTTTTTCATTGTTCAGTGATGCTGCTGAATAATTGTGACTATAAGCGTCTCATAACGCGTTTATAATAGGATTACTTGACCTTGACAAGGCCCTGATATTTGTTAAGATGAACATGTTAAGAAAGATGAGGTAAATATGTTAAACGGTTTTCTATATTTTGTTGTATTGTTTTTCTTGTTGTTTTCTCTAGTGAAAGATGGCAAAAAGACAAAAATGGCATTGAAAAAAGCATGGAAATCCATGATGAAAAACATCATGATGATCATGGGTATGATGATCTTAATGGGGGTTGTTTTTAAAGTAATCGATCCTGAAACCATAGGGAGTTTTTTCGGAAAGGAATCAGGTCTCTTCGGTATTTTTGCAGGACTTGGGATAGGCTCTTTTGCTTTTATACCAAGTTTTATCGCTTTCCCTCTAGGTGCGCAACTCATTGAAAATGGTGCAGGATACCCACAAGTGGCAGGGTTTATTTCTTCACTGATGGGCGTTGGACTCATTAGTATCACTATGGAAGTTGAGTACTTTGGGAAGCAGGCTGCGATTACTAGAAATGCATTTGCAGTTCTAGCAAGTGTTGTATTTGTTGTATTGGTGGGTGTAATCATATGAAAAAGTTTTACTCCAATAATAAATTATTGATCATTGCATTAGTTTTACTTTTAGGTTTATTTCTTTTTGATTCAAACAAGGGAATTGAAGCTACGAAAAGTGCTGTATATAATTTCAAATCCGTGGGAATGATTTTGCCTCCTATATTCATTTTAATAGGTTTATTGGATGTTTGGGTTCCTAAAGAAGTGATGGTAAAGTTTATGGGCCATGGCAGTGGCTTAAAAGGTGGTGCCATTGCAGTATTTTTAGGCGCTGTTGGTGCAGGTCCCCTGGTTGTTTCATTTCCTATTGCGGCACTTCTTATTAAAAAAGGTGCAAGACTCGCTTATGTTTTCTTGTTTTTAGGTGCATGGACCAGTGTAAAACTTCCAATCTTTATGTTCGAACTGGCAAACTTTGGATATAAGTTCACAACTTTACATGTGATTTCATCTATGACGATTTATTATATAGGTGCAATTATTTTGGAAAAAACCATGTCTCCAAAGGCAAAAGCAATAATGGAAGAAAAAGCCAATAAATATGCTTAAAGGAACACGTCTAGGACGTGTTTTTTTGAAACCCCTTGTTTTCCATTATAAACCCTTGTTAATACTTGGTAAATTTTCGATTTGAATCACTTAACTGTTCTTTTAAAAGTTGTGTTTTTATATTATACTAAAAAGGTATGTAGGAGGATGGGATGAAAAAATATCATGTTATAAATTTATTGGCTTTGGTTATTGCCGGCACTTTGTTGTTTGGATTAAGTATTGCTAAAAACGGCTTTGAAATTGTTTTGCTTGGGGAATTAATGGCAACTGTTTTCGTTGTGTCATTGATTACTTTTATACCCATTAAAGATACGATAAAGGGTATTATATTGCCACTTGCTGTGGTGATTATGGGTTCTGTTATGATTGTAACGAGAGACAACTCTTTTATATTTTTAATGTTTTATGTTATGGCTGTTGCCATGTCAACAGTATACTTTAAGAGACATATCTTTTTGGCGGTATCTATTGTTGCTGGTATTGCTGCATTTTCAACTTATTTTTATGATCCAGAACATTTCATTGCCATTAGAACTACAGGGTATGATTTGGGACTAAGTGCACTTATTATGGCTGGTGCAACCATATTATTATTCATTGGTGTTAGAAAAGGGAGCATAACTGCTGAAACCGCTGAGGAGAATAAAACACAGTCTGACAAGTTATTAGTTGAATTGGAAAATAAAATTAAACAATTAGAAGACACTTCATATGAAATTCAGAAAAGTGTTGGGGATATTACCATGCGTAGTATCAGCACAAAGGAAAAAAGTGCTTCTGTTCAACAAAGTGTACAAAACATCATCAATGTGATCGGTGTTCAAGCTGAACACATAGAATCTATTAGTGGTGATGTTGTCAGTGCATCAAGTGATTTGGATGCAACTAGAATTTTAGCTCAAACTGTAGATGCCATCAAAGATGAAGCCACAGTGAGTTTAAAAAATTTCTCATCAGATTTTGAACATTTAAACCATGCCATGACAGCTATTCATGAGGCGCTTTATTCTTCTAAGGATGTTGTAGACTTATTAAACAGCAATATGAAGGATGTAACCAATGCCTTGTCTGGTATTACAAACATAGCAGAACAAACAAATTTACTTGCTTTAAATGCATCCATTGAATCGGCAAGGGCTGGTGAGGCCGGTAGAGGTTTTGCAGTTGTAGCCAATGAAATTAGAAAATTGGCAGAAGAAACGTCTGTAATGGTTCAAACCATTAGTACAGTGATTACAAACTTAATTAACAATACGGATAAAGCCAAAACTCAGGTAGATCATGGTATCGAAGCTGTAGATGTGGGTAATCATACCATCTCACAGGCGAATCAATCCTTAAATGTTGTGACACAAGGTTTTACACATATCGGTACAACGATTCAGGAAGAGAACGAGAGTATCATGTCTATTGCTGAATTCATGACCAAAATCAGTTCTAATTTACAAGAGTTTACGGCTCTATCTCAAGAACAAGCTGCTGCAAGTACGATTATTTCTGATGAAGTCTTAAGCCAACATGAAGAAATGGAGGCCATTAGCCATTCCGTTGAGCGTTTAAACATGCTAAGTAAGATGCTAGATGGTCATGAAATGGTTTTAGATGGTATGTTTGACTGGTCAGATAAATTATCTGTAAAGAATCAAACCATTGACAATCAGCATAAGAAACTCTTGAATATTGGTTCAAAACTAGAAATGTTCAGCAAGAAAACATACAAGGATCAAGAAGAATTTTTAGCGCTAATTAACGAATTAAAGGAATATACGGTTTATCACTTTAATGCAGAAGAAGAGATTATGGCAAAGGCTGGTTATCCTAATTTAGCTTCTCATAAAAAAGTTCATGAAAAATTTGTAGCTCAAGTCACTTCCATGGATTTTGCTTCCTTTGATTTTAAGGATGCAAAAGCACTGAAGGATTTGTTGATTTTTATTTCTGAATGGATTATCAAGCACATAGGTCAGACGGATATGGGCTATGTAGATTATGTAAAAAATTAGTATGACATTTGTCATACTTTTTCTTTTTCCTATAAAAATTATAAGCTAAAATAGACTTATAACTGAGATTGGAGACTTTATGAAAATACTGGTGAGGATATTTATAAGTTTAATTGGTCTTTTGATGATTATTTACTTTGTTGGTGGTCCCATTTTGTATTGGGTTGGTGATGAAACCTTTGCAAATGTAACTTCCTTTAGGAGAGAAGGGGGTGAAATGGATATCGCCATTAGAAACACCTACAAATATGGCATTGGTTATGAATTTACAGTAAATGGCCAGCTTTTTAGCGGAACATCAACGGTTATTGGAGATTCCATATATGTGAAAGGCAGTGATCAATGGACGATTGTGGTCAAATACTTAAAATCCTTCCCTAAAATTAATTTGCCAAAAGATGATACAAAATTCTCCATAGGCAATGTTATAGGAACTTTACTGGGTTTGTTTGTTATTTATGCTGTGAATCAAAAAAATAACAATTAAAGGCTTGACTATATATACTTAAATAGTATACAATGCATTCAACAACTAAATAGCTCTTATCAAGAGTGGTGGAGGGACTGGCCCTGTGAAACCCGGCAACTTACTTTATAGTCAAGTGCTAAATCCTGCAGCTTATGCTGATAGATAAGGAAAAAACAATTTGTATTGCCTTGGTTATTTCTTTATTGAAATAACCTTTTTTTGTTGAATTTTATGAGAGATAACCCATGGAATTTCAGTAGTACTTAGCAAATTATTTTTCCTAACAACATTTTTAAAAACAAGGAGGATAAAATGAGTAAAAAATTGAGAACAGAAACATTATGTATTCACGGCGGTTATAAGGCATCTAATGGAGAAGCACAGGTTCTGCCTATTACACAAAGCACAACTTTTAGACATGATTCACCAGAACATTTGGCAGATTTGTTTGACCTTAAAGAATTAGGTTGGATATACAGTCGAATTGCCAATCCAACTGTAAGCCATCTGGAAGAAAAAAAAAACAAACTAGAAGGTGGTGTTGGTGCTTTGGCATTTGGTTCAGGTCAAGCAGCTGTTACAGCAACCCTTCTTACCTTATGTCAAAAGGGTGATCATGTCATAGCATCTACACATCTTTATGGTGGTACGGTGAACTTGTTTAAGACTTCCTTGAAAAGATTGGGCATTGAAGTAACTTTTGTAGAACCTACTGCAAGCTATGAAGAGATAGAAGTACAAATCAAAGAAAAAACAAAAAATATATATGGCGAAACCATAGGAAATCCCAATCTAAATGTTTAGGATTTTGAGAAGTTCTCAACCCTTGCAAAAAAGCACAACATTGCATTTGTTGTAGACAATACCTTTGCAACACCAGTGCTGTTTAAGCCCTTTGAACATGGTGCCAATATTGTCATTCATTCAGCAACTCAATACATTGATGATAAATTTAAGATGCCTCATTCAAGGTTTTCGACCATCTTCTGGAGAGATATGGAAAAGGTCTTTGAACTGGATGTTCTTGCGGACTCATTGGAAACAGGTGCTTCAATTATTGTTAGCCGTGATCTCAAGCAAATTTTCATAGCCGGACATCCAGAATATAACCAGGAAACTTTGGCAGGAGAATATTTAAGAGATTATGAAAAGGGATTGGACCAAGAGCTTCCAAAAAACTATTATAAAGAGGATGATATTAGAAATTCAGTTGAGATGAACTGGAGAGGGCATTCTCATTTGCTCTTTGCCAATTGGATAAATTATTGTGTATACCAAATAACACCTTACAATTGGATTTTTTAGGCATTAATTTCATTATTTGAAATAACTATGCTTAAGCTCCTCATTATACAGAATTTCTATTTTACACCTAATCCGTATATGTATATTATATTAGGTAATGGAGTTTTATTAAGGAGGAAGTATGAAAAAGATTTTAGTTTTAATAATAATGGTTGCATTAATGTTTTCAACATTTATCGCTTGTGACAAAGAAGAGGCAAAAGGAAAAGGTCCAGTTACAGTTGCAACTATGATTGATTCAGAAGGTGCCATTTTAGGGAACATGCTCTTAACGATCTTATCTGAAAACGGCTTTGAGACTGTAGACAAAATTGGCTTAGGTACACCTGATATTTTAAGAAAAGCTTTGGAAACAGATGAAGTAGATTTAGTGATTGATTATACGGGTTCAGGTCAATATTACGGTGCGGTTGCAGATGCTGAAGTTTGGTCAGATCCTGCTTTGGGATACCAGGCGACCTATGACTTTGACATGGAAACAAACAACATTATTTGGTTATCTCCTGCACCTGCAAACAATACTGAAATGTTGGCCGTAAAAAAGGAATTTGCAGAAGCAAATCAATTGAAAACCATGGCTGATTTCGCCAATTATGTTAATCAAGGTGGAGAAGTTATGTTAATTGCAAGCTCTAGCTTTGCTTCCAATGAATTAGGTTTGGTGGGTTATCAGAATGCATATGGTTTCGAATTGACCAATGATCAAATGATTGTACTATCCCATGGGAATACTGCAGAAATGCTTAAGGCACTTTATGATGGTACTAATGGTGTTAATGTTTCTTTAGTATATGGTACAGATGGATCTTTGAAGGAAATGGAAATGGTTGTATTGGAAGATCCTGAAAATGTACCGCCAGTATATTTACCTACACCTGTTTTAAGAGGTGAATTAGTGGAGCAGTATCCTGAATTGGAAACAATGTTTAAAGCAGTATTTGATACTTTAACCTTGGAAACATTGCAAACTTTGAATGCAAAAGTTGCATTTGATGGAGAAGACGCAAAAACAGTAGCAGATGCATACTTAAAGGAAAAAGGATTTATTAAATAATGAATCATGGAAAACAGTATAGAATAACAACAGGTATGGGATTGCTTTTAATCCTCTGTGGTTATTTGACCAATCGATTTCTAATCGTTAAGCCAAATCGTATTTTAGAAGGTACTGTCATTAATATGCCTGCCGTAATAAAGGATAAGCCTATTCTTTTTACGGCTTTTTTTCTGTTGTTGGCGGGTATGATATTTATCATTTCGAAGGAAAAAATAAAATGGTATTTCACAAGTGCTGTTGTCACTTTCGTCATTATACTTTTCCTTTATGGTGTTGGGCTTTACAGCCAGGAAGTGATTACAGATTTTACACAAGTTGCCAGAGTGTCACTCAGTATTGGATTTTGGTTTGTATTTCTGGGTTTAATGATTGTATTAGACAGCAGTTGTCATTATGATGGCAATTTTCAGGTTAACAGACTGATAGGTTTTCTAGGGATTATACTGTTCTTTATCTTTGTGATGCTTAATCAAGGTTATTTTGATCAAATTGGTATCATCAAGGAAATGCATATTCGAAATGAGCAATATTGGATTGCGGTTAAGGGTCATTTGCTTCTATCCTTGATTGCCAGTCTTATGGGTTTATTCATAGGCGTATTGCTAAGCTATATCGGTTATAAACACAAAAAGTACAAGAAATATTTTATTCTTGTGAGTAATGGTGCTCAAGTCATTCCGACACTGTCATTTTTAGGGCTGTTGATGATTCCCTTAACTTTGCTGGCAAAAAAATATGCCTTTTTAAAGGTATTGGGTATTTCAGGCATTGGATATTTTCCAGCACTAATCGTTTTAACGTCATATACATTGCTGCCTATCATCAACCAATCCATAACTGGTTTTGAAACCATTTCAAGAGATGTCATAATTTCTGCAGAAGCGATGGGTATGAAACCCATGGAAGTTTTTTGGCGCATAGAGTTCCCCTTGGCATTACCAGGCATACTTTCTGGTTTTAAAATTGCCTTAGTTCAATCAACAGCAAATTGTATTTTGGCAGGTTTGGTTGGTGGCGGTGGTTTGGGAGCACTTTTATTTCTTGGTTTGGCCCAGTCCGCTTCGGATCTGGTTGCTTTAAGTGCGTTAACCGTTGTGATGATGGCAATGATTCTAAATGGCATCTTGTCAGTTGTAATTGGCAGTATGAAAAAGAGAAAAGGATTTATATGATTCATTTTAAAAATGTAAGTAAGGCTTATGGTGATCATCAGGTTCTTAAGGATATTGATGTTTCTATTAATAAAGGCGAAATAACGGTGATATTGGGACCATCAGGTTGTGGTAAATCCACTTTGCTGAAACTGATCAATAAAACAATTTTACCTGACGAAGGCGATATCTATCTCAATAAGCAGAATATAAGAGATATTCAAGACACAACTTTAAAACGTTCTATAGGCTATGCCATTCAAGGTGTAGGATTGTTTCCTCATATGTCCGTTAAAGAGAATATTAGTACAGTGCCTAAGCTGCTTAAGTGGGATAAAAGGACTATAGATAATCGGGTTCAAGCGTTAATGGAAATGATGGAATTACCAGAAACTTTTTCAAAAAAATATCCGATTCACTTATCTGGAGGTGAGGCACAACGCGTTGGTGTTGCCAGAGCCCTTGCTGGAAATCCAGAAATTTTGCTTATGGATGAACCTTTTGGTGCATTGGATCCCATTACAAGGGGCAAGTTACAAAGAAAATTGCTCAATATTCAAAAAAAGCTTCATAAGACGATTGTTTTTGTAACCCATGATGTTTCAGAAGCCTTATTACTTGCGGATGAATTAATACTCATGAAGGATCAGTCGATTCTCAAGAAAGATCATCCCTATAAGATTGTCACAGAGGCAAAAGCGTTACTTAAAACCTTTACTGGGGGAAGTTTTGCCTTTGAATTGCTTGAAAAATTCAGAATTTCAGATATCGTAGACCAGTTAACAGGTTTACAGGATTTTGATGGGTATTGTTTACATGAAGACATATCCTTAAAAGAAGTTGTTTCAGAAATGATTTTACAAGGCAAATCCCAATTGACTGTAAGGAATAATCATCAGTATTATAGATTGGATTTTTATTCGCTGATGGATTTGGCTAAAAGGAAACATTATGAGTAAAAGATATTTGATTAGAGAATTCATATTGGTATTATCTCTTGTGGTTTTACTAGGCTTTGAGAAACAAATAGATCGCCTCATGTACGACATCATGGGCTTTCAAAGAAATCCCGTCCAATGGACATCATTAACAGATTTAATGTTGAATCATATGAAATTGGTTTTGTTGTCTACCCTTTGTGCATTGCTTATTACGGTTTCAGTAGTTTTATTGGTTCATTTGATGAAATTAAATGCCTTGGAGGAATTGTTCGGAAATCTTGCCGGACTAGGGACAACTTTTCCTTCCGTTGCGGTTATGGCGTTGCTGGTGCCAATAATCGGGTATGGTTTTGTACCAGTCTTCCTTGCCTTGAGTTTATACAGTTTTTTACCCATGTATATCAGTATGGTGAGTGGTTTAAAAGCCATAGATCAAAGCATAATCGAGTCTGCCAAAGGAACAGGTATGAGTTCATTTCAATTATTGTACAAGATAGAACTCCCCTTGGCTAAAAGAATGATTGTCTCAGGTATAAAGACGGCAGTCATTATAAATATTTCTTCTGCTACCATAGGATCAATTGTTGGTTCCAATACATTAGGACTTCCAATCGTTATTGGTATTAGAACAACTGACATGGTTATGATTCTTAAAGGCGCATTGCCCGTTGCTCTACTGGCTTTTTTGGCAGAAAGCATATTATCAAGATTTGAAGGAGTTGCTTCATGGCAAAAACATTAGAATGGATGCAAGAAGGTTTTCAAACGTATCTAAATATGCGTTCAAAGGTTGTAGGCATCCAAATCGCTAAAGATAAAAAAAATTATGACGCCATTAATTTTAAAATCAATGGCAGTCCCATGTATTATTGTTATTATGTGAAATTAGCTTCTAAAGGGAAAGGGTATAAGGGGACTTTGGCTGAAATGGCTTGTGAAACATCCACTAAGGTGCTAGGCTTGACACCTTATTATTCAGATGACGAAGGACCAAAAGGATGGCATGATATTCAGATTTTCTCAAGTTTTAACTTATCCAAAGAAAAACATGCCCAATTAAAGCCTGCATCTTCTGATCATTATGGAATTGCTGTTGGACCATTAGAATCATATGATCATTCACCTGACATCTTAATCCTCCTATTAAACCCATATCAAGTGATGCGATTCATGCAAGGTTATCATTACCACTACCCAGAAGGTTTGAATGTAAAAATGTCAGGACAGTGTGGTGTATGTTATGAATCAACCATGTATCCTTACGAAGAAAATGTAGTGAATATCTCAGCACTGTGTTCTGGCACGCGATTCATCTGTAAATGGGCTGAAGATACTATGATGGTCTCTCTACCTTTTAATATGGCGAATCAGATACTGGAAGGGATTATAAAAACCGCTAACCCATGTGAAAATGATACCTATAAATCAAAAATTCTAGAGAAAGCATCAAATCCAGATATAAATTTAAAGGATAATTACTTTACTAAAAAATAATCACCTTTCCCAATCGAAAGGTGATTTGCTTTTAGATTCTTTTTACTGGTATCCAAATAGCGCTTTCATAATCTGGCGCTGAAATATCCCCCATGCTGTACCATTCCAAGTTGATGCCGAGAGCTATTTCAAATTCAGGATTGCCAGGTAGCCACTCCTTAAAAATGTAAGTGTTTACCCTTTGAAGTGCACCAGGCATAGGTCCGGTGCATTTAAATTTTGCCCATTCCATTTCAGGAATCTCATAAACAGTCATTCCGTCTGGGATGTCTTCGCCATTGTAAGTGCCAGCAATCATATAATCAAAGATCCCTGCATCCATGTCACTTTCTAGGCAGACACCGTATTCGCCAATACCGCATGCCTGAATTGTTGAGAGTACTTCTTTACTATAGGTTTTCTTTTCCCATTTTTCATTAAACTCTGCCCAGGATTTAGGTATTTCAGAGTAGGATGACTCAAAGGAATAGGTCCCTTTGAAACCAATAACCCTAAAACCCCTTAATCTTTCAACTGTATAATTCATGTTTTGTCCTCCTTTAATTGATAATTCTATAGACATGGGTAAAAAAGGTTTTATCCTATTTGAATTTAATTTCACCTGAGAAGGTGATATGCCATGAAATCTTGTAAAAGCTTTCGTAAAGCTTTCAGGCGTTTCATACCCATAAGTATAAGCCAAATCAATTATTTTTTTATCCCTTGCGATTATTTCCAAGGCAGATTGGTATAATCGTCTATATCTGATGTACTCTGATAAAGAATAACCAGTGACGATTTTAAAACTTCTTTGAAAGTAAAAAGGCGAAATATGAACCACTTCACAAACCTGTTCAGCGGTAATTGATTCTAACAAGTTGTTTTCCATAAATTCAATGGCTGTTCTAAAACTTTTCATCCATTCCATAACCTAACCTCAATTTCATTATAAAGCTTATAAGCAATCAAATCCTGTCATTTTTAGTGTGAATTTGTCTTTTATTTCATTATAGCATTGTTGTTTTGAATGCAATGGGTATTTCAGTTATATTACACTGTGAAAACTATAAACATTTATGATAAAATAGAGTGCAATCGGTTGCGTAGGAGGTTAAATGATTCAAGTAAAAAATGTTACAAAAGATTTTACAATCTATAAAAAGGACAGTGGATTTAAAGGTGCAGTAAAAGGTCTTTTTGTGCGCAAAAAGGAAATCATAAAAGCTGTTAATGATATTAGTTTTGAAATAAAAAAAGGTGAAATAATAGGATATATTGGTGCTAATGGTGCAGGTAAATCTACGACTATTAAGATGATGACAGGAGTACTAACACCTTCAAGTGGTGAAATCACTGTATCTGGTTTAATACCCCATGAAAACCGAATTGAAAATGCCAAGCACATAGGGGTTGTATTTGGACAGAGAACGCAGCTTTGGTGGGATTTGCCTTTAGAGGAAACCTTTACAATCTTAAAAGAAATTTATAATGTTCCTGATGACGCTTATAAGGAAAGATTGGATTATTTGGTGAATCTACTGGATATTCAGGCTTTCATTAAACAACCTGTAAGGACGCTTTCACTTGGGCAACGTATGAGAGCTGATTTAGCTGCTGCAATGCTTCATAGTCCAGATATTCTTTATTTGGATGAGCCGACCATTGGATTGGATGTCCTAGTAAAAGAGAAAATAAGATTTGCCATCAAAGATTTAAATGAAAAATATAAAGTTACCGTAATTTTAACCACCCATGATATGAGTGATATTCAGGAACTTGCTACAAGAATCATGATTATTGAAAAAGGTGTTATTATCTACGATGGCAGTAAGGAAGATATCAATAAGCGATTTGGAAACAATCGTATGTTGGAATTGAAAATTGAAAACTTATCTGAAACGCTTCTTCAGGAAGTTAGTGTTATGTGTCATAAAAAAGACAAGAAATCCATTGTCATTCATGAGGATGTTGTACTGCGCATAACCTTTAATCAGGATCGATTGGCAGTCGCTGATATTTTAGGTTTTGTCATGAGTCAATGCAAAGTCTTGGATTTTAAATTGAGAGATCAAGACATTGAAGATATTGCAAAACGATTGTATGCGGGAGGCATTCATGAAGAAGTGGTTTAAAACATATTTGCCTTTTTCTCGAGCAACTGTTCAAGCCCATATATTAGCATATCCCTTTGAGACATTTATGTATTTTTTTGGTATGACCATAGGCATTTTTGTGGTGTATTATATATGGAAGATTATTTATGCAACAGGTGGCTATAATTTGTTGGAGGGTTTTACTTTTCATGAAATGATTGTTTATGTGGTGCTAAGTTTTGCTGCGATGCAAGTCACTGATAATGGGACGGTCTGGATTATTGCAGATGAAATAAAATCCGGCAATATTATTATGAATTTAATTAAGCCGATAAATTATCATATGAGAGTTTTCGCTGAAGTTGGTGGTATTACAGGATTTCTAACCATGGTTATGATATTCCCTGTATTAATCATAACTATTTTAATGGTAAAGATTGGTACACCTATAACTATGATGTTCTTCATTTTTAGTTTGATTTTAGGTGTTGTGATCAGTTTTTTATTTGATTTTATTTTTGGTATGTTAGCATTTTATGTTAAGAATCTATGGGGCATCGGGTTTGGAAAATATGCATTGGTAAGACTTTTAAGTGGTGCTTTGATTCCTTTGGTATTTTTTCCAAAGCCAATTCAAGGCGTTTTGAATGTATTGCCTTTTAAAGGAATTATCTATACACCAGTTATGATTTTTTTAGGAAAATACAATAGCGAGGAAATTTTAATAAATCTTTTAACTCAAATGATGTGGATTGCTGTTTTAGGTTTGATGAATTACTTGTTCTGGAAAAAAGCAATTACAAAATTAACCATACAAGGAGGTTAAATGCGTTATTTACGAATTTATAAAATATTTCTAAAGCAGTATTTAAAAACCTTGATGGAATATAGAAGTGATTTTCTGATTGGCATGCTATCTTTTTTTATTGTCCAGTCATCAAACTTGATATTTTTAACGTTGATTTTCAAAAGAATACCAAATCTAAATGGATGGACTTTTGAAGAAGTGTTGTTCATCTATGGTTTTAGTCAAATCCCAAGAGGATTAGATCATCTTTTTACGGACAATTTGTGGCTTTTAGCCAATGAGTATGTGAGAAGCGGCAGTTTTGACAAATACTTGTTAAGACCTATTAATCCACTTTTTCACTTGATTGCAGAACGTTTTCAACCAGATGCTTTCGGTGAGATGATTGTTGGTTTATCAATTTTTGGTTATGCTTATCATCTTTTGAATTTAAGTTTTACAGGGATACAGTGGTTGCTGTTGATTATTGCCGTTCTCTCTGGAAGTCTGATCTATACAAGCATTAAACTTGCAGCAGGGTCTATTGCCCTTTGGACAAAAAGATCACAGCATGTATTGTTTATCATATATCAGCTTTCAGATTTTGCAAGTTATCCCTTAACAATCTTCTCAACCTTTGTGAGAATGATTTTGCTTATTGTTGTACCTTTTGCATTTGTTGCATTTGTCCCAGCATCAGTATTTTTAGATAAACCTTATATCCCTCTGGGTATTTTAACCGGAGCAATTGTAGCTTTCGTAATGTGGTTTATAAGCTATAATTTCATTTGGAAACGGGGTTTACAAGTTTATGAAAGTACAGGAAACTAAGGCATTTAATCCTTAGTTTTTTTGTGTTTGTTTAATTTGATATTAAAAGGATATTTATATTGTATCTATTGAAAGTAGGTGATACTTTTGAGGCAAAGAAAATGGAAAAAGGCACTCTTTGCAATCATTTTATTATTGAATGTTGTTTTTTTTCTTAATATTTGTAGGTATGACTATAAAACTATATTTAACAACCAAACCGAATATTATAAAAATCATTTCAATATAATCGTCAATGAATTCAAGGCCAAGCTAGATATGTCCATGTCCTTTATTTATGGGCTAGAAGGTTTTACATACGCTTCTTTGAATTATGATTTAACCCAAGAGCAATTTGAAGTTTTTGCTACTCGAGCCCAATATCATGATAATTTTATTAAGAATTTTTCAGTTGCGCCAGATGCAGTTCAATTGTATGTTTTTCCTTTAGAAGGCAACGAAGTCACCTTAAATCATAATCTAAAAACAGATGCTAGAGAAAATGTGGTTAGAGATGTGTTGACTGCCATGGAAACAGGAGAAATGGTGATCAGTGGTCCATATGAACTCAGACAAGGCGGACTTGGCATGGTGGTGAGAAGTCCAATTTATAAAGACAGTCTCCCTTGGGGTCTTGTCAATGTTGTTGTGGATGTTCAAAGTATGATTGAGGAAAGTAATCTGTATAATTGCAAAGAATTAAGCTTAGAGCTTCAGCATAAGGGTGAGGCTTTTTGGGGTTCTGTTCAGGAACCTAACTATGAAATTGTATTATCTGTAGGGAATGAAACCTGGATAGTCAAAACACATTTACCAGATCAATTAACCAAAGAGAACCATTTATCATTTGTAAAAAATGCCATACTTCTAGGTGTAAGCATAACTATTTCCATAACTTTTTTAATATACATAATAGAAAACAATACGACTTTATCAAAAAAGATTAATTACATGATTTACCATGACAGTTTGACCAATTTACCTAACCGTAGAGCCTTAAGTGAAAAAATTGATTTATGGATTAGAGAAAAAAAAGAATTTACCTTAGGTTTTTTGGATTTAGATAACTTTAAGGAAATAAATGATAAGCTAGGTCATGCTTTAGGAGATGAACTCTTGAAAGTTATAGCAGAACGTTTGACTTCTCATAAATCAGCAGAAGTGTATCGCTTTGGTGGTGATGAATTTATTTTAATCAGTGAGTTGAAGATCGAAGCCTTTGAAAAACTCATAGTGGAGATTCAAAGTCATTTAAGCAATGCTGTACATTTAAATGAAGTGATATATCACATTACAAGCAGTGTTGGCATATGCGCATATCCCCATGATGCGGCTACAAAGGATGAGCTTATACAACTGGCAGATAAAACCATGTATTATGTGAAATCCATAGGTAAAAATTCTTATCAAATTCACCAATCATGAAAAATGGCACTTTGGTATATCAATTGAGAATTTATGTGTATATTGACTTGTTAAGGGTATAATTCATCTAAGGATGGAAAGTATATGAAGAAGATATCAATTAAAACGGCAATGTTATCACCTCTTGTTTTTTTGTTGTTGATTATGTTAATTACTTTTACAGTGGTTATGAATAACAGCTATTCAAAAATTTCTTATGATCAAGCAGAAAAGATTATTACCAGTATGAGTGATACAATTGGTAACAAGATAATAACTTTACTGAATGAACCTATGTTTGTGAGTGAAGTTTATGCAAATTTAATTATGGACCAAAAGTTATTTTTGTATAGTGATTTTCAAACCATTGAAAAGGTTGCTCTAAGTCTTACAAAACAAGTGCATACATCATTACCACAAATTACAACTCTTGGTTACGGTAATGAAAATAGTGACTTTGTAGGGATTCGGTCAAATGATGACAATACATATACTTTAATGGTGAAAGATGCGCTTACAAATGGATATTTAAATATTTACGCTGGTGAATCCAGAAATACTGAAATTCTTTCATCTTATGAGGCTTATGATCCCAGAATTAGACCTTGGTATGACCCCGTTCTAAAAAATCCAGTATCTCAGTGGTCCGATATTTATGTGAATCAGGATGATGTGAATTCAGCAACCATTTCAGCTTTAGTACCTATATTCTCTGATGATGCCCATGCCATATTTGAAGGCGTCGTTTGTATTGATGTAAACCTAAAGCAAATCAATGATATCTTAAAAGATATTTCTCAAGATTTAAATGGTATTGTTTATCTCGTTGATCAAAATGGGCAAATTATATCCCATTCAAGTGAAGCCTCAATTTATGAACAAGTCGAAAATGAGATAACCTTGATTCATGCAATGGATAGTGAGAATCACTTGATTGCTCAATCTTACAAGACTATGGAAGGCTTAAATTTTGATAGTCAGTTGGAGAAAATTAACATAGATAAAGATGAATACTTTTGTTTAGTAAGTTCCATTGAAGAAGTTGTAGATGAACCATGGCATGTTGTTATTGTCATAAATGAGAATTTCTTGGTTGGAAGTATAAAAGATAAGTTTAAGACGATGAATAGTTTCTTTATTATTTTGATTTCTTCAAGTTTGTTTCTCGGCATTTTTACTATTTCAACGTTTATTACTTCTGTAACTAAAATCTCAAAACAGATTAAAACAACTAAAATCAGTAATTTTGATAAGACGAGTATAAAAACTTCAAAGTTCGATTTTAAGGAAACTGAAATTCTTAGAGATTCCTATATAGAAATGATGACTGATTTAAAGGCAACAATACAAAATTTATCCATGCGTGAAGAAGAAAACAAAATTCTTTTAGAAAATACTGACGCACTCATTTTCAGTATGATGCCTGATGGTCATATGGTTTCCTTCAATTCTAGAATGTTGGAATCTACAGGATTGACTTTTGAAGAAATCTCAAATACTAATTTTATAGACTTGTTTGACCTAGAGGAAAGCAAAAATCTGTGGAGAAATCGAATTGATCAAGTAATCAAATCAAAAAATCCAATTCGATCGACATATGAATTTCAACATAAGATTACTGGAAGAACTATCTTTGATTGTCGCTTAGTACCTTTTTTGAATGAACATTCAGAAGTAATACTTCTGATAGGCTTATTTATTAACATCGTTGATTTAATTGAAGCCCAAGAACATCTTTCACAAATGATGCAAGACGAAAATCAAAGATTGGATGCCTTGGTTAAAGAAAAAACCCAGGAACTGAACCTCGCTGTGGAAGAACTTATAAAAAAAGAAACTTTGGCATCGCTAGGTGGTATGGTTGCTGGTATTAGTCATGAAATCAATACACCATTAGGTGTTGCCATTTCATCTGTTTCCTATATAGAAAGTCTAGTAGAAAAATATAACAAAAGAATTCTTAATAATAAAATTACGAAAGAAGAATTTACGAACTTTATGAATTCTGTAATTGAAAGTGTTAAAATAACAGTTAAAAGCCTTGATCGGTCCAAGGTGTTAATAGAGAGTTTTAAAGAAATTTCTGTGAGCACATCACGACATACTAAAACAGAATTCAGTGTGATGAATTATATTGAAGTGACAATACTCAATCTACAACATGAGTTAAAATCGACACAGCATGTCATTGATCTTAAAGGCAATTATGATATTTATCTTTATGGAAGTATCAGTAACTTTTCTTTACTCATTTCAAATTTGATTCGAAATTCTATAACCCATGGTTTTAAGGAAAAGAATATTGGACATATTCTCATAACAGTTAGTGAAGAAAAAGAAGAAGTCATTATACGATATGAGGATGATGGTTTAGGTATCTCAGATGAATATCTGAAAAAAGCTTTTGAACCGTTTTTCACCACTGATAGATCCTATGGTGGTAGTGGACTGGGCTTAAGTGTTGTGCATAATATTGTATATACGGAATATGATGGTAGTATTTCAGTTGAAAATAAAAGCTCAGGTGGGCTGATCTTTGAAATTAAATTAAAGAAGGCAGTAAAAGACGAGGAAATTTAGTTTTTATTTGAACCTATAGTTTAGACTCTTAAGAAGAGCACGTCTAAACTATAGGTTCTTTTTACTTATTGTAAGATCAGTGGGATTATAAAACCAATGAGAACATCTGTAGGATAGTGGTAACCAAGTATCATACGAGATAAGCCAACTAAAATGGCGGTGCCTAAAAAAAAGATTTGTAAAGAGGGAACAAAGTTACTGAGCCCAAAAGCTATTGAAAAAGCAGAAGCCGTATGGCCTGAAGGAAATGAATATTGACATGTAGGTGGATTTTCGATATTTAAATCTTTAATTTTGAAATAAGGTCTTATTCTATGAATTAATCTTTTGATCCCTTGAACGATGATTTGAGTCATCAAGATAACTTTTAAAGCATGAAAACCTTGGGGATTTTTGAAGTAAACGCCGACAAACAGCATCATGAAACCATAGATGAATGTGACTTCAGTGTCGCCGAAATGGGTAATGATTGACATGAAATAATGAATGAACTTATGCCTTGAGAATCGGTTAAATCTTATGAGTATTCTCGTATCCAGTGTGAACATTAAGACCTCCTAATCCTGTTATTTTCATTTTTATGATACTAGAAGTTTTTTAATTTTAAGTTATGTCTTTAAAAAGTTTGTGTAAAAAATAACACCAAGGAATGAAGAATGTAATGCGATCCATTGTGAAGTCTAAAAAAAACAGATTAATTGGGACAAAAAGAGGGATTTTTAATATAAAATGATTGAATAATGTTTAAGATAAAATTATTAGTGTATATATTATACAAATTTTGGAATGAAAATAAAAATTTGGAGTTTAAGATGAATGAAGTGGAACGGTTTAAGAAGTCATGGCATGTTTTATATGACCATCTTGAAAACGAAGAACATCGAGCGTTGTTACATGAAATGTTTGACACTTATAAGTCTTTAAAATCAGAAAACATTAACTTGAAAAATAATGTTAACAACTTAGATGATTTTAAAAATGATTTAATGGAGTTATTTGATTTTTCACCAATTAGTTATGTGATGATTTCTAAGGACGGCAGTATACTTTGGTATAATGAAACGCTGCATAAATGGATTGCATTGGAAAAAAAATCAAACATAATACACTGGATTGAATCTACTAGCCATAAGAATTTCAATTGCTTTATGGAGGAATTGATAGTGAAGGGTGTTAGTAGTAGCCATTTAAATCTTCATGGTGAAACGGATAAAATTCCGGTAGAAATCAATGGAAAACAGTTGAACAATCATGATGCTTATATGATTGCTATTGTAAATGAATTAAATCAGTACAATACCCTGAAGAAAATTCGTGAAATGACCTTCATAGATGAGTTAACGGGTCTTTATAATCGAAGATATTTTGAAAATGAAATTTCAAAAATAAATCATGAACACCTTTTACCACTTTCAGTGATTGTGGCAGATGTTAATGGCTTAAAACTTATTAATGATGCCTTAGGTCATCATTCGGGTGATTTGCTTTTAAAAAGAACTGCAGACATTATGTTAAGTTGCAACAGTGGCAATGATATTATTTCAAGGATAGGAGGAGATGAGTTTGCAATTCTTTTGTATAATACCCATGAAGAGGATTGTCAAAAAATCATGTCTAAATATGCTAAAGAGTGCTCCAGAATATATGTGGAAGGCATGCATTTTTCTGTTGCCTTTGGATCTGCAACCTTAGAGAATTTAGATGAAACGATAGACAATGTCTTTGCAACTGCTGAAGATAAAATGTATCGCTCTAAACTCATTGAAGAGACATCATTAAGAGGTCAGTTGATTGAGAATATGATTTCCAATTTATTTCATAGATGTCCTGAAGAAAAAGTTCATGCAGAACAGGTCTCTCAGTATATGGTTAAAATGGGGCAATATTTTGGCTATGATTACAATAAAATAGAAATGTTGAGATTGGCTGGACTCTATCATGATATTGGGAAAATTGCTTTAAAAAATGCACTCTTTAAAAGACATAAACTTTATGAAGAAGAAGATTATATAGAAATGAAGAAACATCCTGAAATAGGTTATAGAATTTTAAAGAGCCATGTAGCCTACTCTAATATTGCAACGATAATTTTATATCATCATGAGAGATGGGATGGTAATGGTTATCCTAGAAAACTATCAGGAGCAGATATTCCAATGGCATCGAGGATTTTGGCGGTTTGTGATGCTTATGAAGCCATGACCTCTAATAGAACATACACTAGGATTCTAAGTCATGAAGAAGCAATCCATGAACTGATAGAACATAGTGGTACACAATTTGATGAGGCTGTTGTAAAGGCTGTTATAACAATACTAAATGCTGTAGCTTAAGGTTCTCTCACTAAAATAGTTTATCAAACAAAAAAAGTTCTCTATTATTATAACGGATTAGATGATCAGGTTGTCTTTTGAAAATATTGCTAAATAATCACAAGTAAAAAAAAATCACAACCTTGGAATAGCAACACTTATAGCAAATGTATATAACTACTTCTAAAGAAAAGCAAAAGAAATCACAGTGACTGTAGATTTAAGGACACTGTGATTTTATATGTGATTTCATGGTGTTCGTTTAGGTTAACAACACGCTAATCTAAGCTGTTACGCTTATTAGAATACTTTTTCGATTTGAATTCTTCTTTTTTCTACATTGCTTTGAATTGACGCTTCAATAATTTTTAACACATCGATGGCCTCGGTCATAGAGACAAGGGGTGAAGCACCCTTAACTAAAACATCATAAATATTGTCATAATAGCTGCCATAGTTTCCTATTTTACTTTCGACTAGGGTTTCATTGATTTCTTCATTGTCCATGGTAGTAAGTGTACCATAAATAGCTTCAGGTTCTTTTCCCCAGTTTTCATCCTGAGGTCTTTTACCAGCAATAAGATCATTTTCTTGTACATCCATACCATATTTTACAAAACTACCTTTTGTACCATGTAATGTATAGTGAGGACCTTTCTTTAAAACCACTTGTCCAGCTGATAAAATTGCTTTTAAATGATCATAATATAAAGTCACGTGGAAATGATCAAATTCGGCAGTCTCTTCTCTTTGCTTTCTAAAGTCTGCGTAAATTTCATTAGGCATGCCAAAAAGAGTATATGCCTGATCAATAATATGTACCCCTAAATCATAAAGGATATTGACGCCAACACCACCTTCAGCTTTCCATTTTTTTGAGCTGACCCCTTGAACAAAACGATCAAAATGAGCTTCATAATCTACAAGTTCACCAAGTGCCTTTGATTCTATAATAGACTTCACCGTTAAAAAATCACTGTCAAGTCGCCTTGATTGATAAACGGTCAATAGGACATGGTTTGCTTCTGCAAGGGCTTTGAGATGCTTTGCTTCTTGAGCAGTAATGGTTACGGGTTTTTCAACAACAACATGTTTTTTATGTAAAATAGCTTCCTTTGCCATTTCATAATGAAACACATTAGGGGTGGAAATCACAACTAAATCTATGTCATCTTCGAGGAGTTCTTCAAAGTGACGTACAAGAGTTGAGTAACCATATTCTTTTCTAGATGCCGTACCTGAACGCTCATACACTTTTTTGATGTTAAATTTTGGATTCACATGTAAAAATGGACCGTGAAAAATTTGACCAGACATTCCAAAACCTGCAATGCCTACTTGAATGATTTTTGACATATTGCCTCCTTGCCTTAATACTATATTAACAATTTAGAGCAATGACTACAAGAACAGATCAGAAGAGAATTTTATGGGCTTTATGTATATTTTTCAGCAAGTATCTAGATCAGCCTATTCACTTGGGCATTTGCCTATATTCATATAAACTTCAAGTATTTTTAAAAAGGCAAGTTTTTTCTTATGAATGATATTCAATTTTATACCTATTTTGAATCAGGGTGATAGGGTTTGCTCTTAAAGTTTATCAGAAGAAATACTGACAGTAGAAAACACACAAGAACGGAAACTTTCCAAAGGTACTCTCTAATGTCCTTATGAATAGAAAAAACAATTGAAAACAGTGAAAAATTTGAGTACATTACTTCTCTACCTTTGAGTGATTAGATGATAAAGAAAGACTTTGAGTTTTTCGAGTTGTTCCAGAATATACAATAACAAAGTTAAAGAATCGAAATTTTCGATTCTTTTTGTTTGACATCATTTTATTTTGAATGAAGGACTTGTTAGCTTCAACTTTGAATTTTAGGTTCTATAGGTAGAGTAATGGTGAATTTTGTATACCCAGGATCTGAGACGACATCAATAGCACCTTGATGTTTATCAACTGTTTTTTGAACGAAACTCAAACCTAATCCACTACCTTCACCTTGTGCTTTTGTTGTAAAAAATGGTTTGAAAATTTCATGAAGAAGATGTTCTGGAATGCCTTTGCCATTGTCTTCTATAATAATTTGAACGTTTTCTGTTGAAGGTATATGACGACTTGTGATTTTTAGAATACCTTTAAAATCCATAGCCTGCAAGGCATTTTGAATAAGATTCATCCAAACCTGATTCAGCAAGTCAACTATACACAAAATAGGGGGTAATGGGTTAAGCTCCAGCTGAACATCGACACGGCCTTTAAATTGATTGTAAAATAACTGTAAAACATTTTCGATACCAATGTTTAAATCTGTCATCTCATAGACTTCTTCTGGATTGAAATGGGTGTAGTATTTTAGTGCTTGAATAACCTTAGAAGCTTTATCTACAGAAATATGAATATTTTCAACATTTCTTAAAATGCCTGTTAAGGCATGACAAGTGTTCATAATGAGGTCCCAATGTTCATTTAGCAGCAAATGACTCAAGGGATCGGTTAACTCATGAATCCCCATATCGACTAAGAGTGACGCCTGTTTGTCAATGGGACGATCAGATATTTGATGGGTTTCATAAAAAACTTTCAGATGCTTCTCAAGCTGTCTCCTTAACACTCTTTCTTCTCGGGTAGTAAGGAGTAAATCCTTGGTTAATGTTACTTCTAACACTTTAAAAAATGCATGGCGTGCTGTTTCATCGAGGTTGATTAATAGCGTTGGCAAGTGAAGGGTTAAAGTATCATTGAGTACATGTTGAATGTTGGAAACCGAACCTTGAATTGCACCAAAAGGGGAGTTAATCTCATGGGCAATACCTGAAATCAAGTTACCCAGTAAAGCCATTTTCTCGTTTTGAACCAAAAGTACTTGTGTTTCTTTTAATTCATTTAGTGCTAGTTCCAATGCATCTGATTTTTCCTTTAGTTCTATGTTTTTGAGACGGTAAATTTCAGCGTCTTTTTTTATTTGTTCATGATTATATTCTGCTTGAAGTGCATTGAGATGAAGATCTAAGCTTTCCGTATGGTAGATATCTTTATATTGTATTGCTTTAACGTAATAGTTAGCGGCTTCTTCATATCGTTTGAGTTTGTAGAGATAGCCACCATAAAGGAGGTGAACCTCTCCAAGAATTTTAGGTGCATTAAAGACAATGGCTTTTTCCATTGCAATTTTTATATAGGCCTCAATATCTTCGTGATTCAACTCAATTTTTATTTTTGAAAATAAAATGTAATCCTGAATCTGTAAATCAGGATATTCATTATCAATGTGAATAGAAATCCCTTTTTCCATAACCTCATATGCTTTCTCATATTTTTTCAAGGAATAATAGAATTCACCTAAGATATGATAGATTTGACTTCTTGAGGAATCAACAGTTAGACTATTGGTTCTTTCCAATGCCTGAGCAGCATATTCAAGGGCTTGCATAGTATCACCTAAAGCTTGATAACACACTGCAATATTTGCTAAGATTAATGCATAAATAGCTCGGGGTTTATCACTGCCATATGCCTTGGCTTCCAAGTAATAGGACAAAGCCTTCTCATGTTCGTTTAACATGGGATCCAAATATATTTCAGCTATATTAAACAAAATCATAGATACGGCTTCGTTATCCTGTACGGATTTTGCTAAAGGCAAAGCCTTAAGCAAATGATTTAAAGCCTTTTCAAAATCGCCGCGATTCAAATAAGTATATGCGATACTGTTTTCAACACGAGATTGATGCAAAATATCATTTTCCTGTACAAAAATTGGCATTATATCTTTAAAAATTGCTTCAGCCTCTTCATATTCATTTCTATAAGACATTTGCATCGCTATAATCAATTGGCATTTTGCAATGCCTAAGGAATAATTTAGAGTTTTTGATGCCTCTAAGTAGTCTTTTGCTTGCTTTTCTGATGCGTCATGGTCCACCCGGCGAATTAACCAGGCTTCCTCAATATGAGCATCCAGTTCCTCTATGTCTAAGGTTTTGTCTTCAACAGTTTCATGGGTATGAACCATTTATACCTCCTCATTTAAAAGTAACTCTTTTAAAATGGCAATAATCTTTGAATCCATTTTACCGTTTCTGCCTTCTTGTTCAAGAATTTCAATGGCTTTTTCTGGTGATTGAGGTGAACGATAAGGTCTGTCTTTAGAGGTTAAAGCTTCATATACATCAAGGACCGCCAAAATCCTTGATGCACAAGGGATGTCTTTACCCTCGAGATGGTTATAATAACCGCTACCATCCAGTCTTTCGTGATGACTTGAAGCAATCGAAGCAACATCTCCCAATTCTTTTGGCCATGGAATTTGAGAAAGAATATCATAGGTGAATTTTGCATGGGATTCCATAATCTCACGTTCTGCTTTCGTTAAGTTGCCAAACCTTACCTGTAAGGCTTCTGCTTCATCGTCTGTAATCAATTTTTTAATCTTAAATTCTTCTTGTGAATTATTTATATGGCTTATTTCCAATAAACTGAGCATGGCTATGAAATTAACATCTTCTACGTTTAAACCACCTTTTATGTTGATCTCTTTAAGTTTTGTAGTCCATATCTCAAATTGATTGAGAAACATTTTTTCATCTTTTGTAAGACTTTCATAGTCCTGATGTTTTAAATCACATCGATAAAGATTGAAGCGGTTCAGGATAGCTTCCAAATGATCATAATGAATACGAGCATCTTTCAAAAGAATGTTTTCCTTGATGCCAATTTTTCCTACATCATGCAACAAGGCTGCAATTCTTAAGGCTTCAATGGAATTCTCATCAAATCCATTGCATTCAAAGTGTGGATCATTGCTCTTCTGAATGGAACGGGCGATAGCCACGGCAAAATCAGCCATTCGATTGGAATGCCCCGAAGTCGTGGTATCTCTTTTATCTAATGTCATACTAAGGGTGTTCACCACGGCATTGGCCCATTTTTCAAGCGCTTCATTTCTTTCAATTAGACTTTTATTTTGAGCTTCAATGGTACGGTCCTTTTCAAAGCTTTTAATGGCTTCAACCGTTGCTAAAACAAGATCTTCTCTTTCCCAAGGCTTTTGTATATAGCGAAATAGACCTGCTTGATTGATAATATTGGAAATACCTTCAAGATTGGCTTGACCCGTTAATAGTATTTTCACAGATTCGGGATAGTCTTGATGTACTTTGGCTAAGAATTCATCTCCCTGCATACCAGGCATGACATAATCAGAGATGACCAATAAAATATCATAGCCTTCTTCTTTATATTCTTCTATTATTTCTAAGGCTTCCATTCCACTTTGAGCAACATCGATTTTATAATTATGTGGCAATTGATTCATTAACTGCTCTTTTAAGCTGTTGAGGACTATTTTTTCATCATCAACACATAAAATTAATTTCTTTAGTTCCACTGGCATCCTCACTTTTATTCTACTCTTCACTCTACACTTTTTACCCGATGTGGATGCTTTTAAGCATAAGACCTATACAATTTCCCCTTAAAATATGTCAATATGATGACATCATAAAAATAATATTAGGATTGGTTTATAATAGAAAAGAGTAAGAAAAAAAGGAGATGCTATGATTGATTTTTATTTGAAACATTTTGATTTGAAAGTAAATGAAGTGATAAATGTACCAGAATCCTTTAGTTCTACAGTTTATCTGTTGCTATTACAAAACAACAAAAAAGTGATTTTAAAAATCCCTTACAATCAGGTAAAACTTCAAAGAGAACTTTTTGTTTTAGAAACTTTGAAAGGCAAAATAAAAGTACCTGAAGTCATAGACTACTTTGAAGGGGATTCCGTGCATTCAGGCGCTATGGTTTTAAGTTATTTGGATGGAAAGCCGATCACAGGAGCAATCGATGAAGCATTAGCTTATGATATGGGCGTGCTTTTAGGTCATCTGCATGAAGTGAAAATGCCGCATTTCACTTTGGAAAAGGACAATGATAAATGGTGGGAATCTGTAGAAATAAGATTCAACGAATGGGCGAAAGAATGTCAACCTGTTTTAGAACCTGATTTTTTTGAGCAATGTATGATAACCTTTAAAAAATTGTATAGGGATTTGCCACATGCCGATGGACCTTCTTTGATTCACTTTGATTTTAGACCAGGAAATATATTGGTGAAAGAAAATAAGATTGTTGGACTCATTGATTTTGAAAGTTCTAGAGGGGGGTCTACTGACATTGACTTTACAAAGGTGAAAGTCTATGTGTGGGATCTTTACTCTCATACGAAGGAAGCTTTTATAAAAGGTTATGAATCCGTGAGAGTATTACCCCCTATAGACAAGACCTTACCCTTGTACTTGTTTTTCAATGGATTTGGGGGATTGGCTTGGTGTGCCAGAAGGAATAAATTAGAGGATGAATTCTTTATTGAAAACTATGAACAAGTGAAGGCTTTTTTTGATTAAATGGCAGTTTATTTTGACAAATTATTAAAGTTTTCTTAACCATATTATTTTTTAAGTAATTTGTAAATGTGTTGTATGGGCTGTTGTATAATAAAAATGAATTATAAAATAAGATTATAAATTTGAATCTGTGAGGTTGAGTAATGATGATTAGAGTAGATGAAACAAATGTAACCCTTATGGCAAAAATGGCAAAGAGCCTATGGACGGATATTGATGTAGATGAATATATTTATGACATGAAATGTGCCTTTGATGAAGGCAAAGAAATCACCTATCTCTATCAAGATGAGCAGGGAGACTACTTGGGTTTTATTCAATTGTCTTTAAGACATGATTACGTGGAAGGCAGTGAATCCTCACCAGTAGGTTATGTGGAAGGCATTTATGTAAAGGATGAACATCGAAGAAAAGGTATTGCCAGAAAACTCATAGAGTTTGCTGAAGAATGGTCAAGAGAACAGGGGTGTACTGAACTGGCTTCTGATTGTGAACTTTCAAATACATTAAGTATTGATTTTCATAAGAATTCTGGTTTTACAGAAGCAAACCGTTTGGTATGCTTTATTAAATCATTGTAAGAGGTGTGTATGTTATTTAGTTATTGTCCAAAATGTGGTGAAAAACTGGTTTTAAAATCTTTTGGTGATGAAGTAGACATTCCATATTGTGAAATCTGCAAAAGTCCATATTTTGATTATTTTGGCCAAGCCGTTATTGTAGCTGTTTTTAATGAACATCAACAAGTGGTTTTGCTGAAGCAAAACTATGTTTCTTCTGAACATAGAGGTCTAGTTGCAGGTTACTTGAAACAAGGAACTTCAGCAGAAGAAAATGCTGTAAGAGAAGTTTTAGAAGAAACGGGTCAAGTTACTGAAAGCATACAATATGTGAAATCATACTGGCATGAGAATAAAGAGCTTTTAATGTTAGGTTTTCTTGTTCATGTCAAAAGAAGAGCGTTTAATGATTCCAAAGAGGTAGATGAAATCGATTGGTTTGAAAGGAATCATGCTTTAACACTTGTGAGAGAAGGTAGCATTGGCAAAGAACATTTAGAAAATTGTATTGCTATTGTAAATCAAAAATAAATCCATACTAACGATTAACCTATCATATGTATGATTTAGATGAGAGTAATTTATGAGCAGGAAGGTTGGTTATATGTTTAAAGTCATAAGAAAAATGGAGGACATTGAGCATTTATCAGTGCTCATTGACATGATACAAAAGCAAATGAGTCACATCGGTGGTCAAACAGATCCTGTTCGCATAGAAGAAGCTTTAAAACGAGGTTTGTCAGATCAAACGAGAACAGTACTGTTTTTACTCACTGAAAAGGATCAGTATCAAGGTTTTTCATTCTGCAATATTTCAACTGGATTGGAATCTGGTGGTGATTATTTATGGATGAATGAACTGTATGTTCATGAGGAACATAGAAGAAAAAGCATTGGTTCTCAATTAGTTGAACATATGGAGAGATGGTGTGAAGAAAATGAAATAAAAAATTTTCTTTGTATGACCAGTAAGGAAAACAAGGAAGCTCAAGTCTTTTATGAAAAGAAAGGGTTTGGGCTTGAAGAAGTCATATGGGTAAGTAAAGCCATTACAAAGTAATTGAGGAGAGATGGATGATCAAGATATTAAGAACAATGGATGCAGGATTGTTAGGCATTCTGAACCATGATGTACAAGAGATTCACCATGAAATTGAACCCGGTATTTTCAAAGCCCATTCTAAGGAAGCCATGGATGCTTTGTTTCAAGAATATTTGAAAGATGAGAATATGTCCGCTTATATTGCATATGATGATGAAATGCCTGTTGGCTATATCCTTCTTGAAATCAAACACAGCAAGGAAACCTTTTTTAAATACAGTTATAAAGCTTTAGTAATCGATCAAATATGCATTGAAGCAGCTTACAAAGGTAAAGGTTTCGGGAAAGCCCTTGTGGATTTGGCAAAGGATATTGCCAGAGAAGAAAATATCAAGCGTATTGAAATGAATTACTGGACTGAAAACAAGGCATCGGGAGAATTTTTTAGAAGCCAAGGCTTTGAGAATTATAATGAGAGGTTGGCCTTTACATTAAAATAACGAAAGGACAGAGGTGTCTATTTCATAAAGTAGGTATATCCATATGTAAGACCTGATCTCCATGTTGAAAATACGGTCAGCATATGACGAAAAAAAGTTTGAATGAAAAGGATCGAAGTATGGAAGAAAAGAATTTTACACTAATCAAGTCATATAAACTGCTCATAGTTTGGTTTATAGGTTTTATAGTAGGTACAGTATTTTTAAGTTATGTGATGTCGCTCCTTAAAATAAGTGGAGATTATTTGGCGCTTATCTGGTTGAATCTTACCAATTTATTTGTTATCAGTTTGTTTCAGATGATCTATAAGACAGAAAGGGTTTATTACATTAACTATGTAACTTATAAAGAAGCTTGTGAAGCAACCCGTGAAGAGCGAAAAGCCTTTGCATACAAACATATCAATGTTTTTTCTAAGGCTTCATTAATCTTTCTTATTTATTCAGCAATTTCTCTCATTGTAAAAATAAATATAGGTATTAATATTGGTGTTTATACGGTGCTGATTGTTGTAGCAGCCATTAGAACTGTGCCTTTTAGATTAAAGGAAAAAAATAAATATTGAAATATTCGTGATTATAGAGGGTTTAAGGGTATTTTATCATCATCAGGAACCTATTTTAAAAAAAGTGAGGTAAAAATGGACTCAGATCAGATTACAATTGAGCATAAAGAAAGTTTAAAGGCCTTCATACGTCTTGAGGAAGATTTGTTTCCATCAAATTTCACGAATTATCATGAAAAGGATTTTGGTGTTTTGTTTTTTAATACTGAAAATAAAACTTCTTATGACAGTAATCATGCTATTATCTTTGAGAATAAAGTAGAACATTTAGGTGAAGTGTTAGATGAAATCACAGAATTTTACTTGCACAAAGGGATTCATCCAAGTATATATCAATCTTTGGGAGATGAAGGTTATTTTACTGAGATGAAAGAGGTTTTTGAAAGACACGGCTATCATGTTTGGGTAGAAGAGCCTGCAAATATCATGTTGCTATGTGAAAGCAATCAATTGAAAAAGCCTTATGAAATTCAGATTAAATGTCTTGAGGAATGGGATGAGCGAATTGCAACAGACATATGCATACCCTCTAATGAAGCTTATGAAATAGATGTGATCAAAAATAATATTTTAAATCCCAATGGGCGAGTTTTTGTTGGTTATCTAAATGAAAAAGCCGTAGTTGTAATGCATATGCATCTGTCCAAACGGGATTGTTGTCGTTATGATTATATCTTGGTCTCCAAGGCAGAAAGAAACAAAGGATATGCCAGAGCTTTATTGTCACATGTCACAGATTACTGCAGAGTAAATGGGATTCGAAATTGTTTTCAGTGGCCTGCCCATGAAACATCGCAGCGAATCTGTTATGAGGCGGGTTTTAGACATTTGTTTACTTCAGAGATTGGTAGAGCATCATATTATAAATGATAAAGAAAATAGACAAGGGAGCGTTATGAAATTAGCATTTTGGATTTGTGTAGGTATTGCCATATTTGGTGGTGAGTTAGTTTTTAAGCGTCGTAAAAAAGATGGGCATAAAAAAGACAAAAATGATCATTAGTATTGTGAGGTAATTATGAAAATATATGATATAACCAAAACCCTTAACGAAGATATTGCAGTATGGCCTGGGGATCAAAAGTTTCAAAGAGAAAGTGAATCCTTTGAACTCCAGGGGAATATATGGCATGCCAGTCGATTGTCGATGAGTTTACATACAGGTACACATTTAGATGCACATTATCATTATGATGAAAAGGGAAAAACCATAGATCAACATGATTTATCCAGATATGTTGGTAAATGCCAAGTGATTGATGTCAGTCAACGTCGTGATAAGACCATTTCTTTAAATGAAATTTCCTGTGAGATTGTTGCGAAGCGTGTATTGTTTAAAACCAGTAGAAGTGTTGATGCAAAAATATGGGAAGATGATTTTAGAGGTTTTTCCCCTGAACTCATTCATTTTCTTCATGAGAAAAAAGTAGAACTCATTGGTATAGACAGTTTCAGTGTAGATCCTTATGGAGAAGAAATGCCCGTACATCTTTTGTTGGGACCGTATGATATTTATAACATTGAAGGTTTAAACTTAAATGAAGTAGAAGAAGGTCTATACACATTAATGGCTTTACCTCTAAAACTTGAAGGTGCAGATGGTAGTCCTGTAAGAGCCATCTTAATTGAGGGTGATCTTGAATCATAATAAGCTTCGAAAGATGTTTTTCTTAAAAAGAGACCCAAAAGTATATAAAAAGCATGAGTGTAAAAAACTCATGCTTTGTTATTTGAGTTAGAGAAGTTTTTCTTCCCAATCCTTTAATTTGAATCCTGATAAAACGAAGTTGTCACCAATTAGAACAGGTCTCTTATGAAACATACCATCACTTTCAAGGATCGAAAGCAACTCATCCTCTGAAAGACTATTCCAACGTTCTTTCAAGTTATTTTCCTTGTACAAACGGCCATTGGTGTTAAAGAATTTGACCAGTTCTAAACCACTCATAGCCATCCATGCTTTTACTTCTTCTGCTTTTGGGTTGTCTTTATGAATTAACCTTAACTCATAATTAATTTGATTGTCATCAAGCCAATCCTTGGCTTTTCTACTGGTGGTTCACGATGGGTAATGTAATAAAATCATCTTGTACTCCTTTCAAACCTGTTAATGTATTCATACCATTATCTTACATAAATAAACAGGGACTGTCTAGGAATATCTTGAATTAATACAGTTTTGTATTAATTATAATTGATTTGACATCCTATAGGCTTTGATAAATCCTTTATAGACTTCATGACTGAAATTAAAACCTAATGCTTCATAGAACTTACCAACGATCTCATTACCATTGGCAACATATACCCAAAGGTCTTCTGCATCCTTTTGTGATCTTAACCATGTCATGGCCTCCTCTGCAAGCTGTTTGCCAATATTATGACTTCGATATTTTTCGTCAACAATTAAGAGTCTAAAAGTACCTACAATTTTTGGCATATCATAATCAACAGGATAGAAGCCAATACCACCTAAAGATTCTGCCCAAGCTGCCTTATGATCGGCTACTGCCTTTGTCACTGTAGTGACAATGGAAAAAGCAAATCCGATGGGAGTATTTTCATCATATGCAACAAGCATATGCTTTCTTTTCGTATTAGCATATTCTGGTTTTAAGCGATTCTCATAATTCATACTTTTCATGACATCTTGTCTAATGGTAGCTCTTTCACCTTGAAAAGTCATAAGTTGATTGCACAAGTCTGCCAAGAAATCAATGTTGTCGCCTTCATAGATTTTGAGCTTAATTTTCATAGTTTTTTCCTTTCAATACAAAATATATGGACTCTCATAATATAATTATATGAATAATATTGAGAATAATCCAATTGTTAGTTACAATATTTATCATAGGAGATACCTATGAATGGAGGCATTATGGAAATTCGTGAAATCATTCATGTCAGATGCGTTGCAACGTTTCAAAACATCACAAAGGCTGCAGAGTTTCTTCACATCACACAACCCTCACTATCACAAAGTATTAAGTTGATAGAAAAAAAGCTTCAGTTGTCACTGTTTCATAGAAGTAAGAAGGGGATGACTTTAACAGAAGAAGGTAGGGCATTTGTAAGGGATTCAGAACCTTTGATTCAAGCCTACGAAATGTTTCTCTCTAAAATCAACCAATACAATCTATCAGAGCAGTATCATATCGGCTTATTTAAGTTATCTTATACAACTGCGATTAACGATGGGGTGATGAACTTTATATCTGAACATAGTGATGACAATTATATGATTAAAGTAGAAAGCATTGATGATTTGGAAAAAATGCTTTTAGGAAATCAATTGGATGTTGCGATTGTCAAGTATACACCTATTTACAAAAGAAACCCGAAACTCCATTATGAGATGCTTTTTAAAGAACCTTTGTATTGTATATTAAGTAGTACTCATCCATTAAGTTCTGAAAAGATAATTGATGCGAAATCACTTTCAGGCAATGCCTTAATTACAAGTGCACCTTCGGAATATCCCTATAAGATGACAGAACATATTTTAAAGGAAGCGGGCATAACTTTGGAAATCCATACCATGACGAATTACTACAATTTGGCCATGATTTTAGATTTGGTGGAAAAAAACATGGGGGTTGGTTTTGCTTCTGAAAAGATATGTCAGCATTTTAAAAGACCAGGGATTCGAAGTATTCCTTTAAGTATAAGTTACGATTATGAGGTTTGTATCGTCACCAATCCAAACCAAAAGACTTCTGTAAAGATTCTTGAATTCATAGAATACCTAAAGGAATATGTTGCTTCCAATTAAAATGAAAAGATCCTATTCATGATCTTTTCATTGGTTATGTTCGGATTGAGTTTTAGCTGCTCAAATACATTTAGTTGGATTCAGGTTGAAAAACACAGACTCTGTTCCTGCCCTTATTTTTAGCTTGATACATCGCTGCATCAGCTTCATCAATTATTTGTACTAATGCTCCTTGAGTAGATGTAATTTCAGAAAGTCCAATGCTGATGGTCATGTCTTTTAAATAACCGAGACTTGAGTTTTCCACCAATGCTCTTATTTTTTCAGCGATTTGTTCTGCCTGTGTTAATGCTGTGTGGGAGAGCAAAATAATAAATTCCTCTCCTCCCCATCGTGCAAAAATATCTGATTTTCTCACATTTTGAGAAACCAATTGAGCAAGCTGTTTTAATGCATGATCTCCTGCATCGTGTCCATGGGTGTCATTGATTCTTTTAAAAAAGTCGATATCAAACAACATGATGCTGCCAGGATAGTCATATCGTTCCATACGTTTAAGCTCTTTTTCAGCAAGTTCAAAAAATGTGGCGGTTGTAGATTTGTGTGAGAAAATCAATGTGTGCAATATTTTGTATTTTGGATTGATAAAAGGAAATCGCCCAACCAAAAGTAATGATAGAAATTGTAAATACTGTAAAGAAAATAATTTGCTTTATATATCCTTTAACAATATCTGCATGTTCGTCAGTGCCAAGAAAAGTAATTAAATAGGCAACTGGTTGACCTACAATATTGTTGATGGTGAGAAATTTGACGATATAATTTTCGCCGTTATATTGACAATTAATGACAAAATTCTCATTGTTGTTGATTTGTTCTTCATATTGATCCTTGATTTTAGAAAAAAAACTTTGACTGTCAAAATCTTTTAAATAAGTGGTATTGTCAATAATTTCTGTTACTTCTCTGTCGAAGTAATAGTTTTCTGAAATGTAGGAATCCGTGTAGTTTGAGATTTCCTCTTCGAAAACATTGTCTTGAACTTCTGATTTTTTAATGATAAATTTAAAATTCTGTGCTGGATACAAGTCGGACAAAATCTCTAAAATGGAAGCTGTCGAGATAGAAACTTCAGCAGTTCCAATGAGTTCGTTGTTATCATGCAAAGGATATACAAAGCGATAGCCATTAAAAATTCTACCTTCCTCAAAACCGGATACATATGAGTCCGTTTCATTGGCAATTTTTATACTATCTCTAATATCATATAGGAGATCACCATAAGTATCTAGACGGTGCATTCTCAAGAAACTTTCGGTATTAGCCAATTGAAAATGTAATTGTCTGAATTTGTATTTTGTCATATGTTCATATTTAACGATGAGATAATCGTATAGTTCTTGACGGAGTATTTTTTTCTCTTCATCGGATGCTGTTGCAGCTTCTCGGATATGAGATAAAATATATGAATCTGATTTTATATCATCAAAAATATAATTGGAGAATGACTCATAAGTTTTTAAAATAGATTCAATCTTACCTTTAAAATTAGATAATTCCAAATCAAAATAAGAGGATTCAGTTTCCTTGAAGTTCAAATGTGATGTCCATGTCATCAAACCCCAGAGGACTATTATGATGATGGTATAAGTTGTCCAAAAGATATATTTTCGATTCATAGCTTTTTTCATGAGTAAATCTCCTTAGTGTTCTATAAATATACCCTTATTATTGCGATTCAACCATTTTACAGGGATTGGGCTGGATAGATGCTTTTAGAATGATTCTGTCATGGGATAAGTTTAGAATTGTTTAATTCAAAATTTGACTACCATTTACGTTCTATTTTGCTAAGATGAAAATAAAGAGAAAGGATCTTTATGTTTATAGAAAAGAATGACTTAATTATAAGAAATGCAACAGAAGAAGATGCTTGCCAACTGATGCAATGGTGGAATGATGGAAAGATTATGGCACATGCAGGTTATCCGAAGGGCTTAAATATTACAAAAGAAAAAATCGTATCAGACCTTGCAGAGGATTCAGACGATACGAGAAGACGATTGATTATTGAATATAAGAAACAGTCGATTGGAGAAATGTCTTATCGTAACTTAGGCCAAGGAAGTGTAGAAATAGGGATTAAAATATGTGTGGAAGTATTAAGAGAAAAGGGTTTAGGAACACAGATTCTTAAACTGTTCATTCAAGATTTATTTGAAACCTATCTCTATGAAAAAATTGTTTTGGATACAAACTTAGAAAATAAAAGAGCACAACATGTTTATGAAAAATTAGGTTTTAAAAAAGTGAGAGTCAACTATAATGCTTTTAAAAATCAAATGGGAGAAGTTCAGTCATCTGTAGATTATGAATTATTAAAGGGTGAATGGCATGTATGATTTAGTTTTAGTAAAACCCAGTGAAGTCAGTCCTGAACAAATTAATGAATATATTAAATCTTTCTTGGAGAAGGGTGAAAATCACATAAACGGGACCAGCGGTTTATTGAGATATGATGATTTAAGTGAATGGTTAGATATGATTTCAAAAAAGGAAATCGACACAATTAATGATGAGATCACTGCCAGTACTTATTTCACTTTGAGAAAATCGGATCAAAAAATTATAGGATCTATTCAATTGCGTCATCATTTAGACGATGAACTAAAAGAGCATGGTGGACATATTGGCTATGGGATTTCACCCCTTGAAAGAAATAAAGGGTATGGCAAGGAACAATTAAGACTGGTTTTGGAAAAAGCGAGTGAAAGAAAAATACCTAAGGTTTTAATCACTTGTAGAAAAGATAATCAAGCATCTAAAAGAACAGCGATCAGTTGTGGCGGTGTGTTTCTTAAAGAAACTATTTACGAAGGTGTAGAACAGTTGCATTTCATCATACAGTTAAGTGAATCCAAAAGATGATTTTTTTTGAGTGTTCGTTTCATTTTACACTTTTAGGGTATCAAAGTATTATGATACTGGCGTTCTTGAAAGGAGCATAATATGGAAATGATTTTAAAAGCGATTGAATATACGACAATACATCATCAAGGACAATATAGAAAAGGTTCTCAAAAGCCTTATGCCATGCATCCCATTAGTGCTGCCATGGTCCTTCAAAGAGCTGGAATTAACAATGAACATGTCATCGTTGCAGCACTACTTCATGATTTGTTGGAGGATACGGAAGTTTCATATGATGATTTAACAGATGAATTTAATGAACATGTGGCAAGATTGGTAGCCTCTGTTTCTGAAGAAAAATATAAATGCTGGGAAGAAAGAAAACAACATACCATTGATATGTTAAAAACTTGCAATTTAGAAACCAAACAAATTACTTTGGCAGATAAATACCATAATCTTTATACTGTCTATGAAGATATGAAGGTATTAGGGGATGAAGTATGGCATAGGTTCAGCCGACCATATGATCGACAAAAGTGGTATTATACCTCTATTTACGATGCTTTATCACAGGATGTTGAAATCCGCAGACTAAACTTGTTTCAATCTTTTGGACAATTGATAGAAGCTGTTTTTAATGAAAATGAAAAGAATTGAAATCAATTGAGCAGAGTATGTCCTTGCACATACTCTGCTTTTTAGATTCTTGAGGTATTTTCCAAAGATGAAAGTTTTCATCCCTTGAAAAGATATTAGTTTTCATCCCTTGAGGTTGACAAGTGATAGTTGTAGGGCTATACTACAACTAACCGATACTCTAATGAAACGGCAAACTTATCGTAAGGTAAGGACGCAAAGCTAAAGGGTCTTAATGAGACAGCCAGTTACCAAATGGGGTTTTTTTAGTGGAGATTTAGAGTCGGAAAACTTTAGAGTTGCTCCACTATTAAAAGGATATTAATCCGTTGCGGTTCATTGGTAGACAGCTAAAGGAAAGATTACTTTCCTTAATTGAAAGGAAAGATGACGATCTTTCCTTTTTTTTTTTGCAAATGATGTATTTAAATATGAAATATGGGTAAATAATGGATTGTTTTGGACTACTCCAAAATACGGTTTTGGTACTTTATTGAATAGTCCAAATAATGCTATAATTTTTTTGAATATTTCAATAATTTAAGGGGTTAAGTTATGAATATAGAAATTAACAGAGAAAGTAAAACACATGTATATCTTCAAGTGATGCATGCCATTAAGAATGCCATTATTAAAAATGAAGTCGTTTCAGGGTATAAGCTGCCACCAGAAAGAAAATTGGCGGATACTTTAGGCGTCCACAGAAACACCATTATTAAAGCATATAAAATGCTTGTAGATGAAGGTTATGTGGCAATATCCAAACAACCTAAAGGCTACTTTGTTTCTTATGGTGCAAGTCACAATCCTTTAAAAGGACATTACCTTTCTGCACATTTTCAACCCTTTGAATATATCGTTAAAGATGAATTCTTACATATGAATGCGTTGTTTAGTCGTTTGTTTCATACTTCCATTTCAAAGAAGATGATTTCATTTGCAACAGCTATGCCTTCATCATCTATGTATCCCATTCAAATTCTAAATCATCTCACTCAAGCTCTTCTTGAAAATAATAATAATGAGATCTATGGGTACAGTCACCCCCAAGGTGACTTAGGTCTTAGAGAAGCCATCTCCAAATATCTTGAAAAACAACATATTCTTACGTCACCATCAGAAATCACCATTTGTTCTGAAACCTATCAGGCTATGGATTATCTTGTGAAATTAGTCGTTTCCCATGGTGAAACTGTCATATTGGAAGAACCTGTTAATCCTGATTTGTTTGATTTGTTGACCTTGTTGGGCGCAAAGGTCGTGACAATACCCCTCGATCATGATGGGATGATTGTAAACTGCTTAGAAAATTTGATTCTGAAATATAAACCTAAATTTATTTTAACCATACCAACTTTTCATAATCCTTCCATGACGATTTTATCTCTAGATCGAAGAAGGGAATTACTGAAATTATCTTATCAGTATAATGTACCTATTGTAGAAATCAATCATGATTCGAGCCTTCGTTATTCAGGAGATGCTGTACCTTCATTGAAATCAATGGATACAATGGGTACTGTGATCTACATTGATTCCTTTATTTTTAAAATAGCACCAGGCATCAAAGTGGCATATTTGGTTTCTTCCAAAAGCATTGCTAAAAAACTAAGTAAAATGGTTGAAATCAACCAAATCTTTTTTAATACACTCACACAGAAAATCATAGCGAAGTACTTGAATGATCATTACATATATGCCCATGAAAAGGTTCTGAGGGATTTCTATTATGAGAAACAACAATTAACAGCCCTTTATTTAAAAACATTATGTCAAGACTATTTGGACTTTACGATACCCAATGGCGGTGTGAGTATTTGGTGCAAACTAAAAGTTAAAGTGAACCAGGACATACTCTTGTTAAAGGCCGAAGAAAGTGGGATTTCTTTTGCACCAGGACATTTGTTTTATCCTTATGGCAATGAAGGAGATGATTATTTGAGAATCAGTTATAGTGTCTGTACAGAAAATGAAATCAAAACTGGCATTGAGAAATTGAGTCAAGTGTTCAAATCTGTTTTGGAAAGAGGAGAAAATCATGAGCATTAAAGCAAAAGCATTAAAAAAGGGTGATACCATCGGGATTATTTCTCTTTCCAGTGGTATTTGGGAAAGAAGTGAATTGGAGCTCAGTGTAAAGGCTTTAGAAGGAATGGGCTACAAAGTAAAGTTGGGGAAACATGTTTTAAAGACAAATTATTATATGGCAGGCACCGATAAAGAACGTCTGGAAGATTTAGTATGGGCCTTTGAAGATCCAGAGGTTGACGCAATCTTTGTCAGTCAAGGTGGGTATGGTTCTGCAAGACTCTTACCCTATATTGATTTTGAAATCATAAAAAATAATCCGAAAATTTTTATTGGCTATAGTGATGTAACCACCTTACATCTTGCTATTTTAAAGGAAACCGGTTTGATTACCTTCCATGGTCCAAGTGCCTTGAGTTTTGGTACGGAAGATATGACAGCATATCGATTCGATCATTTGATGAAGGCCATAGAAGAATTGGAACCTATTGGTGAAATAAAAATGAATAATCCTTTTAAACATTTAGTGAAAATGAATCCATCTGTTGTAGAAGGTGAGATTGTAGGTGGCAATCTTTCTATGATTTGTGCATCTTTAGGAACACCTTGGGAAATTGACACAAAAGACAAAATTCTCTTTATTGAGGATCTTGACATGGAACCTTGGGTTATGGACCATATGCTTACCCATTTAAAAAATGCAGGTAAGCTTGATGATATGGCTGGCATTGTTGTTGGAGAGTGTAAAGGATGTGAACCTTTTACACATCATCCAGGATTTCCAAATCAATGTAGTCTGGAGACTGTTTTATATGACCTATTGGAACCTTTTAAAAAACCTGTGTTATATGGACTTCCTCTGGGACATACGCCTGATTTGGCAACAATTCCTTTAGGGGTAAAAGGACGTCTGGACAGCATCAATGGTATTTTTGAAATATTGGGAAGCGGCGTATTATAGGAGGGGTTATGTTTAGAAAGTTGAGTTTATTTATTTTAATGTTGTTACTCGTAATGAACAGCATGTTGGCTTTTGGCGAATCAGAAGACACCATTTTAAAAATAGGTGTCAAACAAGAACCGGATTCTTTGAATCCAATGGTAGCTTGGGAAAATGCATCTTACGAAATCTTTATGTTAACTTATGATGCTTTGACTCAAATTGATCGAGAAATGAATGTGGTACCATCATTGGCAACATCCTGGGAATTGTCAGAGGACCAGTTGACTTGGACTTTTCATTTAAGAGAAGATGTGAAGTGGCATGATGGTGAAAAATTTACAGCAAATGACGTTAAATTCACTTATGAGTTTATTCAAGAAACTGAAATGGGCTTGTATTATGGTGCAATTGCAGATATTACAACCATTGATGTAGTGGATGACTATACCATCAAGTTTACAAGTGATTTACCGAAAGCGAATATGTTGCAAAATGTAACACCAATTCTACCGGAACATATTTGGAGCCAATATGATGCAGATTCAGTAATGGATTTTGAAAATGAAGAAATGATTGGTACGGGTCCATATAAATTTGTTGAATGGCAACGCAGTCAACAAGTTGTTTTTGAAAGAAATGAAGATTATTTTGGCAATGTACCTCAAGTCAGTCATTTAATTTATGTTATTTATGCAAACAATGATACCATGGTTCAATCCCTTGAGAATGGCGAAATAGAAATTGCTTTGGGTTTGGATTCTGTGGATATTAAAGGTGCATTGAAGAATGAGAATATTAAAGCTTATACCTTTATGGAAAATGGTTTTACACAAATGGGATTTAACTCATCAGAGCCTTCTGATGCTTTTAATCCTTTGATTCAAAACAAAGTCGTAAGACATGCTATTGATTATGCAATGGACAAGCAAAAAATTGTAGATCTTGTTTTTGACAGTTCTGCAGAACCTGGCTCTACAATGATTCCACCATCACAAAAGATTTGGCATTATGAACCACAGGGTGATGAATTGAGAACTTATAATCCTTCAAAAGCCATAGAGCTTTTGGAAAGTGAAGGTTTTACGATTATCGATTCAGAAGGTTACAGAAGCAATGCATCAGGAGAAAAATTAGAGTTCTTGCTTTTATCAAGAAGTGATAACACTTCAGAAGTGAAAGTTGGTCAAATGATTCAAAGTTATTTAAAGGATGTTGGTATTCAATTAAATATTGATGTTGTGGATGATGGTGTTTTATATGATCGAACCATGATCAATTTAGATTATGATATGTTTATTTGGGGTTGGGGCGGCGATATTGATCCTGCAGTCTTGTTAAACATCTTAACCACTTCAAACTTAGACAACTTAAATGATGTTTTCTATTCCAATCCTGATTACGATGCCATCATTGAATTACAAGGTTCAGAAATGAATTTGGATGCGAGAATTGAACTGGTGAAAGAAGCGCAAAGGCTCTTATATGATGAACTTCCATACGATATTTTATATTATGAACAAGACAATCAACTCGTCAGATCGGATTTAGTATCAGGTATTGTACCAGCTGTTAATGGCTCTGTATTTTATACTTTTACCAACGCCAACTATTTGGATGCTGAATTGGTAAAAGGAGATGAAAGCCAATCGAGTGTTTTAATGCTAGCTGCAGTTGGCGTTGTCATTTTATTATCTGCTGTCATTTGGTTCATGAAAAATAAAAAAAGCAGTAAAAAATCAGAAAATGCCCAAAAACAGGAATGGTGATTAAATGTCCAGGAAATATCTATTAAGAAAAGTATTTTATGCAATTCTCACTTTGTTTGGTGTCTTGGTGATTAATTTCTTTTTATTTAGAATTATGCCAGGTGACCCAATCAGTATGTTGGTTAGAAATCCAAATGCCAATTTAGAAACTGTAGCACGAATGAAGGCTCAGTTTGGATTGGATGAACCTGTATACATTCAGTTTTTTACCTATATGAGTAATTTGTTTCAAGGTGATTTTGGGACTTCCTTTCATTACAATCGTCCAGTGCTTAGTGTGATTGGAGAACGGGTTTTTGCTACCGTTCTCCTTGTAGGTACCGCAGAGTTTTTTGCCATCATCATCGGTGTCTTTCTTGGCATTATTGCTGCACATAGAAGAGGCAGTAAAGTAGACGTGATGTCGTTGAGTTTCTCTTTAGTGACTTACGCAATGCCCTCATTTTGGTTAGGTATTTTATTGATTGCTTTCTTTAGTGGGTTTTTAAGTATATTGCCTACTTCAGGTATGACTTCTCCTGCTTTGTTCTTTGCAACGGGATTTGAAAGGTTTTTTGATATTTCAAAGCATTTGATTTTACCTGCTTTGACCCTTGCACTGGTACTAATAGGTGAATACATGCTGGTCATGAGAAGTTCATTAATTGAAGTATTGACAGAGGACTATATTACAACTGCTCGTGCAAAAGGTTTTGATGAAAAAACAGTTTTACGTAAGCATGCTTTGCCAAATGCTATGATTCCTATGGTTACAATAGTAGCTATGAGTATAGGTTTTGTTATTACAGGTGCTTTACAAGTGGAAACAGTCTTTTCGTGGCCAGGCTTGGGTAGACTCATGTATGATGCTTTACAGGATCGTGATTATCCATTGTTGCAAGGGATTTTCTATATTAGCAGTATCTGTATCATAGGTGCCAATTTAATCTCTGATATTTTGTATGGCTATTTAGATCCTAGAGTAAAGGAATAACAAGATGAAAAAGAATTCGTTTATAAAACTTTTTATAAAAAATAAAATGGGTCGAATAGGCATGATCATCTTTATGATTTTTGTAATGGTTGCGTTGGTTGGACCTGTAATTGTACAATACGATCCTCAAGATTTTGGGGAAAAAGAAGATGTGCTTCAACCACCATCCTTAACACATTTCTTAGGTACAGACGATTTGGGAAGAGATGTCTTTAAAGCCATAGTGGCTGGTAGTCGAGTGTCACTTATCGTTGGTATTATGGCCACGCTAATATCAATGGTTATTGGGACTTCTCTTGGTATTACATCGGGATATTTTGGTGGAAGAATAGATGATTTTTTAATGCGGCTGACGGATATTTTTCTTGTATTGCCATGGCTGCCACTGATGTTGGTTTTGGCAGCCTTGTTAGGAGCCAGTATTTGGAACATCATCTTGGTTATTGGCGTTACAGGTTGGGCTGGCACGGCAAGAATTGTAAGAGCACAAACCTTAACAGAGAAAGAACGACAATATATTGAAAGAGCCAAGTCCATAGGCGCTTCACATTTTCATATCATAAAGCATCATATTTTCCCCAATGTATTTCCTTTGATCTTCGCAAATACAATTTTAGTTACAGCAGTTTCCATTTTGTCTGAGACCACTTTAAGCTTCTTAGGTATGGGGGATGTCTCTAAACCAAGTTGGGGTACAACCCTTCATTTTGCCTTTGAATCTGGTGCATTAAGCAACAAGGCCTATTGGTATTTTGTACCTCCCGGGTTATGCGTATTGTTACTTGTTTTATCCTTTACACTGATGGGTTTTGCACTAGATGAAATTGTAAACCCTAAATTACGCGAGCGTTAGGAGGCATGCATTTGGAAATATTAAATGTTAAAGACCTGAAAATAGAATTTAATCTATCCGGTCATAGAAAACTCCACGCTGTAAATGGTGTGAGTTTCTCATTGAATAAAGGAGAAACTTTGGCACTCGTAGGGGAATCTGGCTCAGGCAAGACGACAACAGCTTTATCTTTAATGAAGTTGCTGCCAGACAATGGTTCTATTGTGGAGGGAGAAATTTTATACAAAAATCAATCCGTTATCAACGCTTCAGCAGAAAAAATCAGAAGTTTGAGATGGAAAGAAATTTCAATTATTTTTCAAGGTGCAATGAATGCCTTGAATCCTGTACTGACCATTGAAAAACAATTGATGGATGTGATCATGCACCATGACCATTTAGAAGAGAATGAGGCGAGAATAAGAGCTGAAGAACTTTTAAAAATGGTTGAAATAGATGTGACAAGATTAAAACAGTATCCTCATCAATTTAGTGGAGGCATGCGCCAAAGAGTCATGATTGCCATGGCTTTGGCGTGTAATCCTAAAATTGTCATAGGGGATGAACCAACTACTGCTTTGGATGTCATGGTACAAGCACAAATCTTTGATTTGCTGGAACGTTTAAAAAAAGTGTTGGAGTTGTCTATGATCATCATCACCCATGATTTATCAATTCTAGGGGACACTTGTGATAAAGTGGCTGTCATGTATGCTGGCGAAATCGTAGAATATGGTGAGGTTCAGGATATTTATTGTCATCCCAAACACCCTTATACACAAAAGCTTTTGAGTTCCTATCCTGTTATTGGCGGCAAAAAGGCATTACCGGAATCTATACCGGGTATTCCCATGGATATGACACAAATTCCTGTTGGATGTAAGTTTGCACCAAGATGTCACAAAGCAATGCCTATTTGCTTTGAGGAGGCACCCATTCAAAAAGTGGAAAATGGACATCGGTATTTTTGTCACTTAGGAGGTGAATCCTTATGAAGCCTTTACTAAAACTAGAACACATTGAGGTCAAATTTCCCATTAAAAGAAGTCTGTTGGAGGTCATAAGAAACACCCCTCAGAAGTTGGTTCATGCAGTAAACAACATTTCTTTAGAGGTAGCTGAAGGAGAGATTTTAGCAATAGTAGGAGAAAGTGGCTCTGGAAAAACCACATTGGGAAAAGCCGTAAATGCCCTTCATGATTCCGATGTAGTGAAGGGTCAGATTACATTCAATGGACAATCCATCTTTGACTCAAAAGGAAAGTTACTGCCAGAATATAGAAAAGACATTAGTATGATTTTTCAAGACCCCTATCAATCCTTGAATCCTAAACATACCATTGAAAAAATAATTGCTGAACCGCTGATGATTCATAAAGTGACAAAGGACAAAGTGGAGATGCGAAATTTAATCATAGAAGCTTTAAATCATGCGGGACTGTCTCCTGGAGAAAGTTTTTTAAATCGTTATCCCCATGAATTGTCAGGTGGTCAGAGACAACGTGTGGTCATTGCATCCGCCCTTGTTTTAAATCCCAAATTAATCATTGCCGATGAACCGGTTTCTATGCTAGATGTTTCTGTACGATCAGATATTTTAAGATTGATGATGAAGCTAAGAGAAGAAAAAAAGATTTCCTATTTGTTCATTACCCACGATATTTCCTTGGCCTGGGCGATTTCTGATCATATCGCTGTTATGTATCTAGGTACCATGATGGAATATGGCAAAGCAGATGAGGTCATTGAAAAACCCTTGAATCCATATACTCAGGCGTTAATTAATGTCATGCCTAAAATGCATGTAAGAAGAAACGAAAAGAGAGTTTTGTTAAAAGGAGAAACACCAAATCCAATTGATATGCCTAGTGGTTGTTCCTTTCATCCCAGATGTCCAAAAGCGCAATCAATTTGTAAAAATGTAAAACCAATGCCCGATTGGGATAAGCATGGACATATGAATTATTGTCATTTTAACGAGGAGGCCTCTCATGAATAACAATCCCCTTTGGAATCATATCAAGCCTTCTCAAGTCTTGGACCTGGCAAAATCATTAATTCAAATTCCTTCTTATCCAGGGATTGATGCTCAAGAATCAGAAGTTGCAAAATTTTTGTTGAACTGGTTAAAAAATGAAGGCCTTGAAGTGGAACTTCAGGACGTTGAAAATGGCCGTTATAACCTCATTGCCAAATTAAAAGGTGAAAAAGAGGGAAAGAATCTTTTGTTGAACGGTCATTTAGACACAGTTCCCGTATATGGCATGGTTAATCCTCTGATTCCCATAGAGAAGGAAGATCGACTTTATGGCCGTGGGTCTGTAGATATGAAAGGGCCAATAGCAAGTATGCTGTGTGCTTTGGTGGCGATAAAGAAGATGAAAGTACCTTTTTCAGGAGAGATTGTTTTCGCTGGTGTTATTGATGAAGAAGAAAAGAGTTTAGGCGCAATCCATTTTCTTGAAAACAATGAAATGTTATTTGATGGTGCCATTGTCGGTGAACCAACGGATTTATCGGTTTGTGTTGCCCATAGAGGGTTGCATTGGATTGAAATCTCAATTATAGGTAAAACCGTTCACGGTGGTCACCAAGCAGAAGGTCTAAATGCCATTTCCCTAGCTGGACAGTTTATTCCCTTTTTTGAAGAGCGGATGACAAGATTTGTTGAATTATCCATACATCCCATTATTGGTAGAGGCTCTTTCAACTTAGGTACCATACAGGGAGGGACTCAACCCAGTACAGTAGCAGGAGCATGCTATATTAAGTTTGATCGCAGGTGGTTACCGGGTGAAAATCTTGAGCTTATTCTCAATCAAATACAAAGTATTATTGCTGAATTTCAAGTTTTGCATCCTGAATACAAACTATCTTTTAAATCAATGGCTGAAAGTGTTATGAAGTCTGGTTACAGCCATGAGAGTATGCACACAAATTTAGAGGCTGAAATTGTTAAAGCAACTTTAAAAGCAACTTCATTAGTGATGCAAACAAATAAGGCACCGGATTTCTTCCCTGCATGGAGTGATGGTGGTCTGTTTAATTACTTTGGTAAAATACCATGTGTCATCTTAGGCCCAGGAAGGTTGGATTCAGCACATTCAGATGAGGAATTCATTTCAATCCAAAGTTTATATGATGGTGTAGAAGTGTATGTTCAGAGTATTTTGGCCTTTTACGAATTGGATTAAAGGAGTTTGAAATGACAATGTTTCCGTTGAATTATAATGCCTTTTATGAGGATTTAAGAGCACTCATTAGAATTCCCAGTGTATCCAATCATGATGCTGTTGCTGAGGCCTTAAAATATTTTATCGAAAAAAGCAGAACCATGGGTTTGAATGGTTATACAGTTTTAGATCATCAAGTTGGCGTTGTTGAAATGGGACAGGGGGAAGAAACAGTAGGCGTACTGGTTCATGTCGATGTCGTCGATGCAGGTCCCTTGGAAGAATGGATTGACCCACCCTTTGATTTAACTGAAAAAGATCAAAAACTTTATGGACGTGGTGTGGCGGATGACAAAGGTCCAGCAATGCTCATGCTCCATGTTATGGCATTACTGAAGCCCTTGGAATCACAGATGAAGAAGAAACTTCAGCTGATTATTGGTACGATGGAAGAAGTAAAATGGCAGGATTTAGAGGCTTATACCCGTTATTTTAAAGTGCCTGACTATGGTTTTACACCTGATGGTGAATTTCCCATAACAAATATGGAAAAAGGTTACGCGGATATAGAGTTTGTCTTTAAAATCGAAAATCCAGGTGCTGTCCGTTATATCGCATCTGGACAAAGTGTTAATTCTGTTCCTGGAGAAGCAATCATACATTTAAATGAATGGAACCATTTTTCAAAAGCATCTTACATGGAAATTGAAAATGTGAATGATCAAATGCATCTGAAGTTTATCACTGAATCTGTTCATTCATCCAAACCCATGAAAGGCGTTAATGCGATTTGGGAATTAACAAGATTTTTAGTCAATCATGAGTTGGATCTAGGGGATTATAAAGCCTTATTTGAATTTATTTCTGAAGAGAGTTTAGATGATTATCATGGTGTAAAAATTGGATTTCCTGAAGAACCCATGTTATTAAATGGACAGAAATTAGATTCGACTATTTTTATTCCAACTAAAATTGACATGAGAGCAGATGAAGTTGTTTTAACTTTCAATGTCCGTCAAAATTATGGCGTAACTGAATCGCTCATACGTGAAGTTATTTTGAAAAAGCAACAAAAATATGGTTTTACTTTTGAGATTAAAAATTATATGAATTTCTTGTATGTCAAACCAGAGCAACCTTTTTTAGAGAAAATGGCTAAGGTATATGAGAGCGTTACTGGATTTCAGCATGAATTTGGCTTAGCTCATGGAACGTCATACGCTAAAGCGATGCCTAATTTCGTAGCCTTTGGTCCATATTTTCCAGAGGATGAAGACAGTTGTCATGAAGTCAATGAGCATATAAGTATTGAGACGCTATTCAAAGCAGGGACAATCTATGATCAAGTTTTAAAAGCAATTCTTTTTACAGATGAACAATTATGTTTTTAAAGAAAGCACACTGAAGAGTGTGTTTTTTTGTACAATTTATTTTTATTTTTCTTGTTGTAGTAGGAATATGGGTTTTGAGATAAAATATATATATAGCAACATTTATAAAATCCTGTTATGATAGTATAGGATTTTTAGAGAGTAGAAGGTTAATATGCATAGATTTTATTCAAAGAACGAAAGAAAGATTCTTGAATTTTACAAGAATGAGTTAGATACAGATTATAGGATTTTACCCTATGATTTAAATAAAGCAGAAGATTTAAAAGAATATTTGGACTTGGTATTAATGAGTTTTATGGACTTTAGAAAATACTGGAGTTCAGCCAATGATTTGATAGAAGAGCTAGATGAAACCGTTGAACGGTTTGATCCCCTGACATGGCTTTCACTCTTTGACGAAGAAATTCGTGGTGATGAAAAGATGATTGAAACCATTGAAGCCCTTGGCAAAGCACAGACACATATGTCAGAGTTATTCTCCAGTGTGGAAAGTAAACTCAGAAATTTACTCCAGATTATTATGCAACATGATGACAAGATTCAGGAATTTATTTGGTACAAATCTTATATTTATGATGAAGATGCCGTTGATGAATTGTTTGAAGATTTATTGGAATCCGATTCTGCCAGTACTTTGTTTGAAGCTTATGGCACTTTAATTGCGGCCATGAATAAAAATTTTTCAGTGAAAACAATTGTAAACGAAGAACCAATTCTTTTACATTTGGAGTTGATCACGGATGCCCTTTCTGATGAGGAAAGAGAGATCCTCATTAAATACGGAAAAACCAATGCAGAAGGTTTGATTACAAGAGATATTTTAGTCCCTAATCACATCACACTTCATCATTTGCATTATGTGATTCAGAAATTGTTTGGTTGGCAAAACAGTCACTTGAGGAAATTTTCAATTGAACAGGAAGATTTTTACAACTTAACAGAAAACAGATTTGACAAGTGGTCTGAATTATCCGGTTTGATCTTTCAATGCTATGAGAATTTAGTTGAAATAACAGAGGTTGATTATTCTGGCTACAATGAAAATAACAACTTCAAAAAAAATTATACAGGTCCTTACACTGTTAACAGTGAAAGATTCTATGAAGTGGTTCAAGGGGTTATTACTGAAATTTTAAAACAAAACCCTATGTTGGAAGTTATGGAGTCCTTCCAAGAGTTTTATAATAGAACAAAAAATCTCATAAAAAAGGAACATCTGAAACCCAAAATTCTAAAAGCAACACCTTTGTTGGATGCAACACTTGATGAAGTAAGACAATCTACAGAATTCAATATTTTTGATCAACTCTTAGAGCATCTTCCCATTAATAAGGTACTCGGTACAAAAGAATCTTTATTAAAGGATTTTTACGATTTGAATCAAATGCAAGAAAACTGTAAGGGTCCTTTAACACGAACCCTATGGTATCAGTATGATTTTGGTGATAATTGGCAGGTTAAAATTACCAGACCTATGATGGATGATGTTTTAGAGAATATACCAAAAGACGAAATGAATAAAGCGATTCATTTTGTGGGTTCCAATCAAGTGCCAGTTTGTCTTCAAGCCAGTGGTTTAAAGGTTATGGATGATGTTTCAGGTATTGTAGGTTACGTTAAGTTTTTGGAAACCCTTTATTTGTCAGAAAATGATGAAGAAAAAGAAGAAATGTTAGCCTGGGCCAAAGATATGGGCTGGTCAAATAGAAAAACTGGATTAAAGCAAATGCTATAGAAATGTATAAAAACTGGGCAACGCCCCAGTTTTTTTATTTAGAAAAACATTTAAAAATACCAAAATAGATTGAATGATGGCTGAAATGAAGCCGTAAAAGCAACTTAGGAGAAGATTTTGCTTATGAGAAAGTATAATATAAGTCATATAAAGAACTTGACAGCCGTTACGCAAATGATCGAATAAGGTTGTTTCTTAAGAAATCACAAATTGATTTTGAGGATTGAACATTGACACTCAATGGAGAACTGATACTTATACATGGAAAAGGTGTTCGTAGATCATGCGGTTTAAGATTTTATTTTTGATGAAGATACATAATAACATAATAAGTCGTGAAATTGCGACTTATTGTTTTTTCTGTATATGTTTAATGATACAATAATAAAGTGAGAAAGAGGTTCATGTGAAAGAAAAATTATTTAAACCCTTGAAAGAAACTAAATACCTTTCAGCAGAGAATGCATGGCGATATCGTGGGATTATGCGCTATTTTTTTGAAATGGATCAAAAATACCGTCATTGGTTGAGTAAAGAAGATGTGTTTAACACACTCATTAGAGATTCCAATTTTGAAGATTATACATTAGATTTGTGCAAACAGGATTTGGACATGTTAACAGAATGGGGTAATTTGTCAACAAAGCAAGATACTTCTAAAGTAGTGAGTTATCAACAGTTTGTGAACAAACAATTTCAATATCAAATGACGGAATATGCTATAGAAATTGAAAGAATGACAATGCGACTCGAAAACCTTCTATTTGAATCCGGTTCTTTGGAACCTACGTTATTGGAACGTATCAAGTATGAAATTCAAAGAATACCTGAGATGACCGATGCAGAAGAAAAGATTGTTGGTGGTTGGTGGTCACAGTTAAAAAATGATTTTCAAAGACTCAATAAGAACTATCAAGATTATATAAGAGATTGGAATAGTATTAAGGCTGAAGAAATGATGCAAACTCAAGGCTTCTTAATGTATAAGGAAAAACTGGTAGATTATTTAAGGCATTTTGTTCAGGAATTGCAGCATCATGGTGTTGTTATAGAACGGTCCTTAAAAGCTTTTGATAACGATGAGATCGATTTGATCTTTGAAAAAATTACGAACTTTGAGTTAAGTATTCCGAAACTTGAGTTGAAACAAGTTAATCGAGAAGAAATTTATGCTTTTGAAAAAGATAAATTTAACAGCATCAAGCGTTTTTTTATGAATCAAAATGCAGAAAATAGTGAAATTGAAAACATCTTGTCTATGACCAATGACATCATCAGAAAAATTGCCAGATTTGCAGTAAATCTTTTAGAAATGACAACTCAATATTCCAGTCGGAAAGAAGATTATCAAAAGATTGCCACGTTATTCTCAGAAATGGAAGATATAAGTGAAGCACATAAATTGTCCAGTCAAGTTTTTGGTATTAGTTCCTATTTGCATATTGTTGGAGAACTGAATCGCGAAACAGAAAGCATTAATTCATCCATATATCACGAAAAACCAATGACAATGGTTTTAACTCCTAGAGTAAGAACCTTTAGAGAGCGTATACACAAAACTGCCATTATAGATCATCAAGAAGAAAAAGAGAAGATGAGACAAAAGGTATTGGATGAAAGAAAAGCTGAAGAAGAGGTCCTTATGATGTATCTGAAGGAAAATATTGTAGCTTTTGAAAACCTAAGTATTATTCCAGAGACTGTAAGGCGGACGTTTTTAAGATGGCTCGTGAAAGGTATTCATGAAGAAGGTAAAACGACCGTTACAGAGCATGGCATTAGGTATCATGTCGTTAATCCAAAAGAGACTAGACGATGTTTTTTAGAGTGTGAAGATGGAATCTTTGAAATGCCAGCTTTTATTTTGAAATTTGAGGAAAACTAATGTATGAAATACAAGAACTTTTAAGTCGAAGATGGATCTTACGCAAACAAGATCCAGAGTTATATTATAAATTGAAAGATCAATATCATAAGTATAGTGAATTCATTAAACAAAAGCTAGGTTACAATATTATTGTGAATCCACTGTTAATTAAAATAGAAAAAATACCAGGAAAACCCCAATCTTTTATGGGTATTCAAGAATTTGAAGATCCTAAATCATATGTGTTTTTGTGCATTGTTTTGATGTATCTAGAAGAACTGGACCAGGGAGAACAATTTATTCTTTCATTTGTCTTGGAATATGTGAGGCATAATTATCCCAGTCAGGAAGTTTTAGAATGGACTAATTATGACAATCGTATGCAAATGATTCGAGTCTTAAAATTTTGTATTCAAGAAGGCTTAATTTTAATCAATGATGGCGATTTCATGGGCTTTAGAAGCAGTGAAGATGCTGTGGAGGTTCTTTATGAAAATACGGGTGCATCCAAATATTTCATGCGAAGATTTCCATTTGATATCAGTGAAATCAAATCCATTGAGGACTTCTCAGAAAAAGAATGGCACAATACTGACCAAGATAGTGGTTTAATCAGAAGACATCGAATTTATAGACGACTTTTCATGGAACCCATTGTGTATAGTGAAGGTAAAGAGGATCAGGATTATCTGTATATCAAAAATTACAACAGTTACATTAGAAATGATATCTCAAAATATTTAAACAGTGATTTTCATTTGCATCAAAATGGTGCATTGATTATGATGCCAGAGATCTATAAAGGTGGTTTTCCAAATGGCCGTAATATTTCAGATATGGTGATCCAACTGTGCACGCTAATTATAGAAGAATCTTTTGAAAGAGATTCTCTTGATCGAATACATCTAGACCCATCTGTATGGGAAAGACTTATAAAAAATCTAAAAGAACGATTTAGTTCAGGTTGGAATAAAGAAAACAGAGAAATGGTCCTCAGTAAACTCAGTCAAAAGCTAAAATTTTATATGACTTATTTAAATATGATTGAAGTCAAGGAAGATGAAATCACGCTTTTGCCTTTAGTGGGTAAATTTAAAGGGGATTATCCGAAGACATATTGGGAGCAAAAAAATGGATAGATGGCAAATAAATAGAGCGGGAATAATAAATTTTTGGTATTATGACGATGATGAATTTATCTTTGAAGATGGCAAATTATTGTTAAGAGGGGCTAATGGTTCTGGAAAATCTGTAACTATGCAAAGCTTGGTACCGTTGTTGTTTGATGGCAATAAAAGTCCGGAACGGTTAGATCCTTTTGGATCAAAAGCCAGAAAAATGGACAGTTATCTGCTCAGTGAAGGTTTAGATCTGGAAGAGCGTACAGGGTATTTGTTCCTGGAGTTTTTCAAACCTGAAAGTGGTCGCTATAAAACCATTGGCATGGGTATGCATGCCAGAAAAAATATGCCTTTAAATACATGGTATTTTATAGTCAATGACAACAGAAGATTAGGTGCAAAATACGATCTGTCTCTTTATAAAGATATTGGGGATAAAATCCCTTTGACACAAAAAGAGCTGGAAAACAAAATTGGTGTAGGGGGCAATGTCTTTACAAGACAAGGCGATTATAAAAAAGCCGTTAACGATCAATTGTTCGGCTATGATGATTTAACCGATTTTGATGAACTGATTACGCTTTTAATTCAAATCAGAAGTCCAAAGTTATCCAAAGAGTTTAAACCAACGACCATGTATGAAATTTTACAAGGTTCATTGTTTACTTTGACAGAAGAAGATTTAAGACCTATGTCAGAATCCATTGAAAGTATGGATGGTCTCAAAGAAAAAATAGACAACTTAATTTATGCCAAGAAGGCTATGGATAAAATAGGACAAGCTTTTGATAAATACAATCAATATATTATTTCAGATAAGGCAAATACCTATTATAAACATGCCTTGGAGCAACAGAAGCTAAATAAAGAGATTCAAAAAGGGGAAAAGAATCTTTCAAGTTTACATCAAGCACATGAAAAAATCTCCTTGGAGGAAAAAAAATTAGAAGAAGAAAAAATCATTTTAGTTGATCGCGAGATGCAACTTAAAGAACATGATTTGTCTAAGTTATCCCATGAAAAACTTGAGATAGAACAGGAACTCAAAAAAGACAACGAGAAGAAAATCAATAAAAACAAAGAAATTGAGAATTTGGAAAATGAAGAAAGATATCTTATTAATTCAGAGAAAGAGCATGATATGAATTTGGAAGACATCAAAAGTGATTTTACCAAACTCTATGAAAAACTCACGACTTTTAGTGAATTACCAAAGTTTGATGACAGTGCTTTTATGATTAAAGATCATGAAAAACTTGAAAAACAGATGGATTTTTCCTTGCACAAAAAAGATTTGGAGCATTATACGAAGCGCGTGAAAGAAGGTCTTATTGCCATTTCTGCCTATGAAGAAGTTTGGAAACGCTATAATGAGAATCTAAAGGAAAAAGACGAAAAACAGAAAGCTTTTGAAAGTCAGGAACGTAGAGTATTGGACTATGAAAAACAGTTTTCTAAAATTAAAGAAGAGTTTGCAGAACAACTGGTTAAATGGCATAAGGACAATGAAATCTTTAACTTCAACCCTGCAATTTTAAATAAAACCATTGAAAGGGTTTTCTCTTTTGGTGACACCTATGATCTTGAACAAATTAAAAGTCTCATACAAGAAGAGTACTTTAACTTTAAAAGTTTATTGAGTCAAGAAGAAAGTATTTCACTAGGAAAAAGAAATCTTGCCCTTAAGGATTTAGATGAGGTTTTAAATGCCTTTGAAGTTCTCCAAAGCAAGAAAGACGTGGAACCAGAACGTTCGACAGCTGTAGTATTAAACCGAGAAAAACTTCAAGAAAAAAATATTGCCTTTAAACCACTTTATCAAGTTCTGGATTTTGGTGAAAATATAGAGGATCAAATGAAGAACATCATAGAAGAATCTTTAATGACTTTGGGACTTTTAGATGCTTTAGTTGTCGATCCCAAATATAGAGATGAAGTGTTAAGCTTTGATCAGGGGCTTTCAGATACTTATATTTTTTCTGAACCCAATTTGTTAAGTCATAATCTGTCAGAATATTTGAAGGTTGATAAAGGTGCAGAACTTGATAAGGCCTTAGTAGATGATGTCTTAAAATCTATTTTTTTAGATGCTTCCAATTCACTTTTTATAACGGAAGAAGGGATATTTGGCAATGGCATCTTAAGAGGTAAAGCATCTGGTGTGTATGAATCCAAGTTTATCAGCATTATGTCGAGAAAAAGAAATAAAGAGCAAATGCTTCAAACACTCCAAAAAAGTATAGATGAAAAAAGAGAAAATATCACTATAATGGATGAAGAAATAAAAAAAGTTAAGGCGAAAATTGATCAACTCCATGATGAATATGAATATTTTCCTAGTTTAGATGATTTATCGCTATCATACAAAGACTGGATGGATGAAGTGAATTTAAAGCAACAGTTGGAAAAGGTCTATGGTAAAGCTTTAGAACTTTTAGAACTTGAAGCTAAGAAATTAAAGGAAGCACAGTTAAATCGAGGGATAAAAACGGAAAAGCTCTATTTGAAATTGACAAAGGATGCTTATGAAGAGGCATTAGAAGCATTAGACTTTTATAAAGAGGGTTTAAATGAGTTAATCCATAAAGATTTAAAGTATTGGCATGAGAAGAAGCAACTTGAAATTGTTATGGAAAGAAAAGATAGGCTTGAAGAAAAACTGGATCAAGTACGATATGATTTACGTGATCTTGATCGATCCATTCATCGATATATCCAAAAACATGAAGTGATCACAGAACAATTGCAGCAACATGATTATAAAAACTATGAAATAGAAGTGAAAAAACTTAAGGAGCGCTTGAACTTCATTGATCAAAATCTTAAAGCGTTGAATCATCAAAAAAACCAAGTTTTAATAAAAAAAGGAACAGATGAGCAGGAATTAAAAAGAAACAAAGAGCAAAGACATACTGTAGATTCAAATGTAGAGATTTTCAAATGGGCACTTGAGGAAGAATGGAAATTAGGCTATGTGTCTGGAAATCATGAAGAAGATCAAATAGAGGTTATTTGTGACTATATTCTTAAAACATATGGCACGATCTTGGAAGAAGATAAAAGTTTAAATGATATACGAAATCACTTACAAGAGAAGTTCATGCAAGAACAAGGTTCTTTGGTGGAATATAATATGAAGACCATACCTCTCTTTAAGGAGATACCTTTTACTGTAGAAGATCTTCAAAGAAATCAAATCGAAAGATTGGATATAAAAGCATCCCTACAGGGCAAGAAGGTTTCCTTTAAGGAAATGTTGTCTCTTTTAAGTGAGCAAATCTCAACCAATGAAAATCTGTTAAATGAAAAAGATCGAGAGTTGTTTGAAGAAATTTTGATAAAATCCATTAGTAAAAAGATTAGTGCAAAAATTTATCACAGTGAACAGTGGGTTAATAAAATTGATCAACTTATGCAGGAAATGGATACATCAAGTGGTTTGAAATTTAGTTTGAAATGGATGACAAAAAATGCTGCAACTGAAGATCAATTAAGTACAAAGGAACTTGTTAATATTTTAAAAAGAGGTCAAGGATTGATCTCTGAGAATCAAAGAGAAGATTTAATTAAGCATTTCAGATCTAAAATCCAAGAATCTAAGAATCGTATGGGTCATGAGGATCAGAGAAGTTTTTTAGCAATTATGAAAGATGTTCTTGATTACAGAAAATGGTTTGAATTTAAGCTATTTTATCAAAAAACTGGGGAGACCAAAAAAGAATTAACCAATAATGCCTTTTTCACCTTTAGCGGTGGTGAAAAAGCAATGGCCATGTATGTTCCTCTGTTTTCAGCTGTCAATGCAAAATATCAAAGTGGTGCAAAAGACTGTCCTACAGTCATTTCATTAGATGAGGCTTTTGCTGGGGTAGACGAAAGAAACATCAAGGACATGTTCAAATTGATTAATGATTTGAAACTGAGTTTTGTTGCCAATTCACAGGTGTTGTTTGGTGATTATGAAACCATACCTTCTTTAGGGATATACGAACTTATAAGACCTGAGAATGTGACTTATGTAACGTTGATTCGCTATATTTGGAATGGTAAAATAAGGAAAATGGTAATCTGATGGACAGTAATTTTAGATGTGCTATCTACTTGAAAACAATGGATGTCAATCATCTTATGGTAGGTTTAAAAAATAAATATGAGTCCTTAGGTACAGTGGGAGGCAGTTATATTTTAAAGTCTCCCACTGAAGATGAGAAAAAATTTTTAGGGTCTTTGTTCCTTAAGGATTTTACGAAAAAAGAAATGATTAGTGTTTCTCTTCAAAAATTTGAAAAGGCCTTTGATCAAAGTGCTTATGAAGGTATTGATTTGGTAAGTTTACTGACATGTTATTTTGAAGAATCCATTATGAAAAAGAAGGACCAACTGCTTCTAATTGAACAGAATAGAAAAGCTTTTTTTAAGGCTTTTAATCACTTGAATATCTATGATTTCATTATTTCTAATGAAGAGGTAAGTGGTCTTGGCTATAAGTGGATGATGGGATTGTACAAGGAGAATGCCAATGATCTAAAAACTATTCTCTTGCAGCTATCCGTCCTCATTGATTTGTTAAAGGATGAAAAATGGGGAATATTGCCTATCCTTGCTGCTAAAGTCTCAAAAAATCCGCATGCCCTAGACCGTGGTGAAAATCTTTATAAAGCCTTGCTTTATTATCTTTGCTTTCTCCATGATTTGGCTTATCCAAGATCTGCAGAAGAAATTGCCACATTATTTGCATTGTCTGGTATTATGGATGACAACTTGAATCGTTTTGTTCTGACTTATGGATTAAAAGGTCCTAAGGGATGGATAGACTTTTATCATCGCAATGAGCCTTTGTATTTATCCGATATGAATATAAGAGATGTTGAGATTTTATCCGTTTCAGAAGAAGTATTTTGTTTTGAAAATCCTGCTGTTTTTACAGCATTTATTTTAAAATTTAAAGAAGCTAGTGCCATTTGTACAGGTGGTCAGCTTAATGTTACGGCATTAAGTATTTTAGATCAATTAAGTAAAAACCAGGTAAAAATTTGGTATCATGGTGATTTTGATCCCGAAGGTTTGGTGATTGCAGATAAGTTGTTAAAACGGGTAAATACATTAAATATATTTGGTTATTCAGAAGCGCTTTATCTCCACAGTTTGTCTCATCTTAAGGTTTCTGAGAAAAGATTAAATCAGTTGCAGGGTTTAAGAAATGAAAAACTTAAGGCAATCGCTCATTTAATGAAAGAAAAGAAGTTATCAGGTTATGAAGAGTATATTGTGGAAGAACTTCTAGAAGCAATAGATTTAATTAAATTAATGAAGTAAGTTGTATGGCTAAAAGAAAACTTAAAAATAATCACAAGAAAAAACATAAGGAACTTTGGAATGAAGAAGAAACCGCTGCGTACTTTGGCTTAGCCTATATTGCAGGTTATACTTCAGGTGGTGTGCCATATGGGTTAACACTTGAAGAAATGGCGGAGATAGAAAGAAAAGAAAATCTTGTTATTGAAGAGATCAAGTTAGACGTTGAAGAAGAATTAGAAGAAGATGATTTGCCCTTTTAACTGAAAAAATCAACTAATTCTCCCGCCTCTAAATGGAGTGAAGGCGGTGAGTCTCACAGAGAGTTGATTATTAGCCCTGAAAAGGGCTATTTTATACTCTTTTTCTTGTGTAAGCAAACTCATCAAAGTACAATCAGAACATATGTTATTATGTTTCAGAAAATAGGTTGCATTATTCTAATGCTATAATATACATCAAATTATTATATTCCTATGTATAATAATTTGATGTATAATAATTTTAGGAGGTGCGACAGTTCGGTGTCGTGTGTATAGCAGGTGGGAATCCTGTCTAGTAAGATTTAGCCAATCGCTAGTATCTAGGC
>JAFGVN010000025.1 GCA_016937975.1 Clostridia bacterium
GAACTGGCGGGTTAGCTTAGTCCATTAAAAGCTGTTAGGCTTTTCTACCTAAGAATCTTATGACTTTAGTCGTGAGAGGTTCAAGAAAAGAGTTCCGTGCATGCTAAGACAGTAATCGTTGGTCATTGGCCGGCAAGTGATTTAAGAACTAATATTCACTACAATCTGCCACATTATAATGACCATAAAAATGTGATTACCATTGATGGAGGTTTAGGGGTAAAGTCTTCAGGTGAATTAAACGCCTTCATCATAACTAAAAAAAACAATTCAATTACTTATAATGTGATACAAAGTAATATTTTTGAAGAGAAAGAAATTGTAAAGGGATTTGAATTTCCTAAAGAAACATTAACCTTTGTGAATTATCCTCATTTTGACATAGAAGTCCTTGAGGTCGGTGAAAGGTTTACACTTTGCAAGCATCTACATACAGGCAACATTATTTCAGTATTCAATTCACTCATTGAAAAGGTTGAGGATCAACATAGCCTAAAAACCATTTATATCAATAAGTTTTTTAATTTAAAACCTGGTGATAAAGTAGAACTTTGCAAGGCTTTTGAAGATTGCATTCATGTAAAGTCAGGTGGAGAATTTGGATGGGTGTTACCGGAACAAATTGGATAAGTACTGTTGTTTGACAATGACGGACATATTTTGAGGTGAAATTCACCTCTTTTTTTATTTTTTTAAGAAATTGATGTAATTTTCAAAAAAATAGGTTTAAAATCGTTGTTTTTAAGCCATTTCCTATTTACTTCAACGTTGAATTTCAGTATAATTGCCATTAAACCTTTTAGGATTTTAAGGAGGAACATATGAGATCAGATTATATGAAAACAGTGAAAAGAATTGTTGTTAAAGTAGGATCATCGTCATTAACACATGACAATGGTTTAATTAACATTCACCAATTAGAAGATTTGGTGAAACAACTTGCAGACTTGCATAACAAAGGCTATGAAGTCATTTTAGTTTCTTCTGGTGCCATTGCAGCTGGTATTGGTAAACTCAATTTGACATCACGACCCACTGATCTTTTTTTACTTCAAGCAACAGCTGCCGTTGGGCAAGTTGCACTAATCCATTTATATCAAAAATTATTTTCTGAGTATGGTATTATCGTTGCACAATTGTTATTAACAAAAGAAGATTTAGAAGATGAGAAAAGACTTTATTATACGAAGCATGTGACAGAAAGCCTCATTGAGAAAAAAGTTATACAGATTGTTAATGAAAACGATGCTGTCGCCGTCGATGAAATAAAATTTGGTGATAATGATACTTTATCTGCACGTGTTGCAAAATATGCCCATGCGGATTTGCTGATTTTATTATCAGATATAGATGGATTATATACGAAGAATCCAAACAATTTTGAAGATGCAGAACTCATTGAAGAAGTTAAGTCAGTGGCATCTGTGAAACACCTTGCTGGTGATTCCCATTCAAGTGTGGGAACAGGAGGAATGATTACAAAGCTTGAAGCTGCAACGATTGCAAATGATTCAGGTGTCCATATGGTGATTGCAAACAGCAAAACACCATGGGTGATTAAATCCATAACAGAAGGCAAAGGTGTTGGGACTTTATTTGTAAGAAAGGAATAATATGAGTTTATATATAGAAGATATAGGCAAAAAAGCAAAACTTGCTTCTAAAGATATACAAGGATTAAGTGTAAAAAAAAGAAATGAAATACTCATAATGATTACAGAAGAGTTGGCTGATTCCGTGGTTTTCATTCAAACTGCCAATCAACTGGATGTGGAAAAGGCAAGAGAAAATCAACTGACAGAAGCGATGATTGATCGCTTGATTATGAATGGGTCAAGAATTGAAAGTATGATCAATGGTCTAAAAAAAATGGAAGCCTTTAAAGATCCTTTAGGCGCATCTGTCCAGTCTTGGACCCACGAAAATAATATGGTTATTTCACAAGTTACAGTGCCGCTAGGCGTTGTTGGGATGATCTATGAATCCCGTCCCAATGTAACGGTAGATGTTTCGGGACTTTGTATTAAATCCGGTAACTGTGTAATTTTGAGAGGTGGCTCAGAGGCCATCCATACCAATAAAGCCTTAGTAGATGTGATTCGCAAAGCTATTGAAAAATGTGGCATAAATCCAAACATTGTTCAGTTGGTGACTGAAACGGATAGAGAACATGTAAAAGCACTTTTACAAATGAATGCATATGTGGATGTGATTATTCCAAGAGGAGGCAGAGGTTTAAAGAAGGCTGTTATTAGAGATGCTTCAGTCCCAGTCATTGAAACCGGTGAAGGCTTATGTCATACTTATGTAGATGAAAGTGCAAACTTAGAGATGGCTCTTAAGATCATCTTAAATGCAAAAACACAAAGAACAGGGGTCTGCAACGCTATGGAAACCTTATTGGTCCATGAGTCAATGGCTGAAACTCTTTTACCTTTAGTAGATGAAGCCTTGGATCAAAAGGGATTTGAAGTAAGAGGCTGCAATTTAAGTATGCCTTATTTAAAGCATGGTATTAAGGCTTCAGAAGAAGATTGGGCAACTGAATATTTAGATGCCATCCTATCGATAAAAGTTGTTAAAAACTTAGATGAAGGGATTGAACACATCAATCAATATGGCAGTGGGCATTCTGAAGCCATAGTGACTTCCAACTATGATTATGCCGAAAAATTTTTAAATCAAGTAGACGCTGCATGTGTATATGTCAATGCTTCTACGCGCTTTACGGACGGAGATGTTTTTGGCTTTGGTGGTGAAGTAGGCATCAGCACACAAAAACTTCATGCAAGAGGTCCCATGGGACTTGAAGCTTTAACTTCTAAGAAATATATCATACGGGGTAATGGACAAATTAGAAACTAAGAAAAGGGAGTTGGAAAATACTCCCTTTTTAGTTTTTAGTGGTATAATGTTTTTAGGAGGTGCGACAGTTCGGTGTCGTGTGTATAGCAGGTGGGAATCCTGTCTAGTAAGATTTAGCCAATCGCTAGTATCTAGGC
>JAFGVN010000002.1 GCA_016937975.1 Clostridia bacterium
AGCGATGAATGTAGTCGGTGATTGTTATACCAGTTAACATAGTCGAATAGTTCGATTTTCAAATGCTCAATAGAATCAAAAGTTTCTTGATAAATGAATTCTTTCTTGAAGGTTTTGAAAGTCGCTTCTGCTACCGCATTGTCATAAGGGCATCCCTTTTGACTTAATGAACGCTTGATAGCAAAGGTATCTAATAAGCCATCGATTGCATTATTCTTAAACTCATTACCTCGGTCTGTGTTATACCGAATTCAGGATAATAGTGACTATGCCGAGAAAAATACTATACCGAAGTTTTTACCAAATAACTTGAATTACTACATTCAAGTTAATTTCTTCGGTATAGCAACCTTTAGTCTAATGAGTAGAGAATCTTTTTAATCTCCTCTTTTCTCCATATTTTTTCTTCTGAGACAGATGGTGCTGCTTTATTCATGGCTTCACTCATCATCTCAAGTGTTGCAAAAGCATAAAATCCTGATGTTGTAGACATACTTTCATGACCTAGCAACTGCATAATAAACGGTAAAGGAACCCCATTCCTATACAAATCCATTGCTTTTGTTTTTCTGATCAAATGACAATGTACTCTTTCAGGTACATCACTACAAGCTTTGCGGGCTTCTTTTGAAGCTGTTTTTAACACTAGACTGATAGTATCTGTAGAAAGATTATGAGGATTTCCATCGTGGTAGCTCTAAAATAATGGATTCTCATTACCAGTAGGATGAAATTCCTTAAGGTATACATCTAAATGCTGTACTGTTCTTTTCAATAGTGGAACATTTCTACTTTTTTTGCCTTTTCCAATTAAAGTAACAAATGGATTTTTTACATCTAAATGTAGTGAACTCAGGTTTAAATCAGCTAATTCCTGAACTCTAGCTCCAGTGTCATATAGTAAAATCAGCATCATCCGATTTCTTTTATGTTTAGAGGTTGTTGAATCATAAGCTGATAAAATAGCAGAAGTAGCTGCTGGTTGTAAATACTCAATCGGTCTTTTTTCTTCTTTTAACTTTTTTATAGTACAGACTTCCGTATAAATACCTCTTAACTCGAAATCCTCTTGACTACAGTATTTCAAGAACGATCTAATGGCTGTGAGTCTTAAATTTATTGTTTTTGGAGCATATCCTTTTCTTTTTAACCAACTTATAAAATCTTTTATATTTTCTCGTGAAAAAACATTAAATGTAACTTTATCTTCAACTAATGACTTTTCAATCGCTAAAAAGTTTAAGTATATTTTTAGAGATTGTTTGTAAGATTCAACCGATTTATCGGAGAGATTTCTTGTTATAGGCATATAATCATGAAGAAAACTTCTAGCTAGTTGCCAAAAATCTTTTTCCTTTTTTCTTTTATACTTCATAACTATCTACCTCTGGAATTAACTTTTCAGTAGAAGCTACAAGATGACTATACTTTGGAAAAAAATCAGGAATTAAGTGAATATAGTAATATGTACTTTCTAGAGTTGCATGCCCCATATATCTCATTAGATATGGCAACATCGCATGTATATCTCTGCCTTCATCGGACCATCTCATAACATTCGCACAGGCAAAATGATGTCTAAAATCATACGCTCTTGGTTTAACAATACCATCTCTTTTAAGTCCTGCTGCTAACCATATGTTTCTGAAGTTGGAAGATAAAGCTGTCGAGGAACAAATACCACCATGACCTCCAGGGAAAAAGTATTCTCTATTTGGAAAACATTTATCTATGGCACGATTATATTTAATTAAATACTTAACTAACTCATCTGAAAGAAATAATCTACGCTCATTATGTGCTTTAGATTGTAGAATATCAACATATCCTTTATCTAAATGCACATCGTTACATTTGAGTTTGCGTGCTTCACCGCATCTTACTCCACAACAATACAAGAATCTGTATAATGCAGGAAATACATAAGGGCGTCCTTTAAAATTTTTTCTTAACACATAATTATCACACTCTTTAAAAAAGCACTCGATTTCTGAGTCGGTCATCAAATAGACTTCTGCACGATATCTTTGAATAGTAAAATGATCATCCAGTATATAAGCATCTGTATATCCTATACTTCTTAGATATCTACCAAACTCTCTGATAGGAGATATCCAACTTCGATCTCTAGTTAGTGATTTTTCTGCTTGTTTTAGGATCCATCCTTCAACAGTATTTCGGTCTAACACTTTAAGATTCTGATGTTCATAATTGTATAAATCAAGCTGTTTCAAATAGTAACTGCCGGTTTTATATTTGATACCTAAGGCGTTTTTGAACCTTATAAAATCATTTATTATTGGAGCAAGGTTACTAATGTAATTATTCATGAGTTCACCTCCACTGAGATATTTCTCATTGGAAGCACACATTCTTTCAACATTTTCACATCAGTTGTGATATATATGTCTGTAGTATCAGGTGTCGAATGACCTAATACAGCTGCTATTGTTTCAATTGGAACCTCATTTTTCACCATTGTTGAGGCGGCATTATGACGAAGAAAATGCATCCCCCAAATCCGAGAATCTTTCTGAATACCAGCTTTGATTAGAAATTTCTTAACTACTGCATAACACGATGAGTGACTTGTAAAAGGTGTATAAGGAGCGAATGATCTTAAGAACAGTACATCATTGTTTATGTCTGGACGTTCTTCAATAATGTATCTCGCGATTGCATTACCAACTGATGCAGTAAGTGGCAAGCAGACTCTATTTCCTGTTTTGCTCTGCTTAAACGAAAGTATATCATTGTTCCAATTTATATCAGATAATTTTAGATTTATTAAATCACATGCTCGAATACCACAAGATAAACCAACAATAACAATAGCAGCATCTCTTTTGCTTAGTTGACATTCCGTAATTATCTCTTCAATTTTTTTACGTTCACCTTCTGAAAGGATTGGTATAATTCGTTTTATCCTTGGTGCATGTATCCCTGCTATAGCAATTAATAGATCATCGCGTTTAAGATATCTAAAAATCCCCCTTAGCTCACATAATACTTCGCGTTGTCTAGTGATCTTTGTCTGACTAATATACTTGATTACAGTCTGTGAATGGAGATCTGATAAATCAAAAATTTTATGTTTATCGAGATACTGTAATACGCAATACATTCCATACTCGTAGAAATGAACGGTATTCTCATTATCATAAATGGAGTGTAGATAACTTTGATATTTATTGTAGATCAACTTATGATTTAGATTCGCTGGTGATATCTTTCCTTTTTTAACTACAGCAAAATCAAACTCACCAGCTACAAAATATGAATCTAGTAGCCTGATAAATCGGCCCTGAGTATGATACCTATTAATGCTATACTTCCTAGTTTTGTTACTAATAACATCATCTGCGTAAAGTTTACCGATATCACATGAATATTCTTTTATACCATGGTCAACACAAAATTCTTTAAACCTTCTTACTACTCCTCTGTAGTTTCTAATTGTTGATTCCTTGTAGCCTGCATTTTTTACAGCTTCAAGGCACAAATCACAAATACATTCAATTGTCACTTTAAAGCACCTCCTTTTTGCTTTCTTGGTACTTTAAAGTATAAATACTATACCGAAAAAACAAAATAAAAGCACTTGATTACTTATGTTTAAGCAAACTTCGACATAGTATTTTTTTCGGCATAGTCTGTGTGGAATATACTGATCTTCGATAAATCGTGTTTGATGGAAGCAAACGCCTCATAAACCAGCCGAGCATCTTTATTAGGGCCAGCGCTGAAGCCAACTATTTCGCGATTAAATAGATCCAGCATCAGACAAACATAATTCCATTTTCCATTGACGCGGGCGTAGGTTAAATCACTGACGACAACTTCGAGATTATTGCGTCCATTAAAGCTCCTGTTCACAACATTGGCAACTTTGGCTTCGTTGCATGTTGTTTTATGAACTCGATATTTTGCAACGGTATAGCTTGAAACAAGGCCATTTTTCCTCATAATCCTGGCAATACGTCTTCGAGATAATACTTTGCCTTGTGTTGCAAATGCCTTCTTAATACGTCTTGTACCATAAGCTCTACGATTCTCTTTGAATACCCTAATAACTTCAGCACTATATTCATCCGGACTTGCTTCTTTTGCTTTTGATTCATAGTAATAAGTACTTCTAGGAATATTTAGGACGATACACATTGCTGATATCGAGTATTTATCACTGTTCTGTCTGATGATTTCTACTTTCGTCCCATTATCAGCGCTGCTTGCTTTAAAATGTCGTTTTCCATTTCAAGTTGCTTCAGGCGTTTTCTTAACTCATTGAGTTCCTTTTGCTCATCGCTGAGGTTGTCTTTAGTTTTAAATGAACCCGAGTCCTGATGTTGCTTGATCCATTTATCTAGGGTTGAAGAGTATAGGTCGTACTCCTTTCGAATATCCGCTTTGCTTTTACCGTTCAAATAAAGTTGTACAATCTGACTTTTAAACTCTTCCGTAAAGATTCTTCGATCTCGTTTTGAATTAGACATGGCTTTCTCCTTTTCTTATGGTCTTATTTTATATGACCTTAAGAAATCTGTCTAACTTAGTGTAACCCATCCAATCTACATAAATCTTCTGTGTGAGGTAGCCTGTGTCAAACCTTCGGCACCAAACCAAAAACGACTTTCAAGATTACTTGAAGGTCGTTTTTATTTTTAGGCTTTCCCTTTTGAAAATCTAACACATTCTATCAAACCTTCTTCATTAACATCATAAATGGCAATCACTTCAGATCTGTTATCAGTTTCATCAATCTTTACAGATTCCTGATCAATCACGGTTCTATTTAATACCATTCTGTTTACCAATGAACAGTATAAATATTCGTTTTGGAAAGTTTTAGAATACCGCTTTCGCATTTCTTCTTTACCTTTATATCTTAATTCATCTGTATCCAAATCATATACTTTTACGTCTTCTGTATACCAACTTAAGAAAGCTTCTATATCTCTTTGATTATAAGCATCTAATTGTCCTTGAGCAGCTTTTTCTGATTGTGCACTTAGTATTTTATCCATCCCTTTACTCTCCTTCATTCATATCGTCAATTGATTGTAGCATTTCAGTGAAAATGGGAAAAGAATTGTTTGCACAATTCTTTTAAACTTTAATGATTCTTCTTTTCCTAAATTCCTTAATTGAAATTAATTGCTTACTTTTTTCGTCATATAGGGTTAGCATAGCTAATCTGAAGCTTTTCAGTAAAGTAATGGTCTTACCCGTTTTAAATTCATGAACGTCTCGATAGCAAGCCTTTAAATAGTAATTAGGAATTCTCGGATTCAGATGATGAATATTGTGATAGCCAATATGCCCAGTGATCCAATCCAAAACAAAAGGTAATTTGTAAAATGAAGAGCCCTCAATAGCCGCTCTTACAAAATCCCATTCTTCATGTCTTTCCCAATACACTTCATCATATTGATGTTGGACAAAAAACAACCATACCCCCATTAGGCTTGCAAAAAACAAGACAGGCAGTTGAATCAGCAAATAATATTTAATACCTATTGTAAAGGAAACAAGAAGTAACATGCTTAGTAACCCAAGATTTGTAATCAGGTTACTTCTGAAATGACTTTTTGAATTTGTCCTTGTAGATAGAAATCTATTGACAACAGCAAATAAAAAGAATGGTGCAATAAAGAAAAGAAATATCGGATTTCGATAGACTCGGTACCAAAATCTCTTCATTTTTCCACTCCCTAAATATTCATTTACAGTCATGGTCCAAACATCACCAATACCTCTTTCATCTAGATTACCTACTGTCCCATGATGTTTATTATGCTGAGACTGCCAAATGGTATAGGGTGTAAAGGTGACTATGCCTAAGATATGCCCTAAAATCTGGTTACTCTTTTTCGATTTGAAAAAGGACAGATGAGTGCAGTCATGAAAAATAATAAATGCCCTTACCATAAAAGCACCCGTTGGAACGGCCAATATAAAAATAATTGGATAAGGCACATTGAAATAAATGCCTATGCCCATTGTAACCAACAGCCCCATATAAGGAACAAGTGTATTTATAATTTGAATCCATGCTTTTAATAAATTTGCTTTCCCATAGGGCTTTAACTTCATTCTCCATTCATTTTGTATCATACTTACCTTCTTTCAACTCTTGTTACTATGATTGTATACTAATATTGTAAACATATCAATCGAATTGAGAACTGTTTTCAAGTAGAGTGACACATCCAATTAACCAGCAAAGAATTTTTTTATCTATTTTGACACCGTTTTCCTCATTTAGACACCGTTTTCCCAAGTTTTCCTACTTGTTTTTATGTGAAGAAGTAGTATACTGACAGTGTAAAGAAGATCAAAAGGAGGACAAATAAATGTCAAATATAATTAAACTTAAGTACACAGACAAAGGTATCGGCGTTAACTTCTACAACGATTCAGAAGAAAACAACTACAAAGAGATCATTAACAGCATCAAACCATTGGTATCAAACAACATTTCATTAGGTTTATCTGATGTAAAATGGGATTTAGACAACATGAAATTAGGTCATGCAGATCCAGTTGCAAACAACTTATTAAAGAAAATTTCTTTACAACTTATCCAATAAAAAAGGCTTGTCTCAGGTAAGAGCATAAGCCTTTTTTTATTTTTAATTTCATTTATTCAATTATAAAATGATGTTATCTAAGGAAAATACTTTCCTAGCTATTTTGCTACTTAAATAAAGATTTTTCTATGACTTCCATATCAGCACGATAGATGTGCAATCTCTTATTATCAATGAGAATCTTTGTTGTAGAAGGTAAAGAGGATGCTTCTACCAATACCTTATCCCCTTCAAATACTGCAATAGGCACACCCGTTTGCGTCTTAACAATAATGATACGTTCCAAACCTTTTGTTTTGGAGAAGAATTCATTCACCGCTTTGTTAATGCTCGTAATACCACTACCTTCGCCTGTCAAGTTGAGAGCTTCCTTGTATTCATCAATATGATTCTTTAGACCCGATTCGTAGGCAATCATCGTTGAACCTACATGTTGCCATCTCGAACCGTCTACCTCTATCAAAAGTACATTCTCTACCTCTGAAGGTTGCATATCTGTATTGTCACCAGTTACAGTCATGGTTACATTGCCGTAATCATCATATACGGTAATAGTTCTTTCTAATCCAATAATCTCTGCACTTAAATCCTTAAATTGTGATTTGATGGCAGTACAACCTACCAATGCAAACAATAAAACAATAATTATAATAATTGTCGATTTCTTTTTCATTTATTACTCCTTTATCCTTTTTATAAAGTTACCAAAAAATTTTACAAAAGTTTCACACTTTCTAATTTTAAATCATAAGGTTTGAATTCCTTATACTTTCACGGTGAAGTTAAGAAAACTTTAATCACTATTAAAAATGAAAAAGAGCGGTAACCCGCTCCTTATTTCAACTCTTCAAATCGTGATTGTAGATCTTTTATATTTTTAAAACGACCTTTCTTGATGTCTTTTTCCAATTTTCTTGCTTTGAAAGATACAAACAGTTGAGCTAAATCATATCCTTCAGGATATAACTCTTCTCCACGTCTATCAAGGGTCACTCTCTTTTCGTGCACTTCTTCGTAATTGCCATCTTTAAAGACCATGACCATTTGTTTATCTAAATGATGTTCATAAACCAATCGTGCTTCATGAATTTCATTTAAAATAACACGGTCCCCCTGCTGATAAATCACACGGCTTAACTCGGGTTCTCTTGCTGCTTCCAACTCTTTTATCCTACTCTTTTTCTTTGAGAAGGTACTGATCTTCTTCGCTGTGACAATTTCATGGGTCGAATTGATTTCAATGACACGATCAATGATCTTATCTGCCAAACCAAGTTCCTTAGAGATCCAAAGGGCATTACTTTCACCAGGTATACCAATTAAAAGTTTATATAATGGTTTTAAAGTCTTTCTGTCAAAATCCATGGAAGCATTCATAAAGCCAGGATGGATTTCACTGTATTCCTTAATCTTACTGTAGTGCGTACTTGAAAACGTTACGGCACCTCGATTAAAGATTTCCTCTAGTATGGCAATACCTAAAGCAGCACCATCCTTTGGATCTGTACCTGTACCAATTTCATCAATTAAAACCAGTGTTCTTCTCGAAGACTTGTTGACAATATTCACCAGTGATTTCATATGTCCAGAGAATGTGGATAACGACTGTTCAATGCTTTGTGAATCCCCAATATCAACAAGAATCTTGTTGAAAATAGAGATGGAACTGCCTTTCCCTACTGGAGGCAATAAGCCACTTTGGGTCATCAAAGCGATTAAACCTACGGTTTTTAAAGTTATGGTCTTCCCACCAGTATTCGGTCCTGTAATAATCAAAGAACGATAGGTTTCTCCATTGATGATGTTCAAGGGGACTGCAGATTCTCCAAGCATTGGATGTCTTGCCTTGTTCAAATGAATCACTTCATCATCTGTGATTTCAATTTCACGACCACCAATGGCTAAAGAATACTTCGCCTTCGCAAAGATATAATCATATTTACCAAGGATATAGGTGGCATCTTTTATCCCTTGCATATCGTCAGCCACTAGGTTGGTTAGACGCATTAAAACAATATTGCACTCTTCTACTTCTTGTGCCTTTAACATGACAATTTCAACAGTTAAATCCTTAATCGAATCAATTTCCATATAAACAGTAGAACCTGAAGAAGAAGCATCGATAACCGTACCCTCAACAAACTTTCTAAAGGCAGCTTTTATAGGGACCACATAACGATCATCTCTTTGTGAATAGAAGTTCTCTTGAAGATATTTAGAATTCTTATCCGATGATAAAAACTTGTTTAACTTATCCATACGCTTGCTGTGGAGTAAATCAATCTTTTGTCTGATTTTCTTTAAGTTGCTGCTGGCTCTAGAATGGACCATAACCCCATCGATGCAATATTCAATTTCACTCTCAAGGGTTTTAAAAGCACTTAGTCCTGTGGCATAACCATATAATTTTGGAGCCATATATTCATAACCATCCATTGATTTCTTTACTTGTCTGATGCAACGCAAAAAATCTGCGACCTTGATCAATTCCTCAGGGTGTAAGAACATACCCTTCTCCACCTTAGTAATATAAGGATTAATATCACTAATACCACCTAAACTAAGACCTGATCCTTCTTGCATTATTTTAACGGCTTCAATCACTTCCTCTTGAAGATCCAAAATAATCTTTGGATTGGTTTCTGGGAACATCCCTTCAACCATAATTTTACCTAAATTACTTGCAGTATAATTTTTAATTTCTTCTTTGACGGTGTTATAACCTAATATATCTAATGTTTTCTGATCCATTTTTATCTCCTCAAATTTATAGTTTCTTTATACCTTTTTTTGATTTCCCTACACTTAACATATTTCCTCCAATCTCATAGGTTAAGAACACTACTGAGTTCAAGTCTTAAAATGAGTTATTACTTTTTTGCTACTATTATTTTATCAAGAAACAAAGAATATATGAAATATTCCCTTTCTTTATTTACATTGCTTTAAGGCTAATAATTTTTAAAATACAAAAAAAACTATGGTCACACCATAGTCTAGTTTATACAAAAAAACCATGCCTTAGCACGGAATAATAGCATAATTCGTCATATATCATGAAGATATCTCACTAGCACTTTATTCGTGTTCTTAACCAGTAAATTTTCAACAACAAAACCAAGCCCATATGTGATGGACATGTCTTCAAACAAATTCACGTTGCTGAAATTATTCAATTACTTTTTAGTTAAGAACTCTCGCACTCATAAAATTACCTCCATTAGTACTTTGAGTATAAAACACATCATTTTTAATTGCAACCTAAAATTACAACACAGCTTTCATAGTTAGCACTTATTTTCTTCTAAACAAGTAAATTTTGAATTTCAAAAAGACATTTTACTTATTTCCTTTTCATTTCAAAGTCACTAAATTCAACAATTCTAGTCTTTTTTCTCATTTAAAATGCCTCATTGGTTAAAACTGATTTTATCTATAACTACGAATCATTACAAAAATATGACACCTTCAGAGAAAAACCTTCCATATCTCTTAAATAAAAAACACTTCATCATCTGAAGTGTTTTTGTTCTACTAAGCTCTCATTTTTCTAGATGCTATTTCAGCAGCTTTAATTAACGGATATGCTGCAGGTGATGCTGTTAACATTGGTTGTGTACCAATTTGAGCTACCAATAAATCTGTAAGAGTCAAACCACCTTGTACAATGAAACCAATCACATTGATGAGTTCGCCAATACTGGTACCACCAATAACTTCACCACCAATAATGCGACCTGAATCTTTAGAAACGATTAATTTGACTGTTTGGCTGTGGGCACCAGCTAATTTCCCAGGATGACGATCCATACCTGTGAAACTGCCACAAATAACATTGAATCCTTCTTTTACGGCTGCACCTTCAGTTAAACCTGCAACACCATAAGCAGTTTCACCAATACTGGTTGAATAAATACCAATCGTACCTTTGAACGATCTAAATGTTGATAAATTATATAAGTTTAGACTTGCAACTCTAGCTTCAGCACAAGCAGTTGAAGCCAACATGGTTCTTGAAAGTTTATTTGTGGCAAAATCTCTTTTACCAGCACAGTCCCCTGCTGCAAATATATGCTCTTCTGAAGTTCTCAAATATTCGTCTACGTCAATGAAACCGAAGTCATTCAACTTTAGGCCAGCTGCTTGAGCCAATTCTACATTTGGTCTATAACCCATTGATAAAATTACAGCATCAACTTTCAAGGTTTCACCGTTGGATAAAATAACTGAAGTAACAGACTCTTCGCCTTCAATGGATTTGATGCCAACACCTGTTAAAATGTTTACACCTCTATCGGTTAATTTTCCTTCAGCGTCTTTAGCTACATCTTCATCAAAAGCAGCACCAAGAATTCTTTCTTGAATTTCAATCAAAGTTACTTTTTTACCCGCTTTATTTAATTCATCTGACATTTCTACACCGATAAAACCAGCACCTACTACTATGATGTGTTCCTTACCATTTAATTCTTCCATCAACTGGTCCAAATAAACCTTGTTTTTAGGAATCGTATAAACACCTTTCTTTTCAGCTCCCACTAACCAATTTGGAACAAAAGGCTGTGAACCTGTAGCAATAATCAATTTTTCATAGCTGATTTCTTCACCAGCTTCAGTTTTTACAAATTTGTTGGTCTTGTCTAGGGTTGTCACAACACCAATTTTGATTTCTACTTTTAATGATTCCAAACCACCATCAGGTAAAATGTTGTAATCAGAAGTTCCAAGAGATCCAAAAATATATGGGATACCACAAGGAATCATTACTTTTTCTTCTTTTCTAATAACCATTACCGATTTTTCTGGATGATTTGATTTTGCTGTCATTGCACCTACTAAACCTGCTGCACTGCCACCAATCACCAAGATATCTACTGCTTGCTTCTGAGTCATACGACACCTCCAAAATATAAAATTACTTAAATCAATTTAATTATACAACTCAGAAAGTTTTTGTCAAATGCCAAAAACTATGAAAAGACCCTTGACTTCCTCAAGAATCGTGATATGATGATTATAAAGGGCATATGCCAATAACAATTTATATTTGAAGGAGATGATCATTATGCCAAGATTTGATAGAACTGGTCCTCAAGGTGAAGGTCCAAGGACTGGCAGAAGAATGGGTAAATGCAATGAAAGTTCAGAGTTTACTGGGTTCCAAAGAGGTCGTGGCAACCGTCAACAAAGAGGTTTCTGCAGACAGAACTTTAATACTCAAGAGGAAGAAATTGCCCTTCTAAAAGCTAAGATTGAGTCATTAGAAAATCAAATGAACCAAAAGTAAAACCTATAGCAAAATACACATAATCTTATAAAATATTAGATATTCAGATTTCCGTCTAACAGCAAAAGGAACAAGACCTCTCCCGATGGGTCTTGTTCCTTTTTGTATCATTCTTTTAAATAATTCTCCAACATTTTTATTTGAGCATTCAACAAATCACTTTGCTTGTTTTTCTTCGTCTCATAAAAGACTTGAATGGTTTCATCAAAAGATCTAAGAACATTTAAGATTCTCTCTTCAACGAGATGTTTATCCTCAATTTCCAGATACATATCCAGCATGGCAATGGTCTCTTTACCTTTAGCAATAAGTTTGTAAATATCATTCGTTTCCTTGTCAGCGAGACCAGTCAAATTCAATCGTTTTAAAATATTATCCATTTGAAGTTCAATGGCTTCATGACTTATCTTAAGTGCAATTTTCTCTAAACGGTCTGTCATGAATAAAAAATCTTGCTTTAAGGCATCATCAAATGACATCGCTTTCAAATTGTCTGATGTTCTAATTTGATAAGTTAAAAGTTCCAATAGACTGCTATCCGGATAATTCAAATGCCCTTCCTGATCACTGTAATTATTTTGGATTTTTATAGCTGGTTTTCGATCATAAGCTGTAATATTAAAGAAAGACATCAACTCTCTTTGTTCTTGTTTTGATCTCTGATTTAAAACTTCATTTTGCATTATTGTAAGATATCCAACGCTTTTTACGGCAATTTGATGATTCCCTCCAGGACTAAAATGATTTTTTTGAATCAACATATCATCACAGCCTCTTAAAACGACATTGCTATCAGCACATTCATTTTCCATAAGGGTTACCCCTCTAGAATTTCTCACTTCTATCGTCTGACGATCATAGCCTAAATAATTATCACTGATCTTGACTTGGCTTGTACTTTTACCGCCAATCAATAATAACGCTGTTCGATTGCCACTAAAGTAATTTTCCAACACTTCACAGGATTTTAGATTTTGATCATCAATATAGATGCCATGTTCATTATCTGTAAAAATATTGTGTTTGATGGTCATAATGGTTTTTACAAACTTCCGCTGTGTTGTTGAAGCAACATTCACGGCTCTTTTACGACATTTTTCAAAGGTATTTTCCACCAAACTCAACTCTAAATTATCGCCACCATTTAAGAAAGTAAAACCATGATCCAAACTTTTAAAGAAGTTCTTTCTCATGTACATCTTTCCAATATACTGACAAAACAACACTTCTTGATGATTATCTTCGTTGATCAACTTATTTTCAACAAGATCTACATAACCACAGTCCTGTAGTCTTACCAAACCCTTTACAGTACTAGAATACAGTTTTAGAAATTCAATCCTAATCAACTCCAAATGGTTCAGTTGATTGTCTTTTAATTGAATATGTTCTAAATGCCTACCGTGAAATTCATGAAGTTCTCTATTATTTTCAATAAAAACCTGCCCTTTCACTTCTGCAACATTCAAAATCATTTTATCATTTAAGAACACATTATCATTAATTAAAACACTTTGATCAGTTTCATTTAACTTCGCTACAGCAATTAATCCTGTCTGATGACCACTGATTCTGTTATTTAAAATTTGTACATCTTCGTGATTAAAAATCTCTTCAATTTTCAAAAGTGCAATCATTTGTGAAGATTCATGAATCTCAACGGTATTATCTGTCACAAGTACGCCTCCAGATTTTGTAACAGATAACATTTGACCTTTTACATGAAAGTGATTGTCACTTAATTGAATATTTTCAATTTGATGGGCTTCTATGGCTATATTTTGATCATGATAATCTACTTGATTATGAGAAAACATCACCTGACCACCATGGATGCTTTTTAAAATACTTGCAGAAGCATCATACCGACAACCAATACTATAGAAGCCGCTTTTCTCTAGCCATAGGGCTGCATATAAGGGTCTACTTTGCTTTTCAATATAAAAGTCACAATGATGACATGAGATTCTTCCCTTAGTTGCCATCATATGTACATCATTCTTGGTTTCATGAAAGCGGAATTTAATTTGTCTAAATACAATGTCATCTTCTATAAGAATTTGCTCTTTTCCCAATACAAAAGCAGTATGCTCTTGTCCTATTAAAACCAAAGGTTTATCAATATGAAAACCCTCATGATAACTCTTATCTTCTAAATATATAATGGAATAGGGCTCAGATTGATCAATCACAGCTTGTAATGACTCATATGCAAATTCAGATACATTGATTACAGCTTCGTATTTCATTTCAATACCTCATTTCTTTATCTAATCTTATTGTATATAAAAATTTCATAAAAATACCGAATTTAATGAAATTCTAAGAAAAGGTTAATGACCTCTTAGTAAAAAATTTTTTTATTTATTTAATGCCAATCTAAGCAAATCTTAATCTTTATGGGGTACAATAAATTTAGAATGAAAAGACAAGGAGCGTATTATGAGTACACAAGAGATTATTAAACTACAAGAAACTGATCAATTTGAAAAGCAGTTGGAGAGATTGAATCTTGAAGAAAGAAATAAAATTAATGAAATCGTAGCCACCATAAAAACAGATGATCCACAAAATATCATTCAATATGGTATTAAAGCTCAAGCTAAACTTTCAGATTTTGCAGATACCGTTATTACAGAATATAAAAATAAGGATACAGGTTATGTCGGTGAAATCGTAAAACGATTAATGATTCAAGTCAGAAACGTTAATATGAACGATTTGGAACCACCTAAGAAAAAGTCCCTATTCTCCAAGGGTAAGAACAAGGTCCAAAACTTCATGGCAAATTTCGAAAGTGTTTCAACACAAATTGATACCATCGTCCGTGAAATGGAAGATGCAAGAGTTGTATTACTGAAAGATATTTCTATGATGGATGTTCTTTATGATAAAAATAAAATCTATATTAAGGAATTAGACCAATACATCATAGCAGGGATTTTGAAACTTAAAGAATTAGATAATCAAATCATCCCAACGATGAAACACGAAATGTTAGGCTCTGACGATTTGTATGAGGCTCAACACTTACAGGAAACCATTGAATTTAGAAATCAATTTGAGAAGAAATTACATGATTTAAAATTAACACGACATATCAGCATTCAGTCCCTTCCACAGGTTAGAATGATTTCTATGACCAATCAAGAGCTAGTCAACAGTATTCAGTCATCCATTATCAATACCATTCCATTATGGAAGAATGCCGTAATTAATGCAGTTACTTTAGCGAGACAGAAAAAAGCACTTGAAATGCAAAAGAATGTCAATGATGTTACCAATGAATTGCTATTGCAAAACTCAAGAATTTTAAAAGACAATACCATTATGGCCGCTCAAGAAGTTCAAAGAGGCATTGTTGATTTTGATACTTTAAAACAAGTGAATACCGATCTTATTGCTACCATTTCAGAAGTACAAAAAATCTGTTATGAAGGTCAAGAGAAACGTCGATTGGCCGAAGAAGAGCTTGTTGCTATGGAAAAACAATTAAAAAATGCAATATTTTCAAATGATCCCATACATTAAAAAGAAATCGAAAGATTTCTTTTTTTATTGACTTAAGTCAATGCATACTCTCTTTTTCACTGATAAACTAAAGAAAAAAGGAGATCAATTATGAAAATTAATAGAAAACAAGCGGCTTTAGTAACAGGCATATCACTCATCCTTATGACACTCTTTGCATTCTTTGCTTTTGGCTATGCCCATAATACCTTTAATCTAGATACGGCTACAGCAAGTTATCACGCATTTATAGAAAACAAATCATTATTCACAATGGAAATTACTGTTTGGTGGTTCATTGCAATTTTGGATATCCTTGTAGCTTTTGGTTTTTACTTTTACTTTAAGAAAGACAATGCAACATTATCATTGATTGCATTGGTTTTTAGAATTTTATACACCCTATTACTCAGTTTGGGAATTTTCTCATTGATGAAGGCTTCTCAAGAAACGACTGCTGAAAAGTTTTATGATGCCTTTATGAATTTTGAAAAATGGTGGTCATTGGGTTTAATTGTCTTTGGTGTACACTTATTCTTCATTGGATTAACCAGTAAAAGTGCAACCTTTGTACCGAGAATTTTTGTTTATCTCTTCTTGATTGCAGGACTTTCATATTCAGGTATACATGGAATGAACGCTTTATCAATTTCTTATCCGTCTTTCATTGAGAGCATTTTAAGTGTTCCAATGATGTTTTCTGAAGTTGCATTCTCAATATTTTTGCTCACTAAAAAAGCTTGGAAAACAGAAAAAGTGGCCTAAGCCACTTTCAGTGCATTTAGAAAAAGTGGCTTAAGCCACTTTCATTGCATTCTTTTTTTGATTCGACTAAAAGATTCTGGTGTCATCCCTAAATAGCTTGCTAGCATTCTTTGGGGAACACGATTGACTAAATCTCTCTTATCTTCTAAGAGCATACGCAACCGTTCTTCAGGGGATGCTTTTTTAAACAACGTAAAATCTCTGTGGATTTGATTCAACTGTTCAGCCATTATAGCCATATTGGCTGACTGTACCTGACTAAAGGCTTTATACATCCTTTCCTCAGAGGCTTTATCACCAACCACCACAACTGTATCTTCTAAAGTCTCCAATTGATTAAAGGCTTCTTCCTTTATATCGTGTAAGGCAGACATGCCCTGTGTATAAAATTGAGCTGTCACTTCATTACCATCTTCATCAACATGATACTGTCTTAATAGTCCCTGTAAAACAAAATAACAGCGATCTGTATATGCTCCTTGTGCAACGAGAATTTTATGCTTTTCATAAGTCCTAAAATCCAGTAGCTTAATAATTTCTTCTAAAGTGTTTTCATCACAACTCAGGAAATTTCTTAAGAACTTCTTCAATTCATCTTTCATTTTTCTCATCCTATTTTGTTAATATGATATCTCTTAGCGTTAGTTCTTTTAAAGTTGTTGATATTTTTTTTACTTCATCATCAACAAAACGAACAATACGATTCACATCATCCATTTTGCAATATTTCTTTTCAAAGGCATGTTCAAAATTTTGATATAAGGTTTGATGCATCGTTGTAATATTCAATTGAATTTCATCAAAGAAAAGTTTTTTAACTGCTTCTGTTGTTTTTTCCAGATAAACTAAAATATCTTCCTGAAGTTGATTAATTTTTTTTCTTCTTGTAAAAATCATCTTATTATTGTATTGATTTAATTGCTCATAAATATCTGTCACTTCAAACAAAACATGATTTTTCAATTCTATCACTTCTTTATAATTTCTCTCTTCATGGGATAAAGGATCAAAGTAATTATAATCTTCTTCATAATCAGCTCTGTTTTTTTCATAGAATCTTAAAACCATTTTTCTCAAATTATTCTTTAACTTTTCTAAATCCTTTTCAAATTTATCCTTGAACATAATATCCTTCAAGAAGTCTTGAAAGGTTCTGGTTTTTTCTGAAGTATATTCTTTCAACTGCTCTTCCAAAGCCAACTTTACTTGCATCTCATAATTGTTAATCACCCAAAGAACCTTTGATCTCAACTGATGATGTTCCTTTTCTATATTTGTTTTTAATTCACTTCTAAGGAGAGCGAGCTGATTGTAAGTTTGAATCAAATGTTGTGTTAAAGATTTTGTTTCGTTCTTAAAAACTTTTAAATTTCTTTCAAAACTCATACGTTTTGATGTCAATTTAATCTGCTCATAATTTGCATCAAACATCTCATCTAAAGCGTGAATGATATCGGAGACCTCTACTTGATTTAGATTGAGCATCATAACCTTTTTAAATTGATTCTCAAATTGTCTCTGAACATCTACTGTTAAATCAGTATTATTGTCTGTTGTAACAATAGCAAGACCAGGTTTAAGTTTTAAAGCTTCTATCACCTTTAAATCTTTTTGATAATACAACTTTTTATTATCAAAAACATAAATTAAGCCATCATATAAATAAGACAATTCAACTGGATCCATTTCCTTTTTAATGTCAATAAATGAATAAGTCACCAACCACTCACGATTAATGTACATTTTAAAGGCATCGCACTTAAAATTCCACTCTTCCAAACGCTTTCGATAATCTTCTTCTACTTTTTTTAAAAACCCCGGTTCATCATCAAAGTTCTTTTGAAAAGCTTCCCACTGCTCTGTAAGAAGTTTTTTTTCATGCTCATAATAAGCTGCTTGCTGTTCTAAATAAGGATAAAACTCTTCAGAAGAAATCACTTGTTCTGAATCCAATTGTATATCTATCTTTTCAGGTGAAATACCTTTAAATTGATATCTATAAGTGTCACAAAAATCAGGACAAGGAAAATCAATATTCAAGATCTCTTGTATCAAGGGACTTTTAACATCATCACCGAAAAAAGCTAATTGTAAAGACCCCTGCTTAACAAGCAGATTCTCCAGTTTTACTTTTGTCTCACTTATCATTTGATCAAAGGTCATCTTAAACCCATTTTCTTCCTGCAATAAATCCCCTAAACCCTTTTTTAACGCATTAAGTTGATTCATCCCATGACGAATAGAGACAGCTACCTTTTGATCTTGGTTTAACTGTCTCATGGAAATTAAACGATTATAAAATGTCTTTAAGGATTGAACGGCTTGTGAATCTGGCATTTAACCTCCCAAAGTTAAAATGATATTAACAATAACGCCAACTGTAACAATACCACCAAAAATACTTGCGATAATCAAGGTTCTTTTATTGTTTTTTTCAAGTGATTTCATTTTTTGAATATTGTGGTCCATTTTTATGTTAATGGCATTATTGAGTTCAGTTAATCTAAAAAGTTCCTTGTTCACCTTTTCTACCAATGTATCCATGGCATGAATACCATTTTCAATATGAGTTTTATTGGTATTGGCTTCTTCAACAATACTGACCAAGGTATTGTTTAATTTATCTTCAATACTTCTTTGAATCTCAATAATTCTTTTCTGATTGCTGCCAATTAGTTTTTCACCATTAGACAAATATTCTCTTAATTGCGAGATTTCCTCATCTATTTGCTTTTCACTTTTTTCTAATATATGAGACAATTGACTTTCATAACCATTGAATAATTGTTTTAGCGACTCTACATGGTTTCCATAAGCGCTATTTCTTTCTTGGTCTAAGATCCTGATTTCAGAATTTAATAATTCGTTTCTCTCATTAAGCATTTGATTGAACTGACTTGTTGTCTTCTCAATCATTTTATTATACGCTTCTATAGATCCCTGATAAAGTTTTTCTAAGTTGTTTTGTATGACTTCATTTTTATTTTCAATCAAATTTGTTGTTTCTTCGATTAAGGATTTGATCTTATTGGTTGTATGATGAAAAGCATCACTCAAGTGCTCCTGACCAGAAGTAAATTCTTCATGTAGGGCATTTGAAACTTTCTCATGCCCCGAATTAAACAAGGCTTCAACAAGTGTTTTATGCTCGGACATCTGTTCAATAATAGCCTTAAAGCCATGATCTAATTTTTCCTTTTGAGCAGTTGAAAATTCACTTAAGCTTGATAAAGTTGTTTGTAGAGATGAGGTAATTTGAGTCTTACTTTTCTCTAAAATCTGATCCGACACTTGGATTTGATTCAACAAGGTTTCATGATTTGTTTTTAGAGTATTTAACTGTTCAGATAAATCACTACGCATGGATTTTAAATCATCAATCAATGCATTGTCGATGATTTCATGGGTTACTTCCATAATTAGTTTTTCAAACTCATCCATAAGCGATAAATCCGTTTTGTTTTCAGCACTCATAATTCCTCCACTATTTATTTACGATATGAATTGGATTGCCTTCCAAGTAATGTTTTAAATTATCAATGGCTGTTTTCATCAATCTCTCACGGGCTGCTTTTGGTGCCCATGCAATATGAGGTGTCAGAATACAATTTTTAGCATTTAATAAAATATGATCCTTTGAAATGGGTTCTACACTGACAACATCGGCAGCGTAACCAGCAATTTTTCCTTGATTCAAAGCCTTTGCCATAGCCTTTTCATTAATAAGTGGTCCCCTTGCTGTGTTGATGATCATCACATTGGGTTTCATTAAATCTAAGACTGCTTCATCAATCATGTGCATGGTCTCAGAAGTTAATGGACAATGTAGAGAAATGACATCAGCATTTTTGTACAAAGTCTTTAAATCCGCATATTCAATGAAATCAGAAGGCTTCTCTGTTCTGCTGTGAGCAATAACCTTCATGTTAAAAGCTTTACCAATGGCAGCTGTTCTTAACCCAATTTCGCCTGTACCAATAATGCCTAACGTTAAACCAGCCAACTCCATTAAAGGGAAATCCCAAAAGCAAAAATCTTTTTGCTCCGACCATTTCCCAGTTTTAACAGCAAGATCATGTTCTTTAACATGATGACACATTTCAAGTAAAAGGGCAAAAACATACTGAGCAACTGAGTCAGTTCCATAGGTTGGAACATTTGCCACTAATATGCCTGCCTGTTTCGCTGCCACTATATCAATAACATTATATCCTGTTGCAAGTACACCGATCCATTTGATATGTGGACAAGCTGAAAAAACAGTCTTGTCCAAGGGTGTTTTATTGGTAAAGACAATTTCAGCATCTGCAATTCGACTGATAATATCTTTTTCTTCTGTACGGTCGTAAATAACAGCTTCACCTAATAATTTTAACGGTTCCCAGGATAAATCCCCAGGATTTAAAGTAAAACCATCCAGTACAACTATTTTCATTATGCCTCCTAAATTTGATTCAGATTACAACTTAACCCTGTTCGTTTTTCTTCAAGGGTATTATAAATACAATACCATCGCTGCACAGTATTTTCCAGTTTTAAGTAATGCATCAAATAAAAACCGACTAACATACCCAGTATGAAGAAAATAATAACGAGACCCAAAATCGGTTCTTTTAAAAGAAACAATACGTTCATAAACCATATCATAGAAGTAAGCATAAGGACCAGTAAATGAATTAATCTTTCATGTTGAATAAATTTGATTTGTCTCAAATGATAAGCCTGTAAATCTTCAAAATTCTCTTCTAGTTTCAATTGATTGCGCATAAAGGTTTCATGGGTTTCAATATAATTTTTTATACTAATACTCTTTACTGGTTTGATAGTCACGTACATCCTTTCTTAATTTATAAGGCACATTATAGGCCACAAAAATAGAATCTGTACTTGAATCCACAATATACCATTCATCATCAATCAAGATTTCATTCCAAGCATGATATACCGGTGTAAAAGTACTGTACCCTTTAATCAGTTTTGAAGGTACCTCCACTGAACGTAACATGGAAGCCAATAAAGCTGCAAAATCATAGCAAATACCTTTTCCATCCAACAAAGTATCATCTGGGTTTGGTACATACAAATTCGACAAGGTTGCTGCTTTTTCATAGTCATAGGAGATATTGTGCACCACATAATCATGAATAGAGTTCAACTTATCTATTGGAGTTTCATCATTTTCAGTAAGCACTTGTGCAAGTATGGTGGATTCTGATTCAATATTCCAGTTTACAGTTTGAGATTGACTGAGAAAAACTGCATTTTCTTCCAAGGTTAAATCAAAATTTTTCGTGCTTAACTGACGATATCTTCTGCCATCAGTTGAACCTAAAATACTGATTTTGTAAATACCGCTACCCATTTGCAAAGGAAATGTTTCAATATCTTTTAAAAGATTATATATATATTCTTTTTCATCCTTCTCAATAACGACTTTGATGTGTTCATAGTTAATTCCGGTCCCATTAATAACCACATTCGCCTCTATAACATTAACAGTCATATCCAGCACATTTAAGAAATATGCTTGCTTCGTAAAAGTTAAAAACATAATACCAAGTGGATCTTGGTCAACAATAAAGGTTTCAGTTTCACCAATTTTTTGCCACTGATTATCGCCATAGACAGGTATAACCAACAAACTCGAAATCACTAATATTAGAATTATTTTTTTCATAACCCACATCCCTTCTATTGCTCTGGTGCATAAGGAACTCCAAATTCAATATCCTTGTACTCAAATAAATCTTGAGTTTGTAAATACTGATTGATTTCAAAATTATTAGATGTCAAAAATGCTTCATCTGACAATGTGTCAGATGGTATGTAACAAGTAATGTCCATATCAATGTACTTCTGATAGTCGCCTTGATCTTTTGAAACTGAAATGAAAACGTGTTGGAAATCTTCATATTGATCATTAATCAATTCTTTATAATAATTACTTCTTGTCATATCACCTTTAGGCGATTCAACCACAAGTTCTTTTAACCCTTGTAGGGCTTCGTCAAAATTGGATAAGGCTACAGCAGCATCTGCTTCCAAAACATAATACTCTTCAAGCCAATCTATTTTTTTATCTGATAAGGTTTCACTGGATAATGTAGCAGTTAGAATCGTTAGACCAAACACCATCAAAACAACCATCATCATAATAATCAATACAGATGTAGCACCTTTATTATTCATCTGATCACTCCTTACCAAAATAGTGTTTTGTTTCTAACCTTACGATGATTTCACCATCATCATTGGTGAGTTGAACAAATATATCATATAATCTACCAAAACCTTCTTCATTTTTTTTACACGAAGCCTTTAAGGTATAAACCGCCTCTTGAGGAGTTGTTTCATTGAACTTTGCATCATAATATATGAGTTGCTCCTTCTGAATATTATGATAATCTGACTTGATGTGTTCAGTTAAATTTGCAACTTTTATACTTGCAACATCCTGTACATCTATATGCTTTTCCAAATCATAAGATGCGAACAAAAGTTTTAGCATAATTAAACTTACGATACTCAGAAAAGCCACTGAAAAAATAATCTCTATTAACGTAAATCCTTGCTTATTCTTGTACATCTATAACTCCTTTCGATCGAAAGGCAATATATTGATCTAACAAAATATCTTCTCCATGAAGCTCATAAATGATTTCCATAGTAATGCCATTAGGTTCCAAGGTGAAATCTAAGTAATCTAGGGCTACCAAAGGCATACTTAATTCAATTGTAGGTGCTTCATCTGTATAGCACTCATATAACATACCATCGTAAAAGAAAATATAGGTCTCAAAACCCAAATCATTTTTAATGACTAAAGCTTCTTTTCCTTCAACGCTATTATCAATTAATTGTATCCCATTTTTTTGATCACTCTGACGTATTCTTTTGTTGATATAAGATAGCGCAATCCGACTATTTTCATCTTGGGATTTATTTTCTGTAACACGTTCAAAAGCGAGTTTACCCTGTATAATAATCAATGAAGTCGCAGCAGTAAAGACCACCATAAGAAGCATCACGAGAAAAGATTCAATTGCACTGTTATGATTATATTTTTTCACTTGATCCTCCTATTTATAATCTAATCGTATGAAAATTTGAATCAAAGGTTTGATATTTTCTGCAACAGGTTCATACTCATAAATATACTTTTCTTCATTTAAGATTAGACCATAGTGATCAGCCAAGTACTGAATATTAGGGGGATATGCTCCTTCTGTTGCATAACACTGAATGACATATTCATTGACCAAAGCTTTAACTCTAGTGGTTTCTGCATCTGTTACATCATTTTTTATGCCACTAATTCCATTGATTACAAATACCAATAGTAAAACTGATATGAGCACCATAATGAACAACTGGATATTTTTTATTCGTTGTACATTCATGATAACCTCCTAACCGATTGCATTTAAAATATTGATAATCGGTAAAATAACTGAAACTAAAATGATACCTATTAAAATGGATAGAATGATAATTAAAAGGGGTTCAATCACTGCAGATACATTATGCAATCTAGCATCTGCTTCATTTTCCATTTCTACAGCTATTTTCTCTAACATACGATCCATATGTCCTGTCTGCTCTGCTACTGAGAACAATCTGATCATGACACCAGGAAAGATATTGAAGTCCTGAATAACTTCAGACATTTGAGCACCATCTTTCAATTTACTTGAAGCTTCTTCAAGTAAATTTTCCATATAAAGATTGTTCATAATTGGCTTCAACATGGTCATTGAAATTGAAAAACTAAATCCACTCTTAATGAGTATTGCCAAATTTCTTGAAAATTTCGTTCCAACTACTGCAGAAACGATGTCTTTATGTATTGGCGTATAAAACTTTAAGTGGTCTAATTTCAATCTGCCTTTTTCAGTGTTCTTATAAAAATTATATCCAAAGACAATCAGTACAATAATCCCAATGATAATTAAAATATTATGGGTAAAGAAATCGGAAACGGACATCATAATTTTCGTAAAGAATGGCATTTCTCCACCTAAGGATTCTAAAATATCCGTAAATGTAGGGAATACTTTTACCACCAATAAAATAATGACACCTAACATTAAGATAGATAAAACAATTGGATAAGTTAGTGCTGATCTTACTTTTGCTTTCATTTCAATTTCTTTTTCCAAAGTATCAGCAATTTGGTTCAGTACACCAACCAAAGAGCCACTCTTCTCCCCTAAAGCAATCATGTTGGTTACAAATGGCGTCAGTAAGTTTTCATATTTTGACAAACTTTCACTTAATCCATATCCTTCCTTCAATTGACTTTGAACATTATCAATCATTTGAATCAATTGTATATTCTTTGACTTAGATTGAATTACTTCCAAACCTGAATGCACTGGTAAATCTGAATCTAAAACCAAAGCCAACTGTCTTGCAAAAATTGCAATTGTTTGATTGTCTAATCTTTTATCTCTCATCACATACCTCGCTATAAATATGAATCAAATAATTGTGAATCAGAAGCTCTTAATCTAGCTTCATCTTCATCAATAATACCTTCCTTGCAAAGTTTGGCTAACTCCCTTTCCAAAGAATGCATTCCATCACTTCTACCACCTTGAATCAAATTGTTAATTTGATAATGTTTACCCTCTCGAATAAGATTTCTAATAGCTGGTGTCATGACCATAATTTCACAAGCCAACACCATGCCCTCTCGATCTTTTCTAGGAATAAGATGCTGCGTAATAACGCCTTCCAAAGTTGTTGCTAATTGGCTTCTAATTTGATCTTGTTGACTCAATGGAAATCCATCAATAATACGGTCAATACTTTTTACAGCACCACTGGTATGTAACGTTGAAAAAACCAAATGGCCTGTTTCTGCAGCGGTTAAAACCACTGCTATGGTTTCCATATCACGCATTTCACCAACCATGATGACATCTGGATCTTCCCTTAAAGCACCTCTAAGTGCCGAAACAAATGAATTAGCATCACTACCAACTTCCTTTTGGGTTACCAAACTACGATTGTGTTTATGCAAGTATTCAACAGGATCCTCTATGGTCGTAATATGGTAATCGTATTCTTTATTGACTACAGCAATTAAGCTAGCTAAAGTCGTTGATTTACCACTGCCTGTGGCACCAGTAATTATGACTAATCCTTTTTTCTTTGTTGTAAATCTAAGAACATCTTCTGGTAATCTTAAGGATTCAATATCTGGAATTTCAAGAGGCAAAGAACGAATCGCTATGGCTACAGTACCTCTTTGCAAATAAAAGTTACATCTAAAACGACCTAATCTTGGAATAGAATAGGACATATCTACGGTTTTGTTTCTTTCTAATTCCATTTTCTTTTTTTCTGACAAATACTGATCCACAATAGCTTCCACCACAGGTGGTTTTACGATTTCAGTCCCCTCTATTGGTCTCAATCTGGAATTGACACGTATTAAAGGCTTGCTACCAACACAAATGTGAAGATCGGTACCATGATGTTTCATCGTTTCTTCTAATAAATATTCTATATATCTGTTATCTTCCATAACACCTTCTCCTAAGTCAATATTTTATAAATTATCTATACCCAATTTATTGAAACTATAAGCATTTACAACTGAAATGTCCTATTAAGATTAAATGACAATGCCTTTGAGTGATACTTATTTCATACCACTTTATATTGGATTAATTCATTAATATGAATACATTTTACTAAATTCATATGAATTTCAACCATCTTTCTCACAGTATTTCTATTCCTTCATTGCCATAATAATATAACTTATACAAGTTCTATTGGGAAAAAAACATTCAAGGAAAACTACTCTCTTTAAAAAAAGTTTAAGATTTGTAGAAAATAAAAAAGAAGTCCGAAGACCTCTTAAACTCTAAATCGATATCCTGCACCCCAAACAGTTTCAAAAAATGGTGTTTGAGTCGTCGAATGTTTATCAATTTTATCTCTTAATTTTCCTATGTGTACCGTTACCGTTGCCCCATCACCAAAATAATCCATGCCCCAAATTTGATCTAAGAGTTGCTCTTTAGAAAAAACTTTATTGGGGTGATTCGCCATAAAGTAGAGCAAATCATATTCCGTAACCGTTAGTTGTACAGATTCATTTCCTATAGTTACTTCTCTAGCTTCATGGTTAATGATTAAGTTCCGTATGGCTAGAAGTGGCGTCGATTCATCTTTAACCAATCGTTCATAGTTGGAAAGATGGGCTTTCACTCTTGCAACTAATTGTCCCGGACTAAAAGGCTTAGTAATATAATCGTTAGCACCTAATCCAAAACCCCTAATGATATCAAAATCCTCTTTTCTCGACGAAACCATAAGCATAGGAATATTCATACTTCCTCTGATTGCCTTCATGATATCAAAACCATTCATGCCAGGCAACATTAAATCCAAGATAATCAAATCATAGTTTTTTGTTTTAGCCATCTTTAATCCTGTAAGTCCATCTTTTCCAATATCTACATGATAACCTTCAAATTCCAAATAATCTTTTTCTAATTCTGCTATGGTGACTTCATCTTCGATGATTAATATCTTCTTCATTTAGTTCCCTCAAATCTGTACTTAAAAGGATGGTGATGGTCGTCCCTTCACCTAAACAACTTTCAGCATAAATATGGCCTTTATGCTGTTCAACGATTTGTTTTGCAATAGCCAAACCCAATCCAGTACCACCAGTATCTAAATTTCTTGATTCATCCACACGATAGAATCTATCAAAGATAAAGGGTAACTGTTCTTCCGGGATCCCTTGACCATTATCCGATATGTCAATTTTAATAAAACGGTCCTGTTTCTTAATCCCTATTTGAATCTCTTGATTTTCCTTGTCCATATACTTCATAGCGTTATGAATAATATTTACAAAAACACGTTTCATCTTCTGACCATCCATATAGACTGGAAATTTTTCTTCTGAAAGGGATAAATTAATGTGATGTAAATCATCATCCCATCCAAGTTTCATTTCAGTATAAATTTCTTCAATAAAGGCTTTGAAATCATATGGGTTCATTTCAAAAGGCAGTTTATTCAAATCCAGTTTAGAGAATAAAAACAAGTCATCAATCAATTGATCCATATCATTGGATTTTTGATATATTACATTTAAATATTTTTCTAACTTCTCTGGTGTGTTGGCTACACCGTCACGTATCCCCTCAATGTGTCCCTTTATAGATGTAATCGGTGTTTTCAAATCGTGACTGATGCTTGAAATCAGTTCTTTTCGATTCTCTTCGAACTGAATTTGCTTTTCAATAGAACTTTTCAATTCCCTTCTCATAACATCAAAGTAGCCTATTACTTCACCAATTTCATTGTTGGTCTTAGCTTTCAATTCAAAGTCCAAATCCCCATTTTTTATATGATTAACACCATATTTCAATTGTCGAATAGGTTTTATGATATCTTTAGTTAGAATTAGTATTAAAGGGACCATAATCAAACATAAAATTATAAAAACCCCTCCAAAGAAAACTTGACCCCCTTCACTTCTTAACACTTCCATATTGGAAATATCAAATAAGAAATAATAGGTCACTGGATCAGTGGTTTCATTAAAAGTATAATCTGCATAGAAATACCTTTTACTGCCTACTGTAATGATATTGTCGTTATTGTTATGATTATCGTCCAATTGATCTGGAATGAGTTTCTCATACAATGCTTCAGAATCAATGATTTCTTCATTGAAGTTGAAGTATTGATTTTCATAAGAAACAACAACACCACCATTAAAGAAATCCGATGCTTTTGTAAGTTCTTCAATGAACTTTGGATCATTAAGGTTTTCTGGGTGATGTTCTTCTTGATATTTCAACTCTGCAAGGTACTCAATGACTTTTTTTCCAATGAAAGTGCCATTATTATCAGGAAATAAAACCTCTGATGCAGAAGTAAAAAATTCAGTTATCATAGCTATTCCAGTACCAATCAAGATCATTGCACTGATTACTACTAGAATAGCGTATGTGAGTACGAGTTTTACTCGAATTGACATAATTCATCATCCTTTTTATCAAATATTAGTATGCCTGCTGATAGTATCATTATATAATAGGCAACTATGGATAACAACTGAATGAGATAACCTGAAAATAGCAAGTGATGGTATTGATCCATGATAGTCGGTAGACTAATTGGTCTTAAAATAGGGAAATAAATATTCAAAACACCTAAAACAATGTAACTAAAATATCCTAATAATAGTGCCAGTCCATTCGATTTGATTATCAAGGTCAACACTGCACCTATACTGGCAATTAATCCTAATACCAATAGTGCGCCGAAATAGCTTAATAAACAGCTGCCCAATAATCTAAAACTAATCCAACCATCAAAGATGATGCTAATAATAGTACTGTAAACAAACTGAAGTGATAAAATACCAAATAACAAACCAATAATTGCGATGATTTTATAAATGAAAATTTGTGTTTTTTCAATGGGCAGTAAAAGCATATTTTTTATGGTTCCTTGTTGAAGTTCAGAACCAAATAAGCTGGATGCCATAAATAAGGAGACCAACGGCAATACAAGCGTCATCATTAACTTCAAGGAGCTACTGACAAACTGGCCCTTATTAAAGAGCATGAGACCTCCAAAGGTTTCTGAATAAACATACAAGAATGTAAGTCCAATCAGCATTAAGCCATATAGCCCAATCAGTACTTTAATACTCTTTTTCTTCATTTTAAGCCATTCTGCTTTTAAGATATTCATGTTGGTCTCCTTTCTTGTACGCTTCTATTTGAGTGAGATAGAGCTCTTCCAAGTCATGAGTGTCATCAGGCCTAGGTCCCTTGAATAAAGTTTTACCTTCATAGATAATAACCACATGATCAGCTAACACTGATAAATCACCAACCATATGACTGGATATGAGAATGCTTTTACCTTCATTTTTCAAGTGGGTTAAGATTTGTTTGAAAGCATATTTCACTTCAATGTCTAAACCACTAAAAGGTTCGTCTAAAATAAGCAGTTGAGGATTATGAATCATCGCTCTGGCAAAATCCAGTCTTTGCTTCATTCCAGTGGAATAGGTTTTAACTTTATTATTTTGATGTTCTTTCAGTCCAACCTGTTCAAGGACTTGTTGGATCCTTTCATCTGTAATGGGATAATAGGCTTTCATCAGTTTAAGATGTTCAAAACCTGTGAGATAATCATAAAATGCGGGTTTTGAGATCATGGCACCTATGGTTTTTAAACTTTTTTTACGATCAAAGTTCTCATTCAAATAAACAATTTGATCATAATCAGAATCTGTTAAATGCAAAATACTTCTCATGGCAGTGGTTTTACCTGCACCGTTTGGACCTAACAACAAAGTGATGGTTCCAGGTTTGACCTCTAAGTCAAACCCGAAAATCCCTTTATTGTGATCATACCGTTTTGTTAAATTTTGAATAGATAACATGATCACTCACCTCTTATTCTTGTTCTTGTTCATTCACTTCGTAAATCGTATAACCTGTCAAATCAGGAACTTGAATTTCCACATTTTCTGATTCAGTATTAGAAACTTGACCTTCCAAAACCACCTCATGATTTACATTGAACTCATCTTTTCCTTGGAATTTCACTTGAACAGATATCCCTTCCATGGTTTTGTCAGCATCCAAATCCAATGTAATATTTAAATAAGTCATTTGAATGTCTTCCAATGTAACATCTTTTACTTCAAGGTTTTCCAATTCGTTAAATAATGGATATTCTGAGTATTCCAATGAGTTTTCTGCTTCAAAGGACATGTCTTCAGGATCATCTAATGACAATAATAAGTTGATTAATGCTGGAATTTCTTCTTCAGTTAATTCAAACTGAACATCCAATGTACCATCGGTATCTTCAACAATCTCAAATTCATGTTTCATATCTCCAATTAAAAGATCCAAAATCGCTTCTGATTTGTCGTCTAAACCCTTAAATTCTTCATTCATATCACGCTTCATGTTATGTCTTTCTGGCATTGTTTCATCCGTGCCAACATATGCAGTTTCATTTAAAGCATCTATGATATAAAACAAGTTATTTGCACCATAGAAATCTAAGGTTTTTTCAAAACCATCGGCAACCATTGTAAACTGACCTGATGCCTGCTCTTCTTCAAAATTTCCTTCAAATTGTCCTTTCAAGCTGAATAAGGTTTCACCATTATCTGTTACTTTTAAGAATCCTTGAACAGATCCAGACTCAATCGATGTATCCTCTGCTTTTAAAACCTCTTTAAATAACGTGTAGCCATTTTCCTGTTGTGTGCCTGCAAATGCTAAAACTGCCAATAATGAAAATGCTGTCAGCATTGCGACTAAAATCATAACTTTCTTTTTCATTTCATACTCCTTTATAGTTGTTGTAATTACCTTTTGTACTTACAGTATAGAAAACAACTCTAAAAGCCTTTTAATGAAATTCTAAAAACTTTCTAAAATCCAAAAAAAATGAATACCTTAGGTATCCATTAAATTAGCTTATCTTCATTCATATATTTTAGAATTTTAGCAGGGTTGCCACCGATGACCACATCATCAGGTACATCCTTTGAAACCACAGCACCAGAAGCAATAACCACATTGTTCCCAATGGTCACGCCAGGTAAAATAATGGCTCTACCGCCAATCCAAACATTGTCACCAATTTTCACTGGTTTGCCATATTCCTTACCACTGTTTCTTGTTTTTGCATCCAATGGGTGGGTTGCCGTATAAATGTGAACACCCGGTCCAAGCATACAGTTGTCACCAAACTCAATGGCGCAAACATCTAGGAAAACACAATCAAAATTAGCAAAGAAGTTTTCGCCTACTGAAATATTATAACCATAATCACATCTAAAATTAGGTTCTATTTTGATCCAGTCACCAGTTTTACCAAATAAGTCCTTTAAAAGAGCAACTCTTTGAAGTTCATCATCATATGAAGCAAAGTTAAATGCTTGTATCATTTTTCTTGCATGTAGTCTTTCCTTCGATAAGGTTTCATCAGAGGAATCGTACATTTCTCCTAACAACATTTTTTCTTTTTCGCTTTTCATTAAGACCTCTTTTCTCTCTTGCATATTCTTATTATATCACAAAAGTAAAGTAATATATTTTTGACAAAATGTAAAAAATATATTACTTTAATTATGAGGTGATATCTATGAGTAAAGCGATGAAATTTACAATTATAAAAGCTTGTTCTTGGACCTTGGTAGGTCTGTTTATGGTTATGATTTTTAGTAACCCAAGCACAATATTGGAATGGGGTGACAACAAAACAAAAACTTTGCTTCTTGCAGCTTTGTTTTTATTTGGGTACACTGCAGATTTAACTTTGATGATTCTTGAAAAAACGAAACGTTTTGGGTTCAAACGAGATGAAAGAGACCTTTATATTCAACATAAAGCCATGAGTTTTGGTTATATTTCAACTTTAATTTATGTTTTTAGTACAGCTATACTCCTCTATACCCTTTACGAAAATAAAGGTGCTGTTCCAGTTGGCTGGCTGTGGTTTATTGCATACTCCCTTGTAATTGTTGCTAACCTGTCCATGGCAGTAACTGCTTTAATACTTTATAGAAAGCAGGGGTATTAAATGCCTGAGCAACTGTTGTTCAATCAAATCAAGCAAATCCGAAGAAGTAAAGCGGATATGACACAGCAAGACCTAGCCGATGCTGTTGGTTGTACCCGACAAACTATTATTGCACTTGAACAAAATAAATATAATCCTTCCTTAGTGCTTGCCTTAAAACTGGCTGAAACTTTGGAGGTTTCAGTAGAAACTTTATTTCAACTAAAGGATGACAATAACAATGAATAGATTTTTTAAAGAACTCAATTTATCCATACCCTTTCAAGCAACTTATATCGCTTGGACAGATTACAGAAATCAGATAACCGATTTAATTACAAACGCTCTTGAGGCAAATCAAAAAATCTTAATTATTGGAGCTGGAAACGGCTTGGATCTTGATTATCAGAGATTAAAAAAATATCAAGTGACTCTAGTAGATGTGGATGAATCTTCAATCAATAAAGGCATGGCATTTCAAAATGTGTTGTTTGACTATATTATAGAGGATGTCACTGGACTACCTTCAGAGTTTTATAAAGCCTTGGAGAAAAATCCAAATTTATATCCACAGATTTTCAATACTTATACCTTAGCGTATGAGTTCAATCATGAAGATGAGTACGATGCCATTATTATACTGCCAATCTATACTCAACTCTTAATTCCTTTATTTTATCAATTGGAGAAACATGCTGAAATACATGAATTGATGACTTTTGTAGGCCAACGTATTCAACTCTTTCACAGAAAACTAAAAGCTTTATTAAAAGATAACGGAACTATAATAGTCTTCTCGGATATATTAGAATATGATTTTACGGACAAGACCGCTCTACTTCTAATCGATCAGCAACAAGATCAAAACTTTCTAAAGGAACATGTCTATCAATATATTAGAGGCTATGGACATGGATTAGGATCTTATGGGTTATATGATCTTCGCGAGGAGATGAATAGCATGAACGAACACTATTTGCTATGGCCTTTTGATACCAACAGACTCATGCTTGTACAACATGAATCTTTCAAAAAAAAATAATAAAAGAAAGCCATTTTGGCTTTCTTCTATTATTTTTTCATTAAATATGCATCAATACCTCTTGCGGCTTCATGACCATCAGCAATGGCTGAAATAATATCTGGACCATGAACGATATCTCCACCAGCAAATAACCATTCAATCCCTTCAACTTGACCATTTTCCTTAATTTTAAGCTTGTTACGCTCAATTTTAAGTTGTCCCTCTAGTTTTTCTAGAAGATAATCATAATCCGGATCGGTTCCTACTGCAAAGTAAACTTGCGTTCCTTCAATACAGCATTGTTGTTCTGGATCAGAAATCGTTCGTAAGCGACCTTCAATTTCAAGTGTCTCACATTTAGAAACGGTTACACCACAGATTCTATTTTCAGCATCTACATCAATTTGTACAGGAGAAGCATTTAAGTTGTATATAACCCCTTCTTCTCTTGCTTCCAATATTTCTTCTAGGCTAGCTGCCAAGTTTTTCTCATCTTTTCTGGCAATAAATGCAACATGATGTTTACCGAATTTTTCGTTTTGGAACCTCACTAAAGTTCTTGCAACATCAAAGGAAACATCACCGCCACCAATGACGATTGCTTTTTCATGGATTTCTGGCATAGGACCCATTTTTCTTGTATAATCTCTTGCTTGTGCCAAGAAATCAATGGAGTTACATACATCAGGATGATCAGTATTTGGTATATCTAAGTATTTTGGTTTCCAGAAACCTGTCGCTACAAATACGGCATCAAATTTTTCGTGTAAAACTTCTAAGGAAATATCTTTTCCTACAGTTGTGTTGGTAATAATTTTTACACCCGTTCTCTCAATAACTGAAACATCTTCGGATACCTTTTCATCCGGTAGTCGATATTCAGGAGCTCCATATCTTACAACACCGCCCGCTTGAGGTCTTGATTCATAAACCGTAACCTCATAGCCCATGGTTCTTAAATAATATGCTGCAGATAGGCCTGCAGGTCCAGAACCTACTATGGCAACAGCCTGTTTAGACGGTTTCACTAACGGCTGAACGATCATTTTATCATAGGCTTGATCATCTGCCATATCTACAATATAACGCTTTAACCAACGAATGGATACTGCTTCACCACGATTACCGATGACGCATGCCGTCTCACATTTATGGGTACAAATACGACCACATACATTTGGTAATGGATTAGTTTCATATAACAAGGATAAACCCTTATTCATGTCATCATCATAAACAGTTTGTATATACTCTGGAATATGCATGTGTGCAGGACAAGTGTCTGTACATACACCACAGCTTACACAACGGGAAGCTTCCGAAATCGCCATTTCTTTAGAAAAACCTTTGATTAATTCCATAAAGGATTCATTTCTGCCTTCATGAGGAATTTCATCCATTGAATAAGCTTTTAGGTTTAGCAATTCTGAACTCTCATCTCTCGTATAACCATTTTCATAATATGTATGATGTATTCCAAGCTCATCTGGTAGAAACATCATGGAATTCACATCCGTTGAAATATGAATATATTCCTTCGTCATTTTTAATGAATCTGATGTACAAATATCAACACAGAGACCGCAAAAAGAGCATCTACCATAATCAAATGCTGGCAATTCATCCGTTCTACCCAACGCTTTTTCTCTGCCTTCAATAGGAATCATTGTAATCGCTTCAGTAGGACATATTTCGCTGCATGAGCCACATCCAACACATTGATCATGATGATTGATATGAAATCCACGGTATCTATCTGCCGCTTCTCTTGGTTGGTCAAAGATGTCCTTTTTCGGTATAGTTACCGGTTCTTTTACCAAATACTTCCACGCCTTTACAGGCGATAACATACTTTTACTGAATTTCATCTACTTTTCCTTTCGTTAGAAAACGTTTTCCTTCTTTGGAAAAAATCAAGGTCGCTCTGGAAGAACCAGAGCATGACCTCTTATTTTGATCGAATATATGCATCAATGGCCTTTGCAGCATCATGACCTGTTGCTACACCATTGATAATATCCGGTCCCCTTACAATATCCCCACCCGCAAACAACCATGGATAGTGATCAAACTGACCATTGTCATTTACTTTAACTTTGCCTCTAAAGAACTCAATATTATTTTTCATCTCCTCATTGAAGAAATCAAAATTCGCCATTTGTCCTATGGCAATATAAACTTGTTTAGCAGGTATAATCTTTTGATCCTCTTCATCATAACTTGGATTAAAGCGGCCTTCACCATCGAAGATTGAAAGTACTTTTTTCACATGAAGCCCCTTAATAATCCCATCCTCTACTTTGATGGCTTGAGGACCATAACCAAAGCTATATTTTAAACCTTCTTCTTCACCTTCTTCAATTTCCTCTAAATCAGCAGGTAGAATCTCACGGTGTTCTAGTGCCGCCATAGCGACCGAAGACTTGCCATACTTTTCTTCCTGAAGTCTGATTAATGTTCTTGCAACGTCAAAGGCAACATTACCACCGCCTATAACGATAACTTCATCTGAGATATCAGGTATAGCTCTTAAACCACGGTTGTAATCTCTCGCTTGTCCTAAAAATTCAATGGCGAATTTTACTTCATGATTGTCGCTGCCTGGAATTGGTAGAGGACGTGAATATGAAAATCCTATGCCTAAAAAGACACTATCATACTTTTCCTCCAAGGTTTCAAGACTAATATCCTTACCCAATTCCGTATTGCAAATGAAATTGACACCAGCATTTTCAATCATTAGAATATCTTTTTTCACACTTTCTTCCGGCAGACGATACTCTGGGCCACCATAACGGATTACACCACCAGGCAATGCATTTTTTTCATAAACATCGACTTCATAGCCTAAGGTTGATAAATAATAGGCACAAGACAGTCCAGAAGGACCAGAACCTACAATTGCAACCTTGCCATTGGTTTTTTCTGTAACATATGCGAGTGCCCCTGCTTCATATTGATCCATTGGCGTATTGTCTACAATATATCTTTTTAACCATCGAATGGCTACAGCATCTCCACGATTACTGATTACACATGCAGATTCGCATTTGTGGGTACAAATACGACCACATACATTAGCCAATGGGTTTGTTTTATAGATCCATTCAATACCTTTTTTGAGATCACCATCATAAACGGTTCTAATGTATTCTGGAATATTCATTTGAGCAGGACAAGTCTGGGTACAAACGCCACATTCCACACATCTCGAACTTTCCGCCAAAGCCATTTCATAGGAGAAGCCTTTTACTATTTCTATAAAACTTGATTTTCTTGAAACGCCTTCATGTTTCATTTCATAACGCTCAAGATCTAAAAGTTCTGAAACTTCATCTCGCAACCATCCATTTTCAAATTTTTTCTGATGGATACCAAGTTCATCCGGCATGAAATACATTTGGTTGACATCTGGAGTAATATGAACATATTCCTTGGTCATATGAAGTGAATCTCCAGTACAAATATCAACACATAAACCACAGAATGAACATCTGCCATAATCAAAAGCCGGTCTTTCATTTTTCTTACCATCTACAAAAGGTTGATCTGGAAGAACAATCATGTTGATGGCATCCGTTGGACATATTTCACTGCATGTTCCACAACCTGTACACTTATCATGTTCATTGACATGAAAACCACGATAACGATCAGCAGCTTCTCTCGGTTTAACAAAAATATCTTTTTTCGAAACTGTTACAGGCTCTTTTACTAGGTATTTCCAAGCTTTTAGAGGAGACAACATGCTTTTTTCTTGTTTCATATAGCAGCCTCCTATCTATCAATCTCAGGCGAACAAACACCCATTGTATCCATCCATAGTGGCGCATCATCAATACGATGACCTGGAAGGTATCTTTCTATACCTAATAAACCTTGTGGATACGATGCTCCTCTTACAGCAATACGATAAGGTTTTTCTTTGCCATTTGAAACGATGAAGTAGCCATATTCTCCACGTGTAGACTCCACAGCTGTATATACCATACCTGCAGGCACTCTTAATTTTAGTGCATTTCCTGTGCCAATTGGTGCTTTGACAGGACCTTCATCTGGCATCTTTTCGATAATTTGTTTTAAAATACGTATACTTTGTTGTATCTCTTGGAATTTGAGATGAATTCTTGTTAATGCGTCTGAATAAGTCGCTGTAGGTACTTCAAACTCCACTTGATCATAAAAAGCATAAGGTTTAACTTTTCTTAGGTCATAGGCTTTCCCAGTAGCACTTCTCATACCAATTCCCGTTACCCCTAATTCATGAACCACTTCAGCAGGTAAAAGAATATTATCTTTTGATCTGGTATGAATAATTGGATGCTTAAGAAGAAGTTCTTGATATTCTGGTAATTTCTTTTCAAGGGATTCCAAGTATGTACCTAATTGTGTTTTAAAACCTTCTGGCAAGTCTTTTCTAACGCCACCTGGTACAATAAAAATATGATATACTCTAGCACCAGTTAATTTTTCAAACAAATCCAAGATTAAATCTCTCTCTGCAACAGCCCAATACATAGAAGTATATAAACCTGTCGGACCACCAATACCACCTAAAGCAAAAAGATGGGTTGCAACTCTTGCCATTTCAAGAATCATCATGCGAATCCAAGTTGCTTTTTCAGGAACTTCTACACCGGCCAAAGCTTCAACGCCCATGGCATAAACCATTTCATTGATGTCTGGCTCTATTACACAGATTCTTGGAATGATTGCCATGTTACTCATCCAAAGTTTTCTTTCCATAAGTTTCTCGAAACCCCTGTGTAACATACCAGGCATTGGTCTAGCTTTTTTTATAATATCACCATCTACATACATGTGTACTGAATAGTTACCATGCATACCAGGATGTTGAGGACCGAGAAACAGTTTGACTTCTTTTAATTTATTGACTTCCATTTACTCGCCTCCTACCTTTCTCGGAAAATTAGTTTCATATTTTCTATTACCATAACGGTTTGTTGAAAATTCAAGTGGATCAAAGTCCTTTTTCAAAGGACAATCAGCCTCCCAAAGTTCCAAGAATAAATGCTTGTAAGAGTCTTCATTGCCTTCAAATTCTACACCAAAGAATTCATGAACATCTCTTTCATAGTATTTAACGCCTGGATAAATATGTTCAATGGTTCTGAATTTAGGATTATTCCGATCTATACTGGTTCTAACCAATAGATGAATACCATTGTCCCAGTTGAATAAAATATATACCAATTGGAATTCTTCAATTTCAATCCAATCTATACATGTCAATAGGCTTAATTGTCCATAACCTATGCTTTTCAAGTATGCTAGTACATCCAGAGTCTTGTCCGGTTCTACGTTAAAAGCCAACTGCATCTTGGTAGGTTCTTCAAAGGCAGCAATTTTATAATGAGCTTTTAATTGTTCCTTTAAATTATTCATGGAATTCATCATGTACATACACCTCCCCAACTGCTTTTAACTGATTCTTTTTATACTGATCATAATTCTTCTTATATCGCTTCCAACCATCTACTTCGTTGTTTCTAATTTTTTCTTGTAGATCATTGAAAGCATTCATAATCGCTTCTGGTCTAGGCATGCAACCAGCAATATACATGTCTACTGGCAAATAATCATCCAATTTATTGATTGTTGAATAAGAATCAAAGTAAATACCACCATTCACTGCACAAGCACCAAAAGCAATAATATACTTTGGATCTTGCATCTGCTCATATGAGTAGATAACTCTTCTTAGGGTCTTAACACTTAAATAGCCTGTTACTAGAAGAATATCTGCTTGACGCGGTGTCGCCATTGGACCCATACCTAATCTTTCCATGTCAAATCTTGATGTCATCGTCGGAGGCATTTCAATGGCACCACAACCTGTACAATACCACATCATCCATACAGAACGGCCTCTGAAGAAATTCCCAAGTTTCTCCCATGAACTTAATTCTACTTTATCACCTATAGCCATTTTGTAACCCCCCATCCTGTAAATATAACTATGAAGCCTTGAACAATTGATGCTAGAAGTGGGAATTTATAATAGAATACCACTGCTTGATCAATTTTAAATCTTGGTGAAATACCTGAAACTAAGTTAGCAAGGGTATATACCACAAAATATTTAATACCGAATTCTAAGAATGTAGCGCCACCACCAAGGAATAAATTTACAATTAGTGAGACTTCAATGAATGTTGATAAATCATGGAGAATAAACAACATTCCCAAATGTTTGCCACCATACTCAACCATAGGACCTGAAGCAATTTCTGCTGGTGCTATGAAAGAGTCAAAGGGTTTCTTGCCAAGCATACCTTGAAGTGAAATGAAACCAACGATTGCACCTAATGGCATTCTGAATAAGTTCCATCCAAAAATACCTAATCCCTGTTGAATCCCTGCAATTTCACCTACTGATGCTGTTTTAAAACCGAAGATCATCGTCACAACAACCACCATAAAAGGCACTTCATATGCCAACATATTGGTAAGGGCTCTTCCAACACCAATACTTGCCCAAGGGTTACCTGACCCAGATGCACTCATGGCCATACCTAGCATACCTACTGCTAGAACATATGAAATAATAAAGATATTATCTGTATTTGGAAATGCTCTAAAATCAGCTACTGGAATAAATATAACGGTTGCCATGATACCACCAAGTGCCATAATGACACCAAAGTCATATACCCAGCCGTGAGAAATCGAACTTTTACTCAATGCCTTAAAAATATCTAGAAACTGTTGATACCATCTAGGACCTCTTCTTTTTTGAAGTCTGGCCATCACTTTTCTATTAATACCTGTAATCGATGTCTGGAATGCAAATGCTGCCAGAACAAACAGGAATGCGTTTAAGAAATTCTGGAATGTCATTAGAAAGCACCTCCAATCGTTACTATTGTTACAATAATGAGAATCCACATAATTGAAGTTGCTGGTCTCTGATTCATAAAGGCATAATCAACAAATAAGCCAATTTCCTTTAATTTTAAGGATGCACGTTCATACAACTTCAATGTAGAAGGATGATTTTTGTAAAGTCTCTCAAAAGGAGCATAGAAATCGTGTGCATAATGTAATAATTCAGGTGTATAAATGAATTCTGCCGACGTATAGGTATCCATCAAACTCACTGATCTTGTTTTTGGCATTAATAAGAACAAGACAAGGGCAATCAAGAAACCAAAACCAAAGATTACGAATACCCTTGTCGCATCTAAGTAGCCATTGAACACATCTAGTGCCCCGCCAGTCATAGAAACTACTTTAATACCCGCTTCTGCTTGAACATCAACGATAAAGTTTAATACAAGTTTTGGTACAACACCAACAGTCAACGTAATGATTGTCATTAAAATCATTGGAATTAACATCATAATAGGTGCTTCTTTCAAGTTTTCATGTTTAGGTGCTAACTGTCCCAAGAAGACTGCAGCCAAAGGTCTGAAAACATACATAAAGGAACCAATTGATCCAAAGAATGCTGCAAATGCAATGATAATTAAACCTTTGCTCGCTAAGCCTTGAAGGATCAGCCATTTAGAAACAAAACCTGCCATAGGAGGAATACCAGCCATGGAAATGATTGAAATTAAGTAAACCGTATAGGTGATTGGCATTCTATGAATCATACCACCTAATTCAGAAATTTTTGTTGTACCTGTTCTATATGCCACTGCAGTTATCGTTAAAAACGCTGTAGCTGAGGCAACCGCATGGGCAAACAAGTGTAACAAGCCACCAGCAAATGTAATTTCATCCATCATTAAGATACCAATAAGAATATAACCACCGTTTGCTACTGATGAGAATGCAAGTAGTTTCTTTGCATCATCTTGTTTAATGGCCATAACTGTACCAATAATAATACTGATTGCGCCCAGTACCATTAAAAAATAGATTGGTAGTGGAATGCCTCTATACATCCAACCTTCACCGAATATTTCATAAGATGGAAATACTGCGACACTTAAGTAAGCCACATATGCACCTAATTTAACCAAACCACCTGATAAAATCGGTGAGAATGTATGTGGTGCGCTGCCATGGGCTAATGGTAACCAAACATGGAATGGAAAAATACCAATCTTTGTTAAGCCAGATAAAATAAAAGTCATAAACAAGATTACTGATGGCCAGAAGTTTAAGTCTACTGACATTAAAGCTTCTTTGATCATCATGGTACCTGTCAACTTGTAAATCCACATAATGGCAAACAAGGTTGCCATAGAACCAATAGAACTTACAACATAATAGATAAACGATGCACGTCTTGATTTACCTAATGGTATAATAAATGCTGAAGTCCATACGACAAGTTCCCAAAATACAAAGAATGTTATAAAGTCTTTTGCAAAGAATAATCCCAATGAACCACCGAGGGAAAGGATGTATAACATGGCGTAACTGTTTGGATACATGAACTTGTCTTTATAACAGACATTGTAAAAGGCACTCATACCATAAGTAAGACTTAAGACAAATGCGAAATACCAACCAATTTCTGTTAACTGAAAGTTAAAATACAAGAAAGTTTCTGTAGAACCGATTTGATCTTTGATACCAAAAAGCATCACGAAAGACAATACAGTCGTTAAAATTGTAGTGATTGCACCTAAAAGTTTATTTGCCTTTGACAAAAGATAAGCTGCAAGACCACCTACTATAAGAACAGCCAAAATGCTGAGAAGGTTCATTACATGCCTCCTTTCAGGTCAGTCATATATTCAATTTGTTTTTCATTTAATAAAGATTTATCTGTAATGGAATCCCCTAAAACTTCAGGCATTAAACCAACAGCAATCAGTGAAGCAGCCAAAACTAACGTTGCAACAATCATACTTAATGAAGGCTTTTGACTTGCCTTTTCAATTTCTGTCGTCGCAGTACCTTCTTCTCCCAAATACCACAATTTGATATTTAATCTGATTAAATAAGCACCTTCTACGATGGTTACTAAAAGCAATAGTGCTGGAAGTAATAAATTCATTTCGAATAAACCAATCAAACTGTTAAGCTTAGCATAGAAGCCCATGAATAAAGGTAAACCGATTAAAGAAAATGATGCTACGGTAAAAGCAATACCCATTAGTTGATGATTTGAGAAAAATCCTTTAAAATCATCTTTTTCTTTTGTTGCTTCATCTGCAATGGTAAACATGATAAGTTTTGCGATACCATTATTGATAATAACAATTATTGCAGGAAAGATTAATCCTGAGATCATTAAGATTGTCACAAGACCACTTTGTCCAATACTTGAGTATAATAATACATCTTTAATGCTTTTGCTATTATAAGCAGACAACTCGCCAAGTACTAAAGTGATGATGCCAATGGTTAATGCAAGATCCATAATTAAACTGTCTGTAATTAAGACATTTAACATGCGACCCATTACAAACAACATTGCAGTTGCAATAATTGAAGCCAGCATTGTACCTACTAAGCCATTGGCTTTACTGAATACCCCTTTTACCCAGCCATTAAATGGCAGTAGTTTTGCCTCAACGGACAAACCTGCAAAGATAAACAGCATTGGTAGCATGACAGACATGTTGCTTTCTGAAATGGCTTCTGTCATGGTTCTGAAATCCAAAGTACCATAACCTGCATAAAGCATGATCACACCTAGTAAATATAAACTTGAACCTACAGCACTTACAATAATATAGTTGAAAGTACCCACATAATTCTTATTGCTTGTGGTTAAGATATAAGCTGAAATCGTTGTGATTTCAAGAAAAACAAATAAGTTGAATAAGTCACCAGTCATCACTAATCCATTAACACCTGCTAAAAGGGTTAACAAGACTGTACTGTGCTTTCCAATTTGCTTGTAATTTGAAATAATACTGAAGAAAAACAACAAGTTGACTAAAAGTACTGCGATATAACTATATTGGTCAATAACTAAGGTAATACCAAAAGGTCTTTCAAAACCACCAATTAAGTAAGTACCTTGTTCTAAAACAAATAGAAGCATCACATTGATTAACATGCCTAAATATAATAAATTTTCTTTTCCCTTTTTAATGAACATCGATAAAAATGCCAACAATAAAGGTAAAGCAATTAATATTACTGAATATTTCATTATTTACCTCCGATTTCATTAATATCGTAAGTGCCATATTGCTCATGTATTTTTCTAGCTACCATTAAGGCAACTGCAGTAATACCAAAACCGATTACAATTGCAGTCAAAACAATAGCTTGAGGCAATGGATCAACAAAATCCTTGATGCTGTTACTACCTGTCAAAATCGGTGCAATACCATCCTTGTTAAATCCAATTGTAATTACGAATAAATTTAAACCAACTTCAAAAACATTCAAACCAACAACCATCTTAATGATATGTTTAGTTGTCAATAATGCATAGAGTCCAAGGAGCATCAAAACAATTGCAGCAAGATTTATCATATGTTTGCCTCCTTTTTCATAAAATCTGAGATTATACCTGTCAATTCAGAACCTACCTTTAAACCAATGAACAAGTATACTACAGGAATTAAACCTGCACTAAACAATTCACCAATGGTTCCTGTTTGATCAATATTTTGTAAAAAATGACCCATAAGAATCATGCCAACCAAGCCAATTAGAATATAAATGGTTCCTGATAAGCCTTCTAGCATTTTAAAAGCTTTGATTTTTGGCATAAACTCATGATCTGAAAGTGACAAGAGAAGCATAGCCGAAGCAATCATTGCCCCACCTTGAAAACCACCACCAGGGCTTAAGTGTCCATGGGTGATAATATAAACACCTACAATCATTAGAATGGGTAAAATCGCTTTTGAGCCCACTCTTAAGATGAAACCACTTTGAGAACGCTTCATCCATGAATCCGTTGTGCCGATCATCAAAGAAACGCCTAAAGCTGAAATAAACAATACTGTGACTTCACCCAAAGTATCAAAAGAACGATAGCCAGCAACAATGCCTGTTATAGCATTCGCTGAACCAATTTCAAGATTCTTGGTCTCGCCAAATTTGATATCTTGATTTTCACCCATAGCATTTTGCTTTATGTATGTATCTGAAACACTATTTTCTACTTTTGTTTCACCAAAATCAGGTAATAAATTGTTATCAACCACCAAAGTTATGGTCATAAATGCCAACGTTGCCAACAATAATAACGCTAAAACTTTCTTCATTTATGATCACCTACCTTATTCACTTGTTTAACGGTTACTAAGAACAAGAATGTAATCAAACCTGATCCAATAACAACCTCAGTCATAGCAACATCAGGTGCTTTCAATAAAACAAAAGCAACCGCTGATAACATACTTAAAATGGAAAGATATATGATGGTTTTAATGATATCTTTAGAAAAGACGATTAGTATGCCGCTGATAACAAGTAATAAACTAACAATGATTTCAATAATATTTATTGCATCCATACTATACCTCCTTTTCGTAAAATTCTTTTAAGGCATCCACTGTAGCCTTTTCAGGTTTAACACCATTTCTATATGCTGATCTTAAAAGCGTTGATGAACCTACAGGATTTGTAATCGCTACAAAAACAAGGATCAACAATAATTTTGGTGTCCATGCAGGAAAAAAGAAACATGCACCAACTAATGCAGAAAAAGTGCCTAAAGTTGTTGCTTTAGTACCCGCTTGTGCTCTATTATATACGTCAGGCATTCTCAATAAACCAAGGCCACCTAGTGCGTAGAATAATCCACTGATTACCAATAATATTTTACCAATAATAATCATGAACGCACCTCCAAGAACTTAGCAAATACTATGGTTTCCAAGAAACCTAAAATACCATAAGCTATAGCAACATCAATCAGCATTTCATTTTTAGCAATAATTGCAATCACAACTAAAACACCAATAATCATAACATTGATGACATCTAGACTTACTACGCGATCAAAATGATTAGGACCTTTTATCAATCTATAGCCCGAGAATAATATCCCTATACTTACAAGAATGAAATAAATTATATTAATCATTGAAAATCCTCCCTAGAACACCTTCAAAACTTGAGGAAATATGTTTTTGATGTTCTTCTGCCGTTTCACCTTTTACATCAATCCAATGAATGTAAACGTTTTCCACGTCTGCATCAATGGAAATCGTTCCTGGTGTTAAGGTAATTGAATTTGCCAATGTCAATTTACCAAGATCGCTTTTTACCTTTGTTGGTACTTTAACGATACCTGGATTAATTGGTAAATTAGGATTCAAGACGCGCTTAGCAACATCTAGATTTGCTTTTATCAATTCTATGATCAATATTGGAATATACATCAAGATAAACATCAGTAATTTAATAATGATGTTCCACTTAAATGACATTTGAACATAGTTTGATAAGATCACACTAAGGATAATTGAAACAGCTGCCCCAACAATCACTTCTTGTACATTGAAACCTGCCATTAAAACCCAAATGATGAACATCACTAGACTTAATGAAATGATCTTTTTCAAATGAACCTCCTTTTCTAACAGTTAATGATTTCTTCCTTTGCTTCCTCATACAGTCCATCTAAGAGCAAACGAATCAGCTTAATAACTTCCTCATTTACAATATGATACTGTATTTCAACACCATGTCTTTCTCCTTCAATCACTCCCGATGAACGAAGTTTAGACAAATGTTGAGAAATTGTCGATTGAGGTGTTTCCATCTTTTGTACAAGTGTTTTTACATTGCACTCTTCGGCCCCCATGAGACAACTTAAGATGCATAATCGCATCGGATGAGCAATTGTTTTTAAAAGCTCAGCTTTTCTTTTCAGAATTCTAATCTTTGCTTGATCAGGCATCTTCACCTCCCTATTATCTATATATTCAAATATTTGAATATACCGATATATAAATAGTATCATATAATTTATTCTCGCAAACACAATTTACTGAACATTCAGAACTTTGCGTCTAATTAAGAATGATTCTCTTTTTAATTCTTTGCAATCTCATCCCAGTAAACAAAAACTGCTTATAAATCAATGACAATAGGCAAAAAAAATAAGCGTATTACGCTTATCCAACAGATTCACTAAAGACGCCCTGTTCACAATTGCTTATCAATAAATCAATGATAGCAACAACTTCGGAATCCTTTATATAATAATTCATCATAACGCCATCTCGCTCAAAATCAACAATATCCTTTAAGCGCATTTTAGATAAATGCTGGGAAACTGTAGATTGAGGCAATCCTAAATGTTCAGCCAACTCATTAACTTGATAAGGTTTAGATTTCAAGCAATTTAAAATACACAGTCTCATGGGATGTGCTATGATTTTCAACATTTCTGATTTTTTAATTAATATTTTTTGCTTTTCAAAATCCATCTTAAATTTCCTCTATACTTATGAATACACCAACAAAATTCTTACTGATCCTAAGTTCCTTCAGCTGATCCATCTCAAAAATAAAATCTTTTTCAGTGAAAACCCTTGAATCAACCTTTAAGCTTCCCTTTAAAATATAAAGTCCTTGATGTTTCTTCAATGAAATATGGTCTTGAACCTGTCCTGATATGATGTTTATATTGCCTTTATATTGCTGCGATGTCATTACATTAAAATCAACAACTTCATTAAAGCTTTCTGTCCTTAAGCCACCATCAAAGGAAAAACTTTCACATGGTTCCAAATCAATTTTTTCGCCTTTATGCAATAGAGTTAAAGGTCCATTAAGGCTCATAATCACTCTATTAATATTCGGTAATTCAGTAAAAACAGAATGCTTTACTTCAACTGTTGCAGTTGAAATTCGCCAGTCAAAGTCTAGAGTCTTATACTCTGAATGTTCTGGCCATATCATCAGCTGAGTAGTTGTACCACCTGACCAATTACTTGTTGTTTGATTTTCTTTTTTTAAGATATACATTGAAACCTCCAAAGCAATTTTATTTTAACACATTGAAATAGGTTACACCAACTTTTTATTAAATATTTCACAAGTTCTATTTCAGACGTTTAAAAGCCGGCACTTTCGTACCGGCTTCTTTTAATACTTGTCAAACTCATCATCACTTAAGGCAATTCTTTTTCGATCAATTTGCTTATTCTTTAATGTGGGTTTGACAGGTTCATCATAATGATGTGGTTCACGATTTACTTTTTCTTTATAATCAAATTTATTGGTATCTCTTTTTAACTTAAAAGTAGCCACTTGTGATTTTAACATGTTCGATTGTCCTGAAAGTTCTTCACTAGCAGCAGCTGTTTCTTCAGCAGTAGCACTAGTCGTTTGAACTACATCTGAAATTTGATTAAGTCCTTGATTAATTTGATCCACACCTTGAGATTGCTCATTTGAAGCAGCTGAGATATCTCCCACCAAATCAGTTACCTCAGATACACCTTCAACAATCTTTGACAAAGCTTCTGCAGTACGCTTTGCTATAGTTGTACCATCATTAACTTTCTTCATTGAACCTTCTATCATGGCAGTTGTTTCTTTTGCTGCATTTGCAGATCTTGCAGCTAGATTTCTTACTTCCTCAGCAACAACGGCAAAGCCTTTACCATGTTGTCCAGCTCTTGCAGCTTCAACAGCAGCGTTTAGTGCTAAAATATTAGTTTGGAATGCAATATCATCAATCACTTTAATGATTTTTGAAATATTGTTAGAAGATTCATTGATATCCTCCATGGCAGCAAGCATTTCAGTCATTTGAGTATTACCTTCTTCTGCATTGCTATAAGCTGTTTCAGCCAACTGTTTAGCTTTAATGGCACCTTCTGCATTAATTTTAATCTGAGAGGCTATTTCCTCAATGGAAGCGCTTAATTCTTCGATAGAACTTGCTTGCTCTGTCGCACCTTGTGATAAAGACATGCTAGAATCAGATAGTTGGCTTGAACCTGCAGCTACTTGTTCTGATGCACTACTGATTCTTGATATGACATCATTCATATTCTCAGACATTTTTTTAAACGCTTCTGCAAGCTGACCCACTTCATCTTTCGACACATAAGTCACTTTAATATTCAAATCGCCATCTGCTATTTTTTCTGCTGCACCAACCATTTCATTCAATGGCTTGCTTATAATTCTTGAGATGTAGTATCCCAAACCAATGGCAGCAATCACTGCAAAACTAATCACAATAATCATGGTTGTATTTGCTTGTGTAGCCATATGGTTGTTATCTTCTGCTTTTAATTCCGCATCAGTTACCTTCATGGATACCAACTGATCAATGGCATCTTTTTCTGCATCCGCTGCAATACGCATTTCACCTTTAATCATGGTGTAAGCTGCATCATCATCATTTACAATACATAAATCATAAAAGCTAGGAAGCATCGCTCCAAAAGTTTTTCTTGTATCCATAAAATCTGAAAAAGCATCCTTCATTTCCTGAGATATGGCTTTTTCTTCAAAAGATTCAGATAGAACATTTAACTCTTCAATAATTTCTGAAATGTTATTGTACATTGCATTAATATTGTCCTTGTCATCTTCCAAGATCATATCGCGAGTATTCACACGGACACGCTGAAATAATTTGGCCATTTCAGCTGCCTCTGCAATAGGTACTGTCATATTTTGATAAAGTATATCCCCATTTTCGTTGATATTTCCTATGTTTGTGATGCCAATTACACCTACTACGCCCGATAATAAAGCGACAATAATAAAACCGGTTATTAATTTTGTAGTAATTTTCATATTAAGTAAAAATTTCATACTGGCTATCTCCCCTTTGTTCATATAAATTAGTTTCATGTAAATCTTTAATCTATCTACCCCTACTTTACCCATATAAACAATTCGACAAAAAAATCATACAAATAAGCGCTTTTGTTATTATTACACTTTCTTATTGAATATAATTTTGAATTAAATCGGTAACATCTGAAATTACATTTTCTCATAATGTGAATTTACAGCTTTAAAATCAAAAAAAAAAGACATAAGCGTTGCATATATCTTAAGCTGCTAATTTTCTTTTTTTCTTGATCACGGGTTGTTTCCATCTTCCTGTTAAATACAATCCAAGACCAACAAAAACAATAATTATATTTGATAAGATCATTGCATACCAAATGTACTTTGAATTATGCATATTGAAGTAATCCAAAAGTAAAATCATTGGAATTCTCAATAACCATAATCGCCCCATATTAATAAACATCGCTGAAATTGTATGACCAGAGCCTTGGAACAAACCATTAATACAGTTGAAGAACCCAAACAACGGTATGGTAATTAAAATCATTTTCAAATAGTAACTACCTTCAGAGATAATATATGCATCATCCGTAAATAAACCAACAAGCTGATCTGTAAAGAAATACATCACAATAGCACCAATACTCATAATAATAGACGCCAGGCCTACACTTGTTAAGAAAGCCTTATTGGCTCTTTTTATATTCCCTGCACCAATATTTTGCCCGATGATTGTTGAAAGTGCACCGGCTATACCCATTGCTGGCATGAAAATCAGTGAACTAATCCTATTGCCGATTGCAAATGCAGCTACAATGGATTGCCCATAACTAATGATGAAACTATTCATCACGGCAAAACCCATAGCTGTGGTCGCCTGGCCAAAAGCTGCAGGCATCCCAACGGATATAATTTGCTCCAAATAGTGTTTATTGATTTTCAAATCTTTAAATTGTAACTTCAAAGTATTGTGTTTTTTTGAGAAAAGCAAATATAAAGCTACAATGTTAAAAACACCTCTCGATAAAACAGTAGCAATTGCAGCACCAGCAATACCCATATCAAATACAAAGATAAACAAAGGGTCCAGTGCAATGTTTAAAAAAACAGAAAGAGAACTGATGACCATTGGTAAAAAAGTATTCCCTTCACCTTGCTTAATACCATTAAAGGCAAATGTAATAAACATGGTCGGAGTACCTAAAAACATGATTCTTAGAAAGGATGTTGCATATTTCAACAAATCTCCTTCTGCATTCATGAGTTTCAAAACAGATTCTGCAGAAAAATACCCTACAATGGCGACGGCAACAGATGCAATCATCGATGCCGTGAGTAATTGTCCTGCTATCTTTCTGGCATCTCTTCGATCATTTGCTCCAATGTATTGAGAAATGAGAGCAATACCTCCAATTGATAATCCTGCACCTAAACTTATTAGAAGAAAGATTAAAGGAAAAGTAATTTGCATAGCTGCCATTTGTGCTGTACCAAGTTTTGAAACAAAAAAAGTATCTGTTAAATTATAAAATGTCTGAATTAAGTTACTGGCCATAATTGGTAATGCTAAAGTAAGGATAGCTTTTGCAATATTGCCTCTTAAAATCATTTCTGAACGATCTTTACTCATAATTACCTCACAATTCATTCGCATATCGAAACATATTTATCATACCATTTTTATGGATTTCTGTCTAATTTACAATTTGTTATTATTTTCTTTTGCATAGGTACCAATAGATAGTCTCTCATTAATCTTTTGAGTAACTACTTTCAGATTTTCTAGATTTCTTTTTTTTACATAACAAAAGGTTATCTTAAATGAAATAAAAAAATAATTGTCCTTCTAACACGCACACTGTTGTGTATTTGACAGACAAACAAACCTGAGATTTCAAAAAAAAATCCACAAAGAACCTTGTATTTTTCTGATTTTTTTTCTCCAACCTTTGTGAGTACTTTATAAATTTATCAAATATTCAAAATATGAATTCCCTTCTGATGAAAATGTGTATATAATTCTACTCAAATCAAAATTTCAGGAGGTTTCACATGGAAAAGAAATTAAATTTACTCCCAAAACTGATCTTGGGAATTATTCTAGGTATTGCTGTTGGATTGTTATCCAAATCACTCAACTTTAATATACTCGTTCGATTAATGAGTACCTTCAGTGGGATCTTCGGGAGTTTTTTAAAATTTGTTATCCCTTTGATTATTATTGCATTTGTTGCACCCGGTATTGCTGATCTAGGTAAGAATGCAGGTAAAATGCTTGGATTAACAACCATCTTAGCATATACTTCTGCAGTGATTGCAGGTTTTGCTGCTTTCTTCTTCGGTCAAATGATTTTACCAAGTATTATTCAAGCAGGTACTCTTGGTGAAACCAGTAACTTTGATGTTTCACCTTATTTTTCAATTGATATGGGCGCAGTCATGGGCGTAATGACTGCTTTAGTCCTTGCCTTCTTATTAGGTATAGGTTCTGCTTCCATTAAAAGTAGAAATTTGATACAAGTGATTCATGACTTCAAATCCATTATGGTCCTTACTGTACAGAAAGTTTTAATACCGCTTTTACCGATTCACATCGCAGGGATCTTTGCAAAAATATCTGCAACAGGTGAAATATTTAAAACCATGAAAGCTTTCTCATCAGTCTTTATCATGATTCTAGTCATACAGGCATCATATATTATTTGCCAGTATCTTGTGGCATGGCTCGTAAGTGGTAAGAATCCAGTTAAAGCAATAAAAAACATGTTGCCAGCATATTTTACAGCTTTGGGCACACAGTCTAGTGCTGCAACCATTGCAGTTACATTATCTTCAGCAAGAAAAAATGATATTGAAGATGATGTTGTAGACCTGGTCATTCCCCTAGGAGCAACGATTCATTTGGCTGGTGATACTATTACTTTAGTACTTGCAGCAATGGGTGTCATGCTTTTAAATGGTAGTACACCTACTCTTGCTTTAATGGCACCATATATCTTTATGTTAGGCATCACGATGGTTGCTGCTCCTGGTATTCCAGGTGGTGGTGTAATGGCAGCCCTCGGTTTATTGGAGACGATGTTGGGATTTGGTGTTTCTCAACAATCATTGATGATTGCCCTTCACTTTGCTCAAGACAGTTTTGGTACTGCCACTAACGTTACAGGTGATGGTGCTATTGCTATCATTATTGATTCCATTTATAAAAAAATCAACCCTTCTAAACAAGAAAAGCTAGATTAAGTCAGTTGACTTTTCTAGCTTTTGTAATATTTTCATCTTCATTTTCATAATCAATATAGGAAACCAGTGGTAATATCTTCATGTTTATATTCATAACCGAAGATGCATTTTACTCATGAAAAACATAAAGCCAAAATACCAGAAGAGCTTTCAAATATGAGTAACTCAAATATTTTAGTCGAGATACTTAATAATTATATTCACCAATTTGATACAATTATAAAGGCAACTGAAACTACCTTCATTACCCATGACGCTGCCTAAATGATATATTGAAGAAATGTTTTATTGCAATAAGTTTACTCCATATTGAAAGACTTTTAGAAATAGAAGCATCATCCAACCTTTAGCTCTCATACCTCTTTGTCACCACATAAAAGTGCTGTCAAAACCTTTTTCATTTACGCAAACTGAATAAAATTGGCTGTCACTTGTCTCAATAAGCGCTCAAAATCAATTATAACACTGATTAAAAAAGGACCAGGAGATCCATGTAAAATCCTGGTCTTGTGTTTATTTTAAATTATATGCATCAGAAAGCCCTGACACTTTATTGAGTTCCATAAATTTAAATGTAAATACTGCTTAGATTTGAAACTAGATTTCCTCAATACAAAATACTTTTTAAACTAAACAAACAGGCTTTAATACAAAATACAAGATAAGCATGAGATTCCAGTATCTATCTTAATATAAATGGATATAAAGCGCAATTGAATATTCCGGGACATTTTGAACCTCTGTTCCGATATACGACCCCATGTGAATGAAAGTTGTCTGGCAAAGTAGTTATTCCGACTATAAATAATAAAATAAGCCCTTCCTATATGATGTTATGGAAGGGCTTATCTTTTGTTACAGATCATATCTTATTCGTAATATTTATCAATATAATTGTTTTCGATTGTGTAACAACCTCAAAGGTATCTTGTCTTTTCCTAAAACAACTTGTTTTTTCCCAAGGCTAATTGTATAATCCCAAAGTTATCTTTGTAGAACTGTAAAAAAGTCTAAAACAAATAGACCCTTCAAATCCGCATAAGTTAGTTTAATAGAATAATCATTTCTGTAAAAAAGTCTGAAACTTTCTACTGATTTTATCTTCTGATTTCGGGGTGTCGGTAAAAAAGTCCGAAACTTTTTATCCTACTACTTTTTAATCAATAATATGACAATAATCAACAGTAGCAACACTACAACTGAAAAAAACATTATTTGAAGCATGAAAGCATTGTTCAAAACAACATCCTTCTCACTTTCTTCATCTTTAAACTTTTCTTCAAGTTCATCTAATTTAGCATCTCTTTTATTTTTAAAATCTTCAAACGGAATACCTTCTACAACACCACCATCAATTATATCATCAATGTTGTTTTCTTTATAAAAGATATCATCATTGTTGGTTGTATCAGTAGTTGTGTCAGTAGTGTCTGTTGCAAATACAGTTATGCTAAAAGACATCATCAAAATAAGTATCATAATAATAGATAGTATTTTTTTCATTTTTTCCACCTCCCTCTAATCACAGTATGCACGATGTAGGCCAATGATATAAGCTTGTTGTAGATACTGGCAAACTCATTCTAATGTATTTTAGATATGAAGATAGCGGAGGAATGAAATTCGATAGTAAAAGCGAAAACCAGAGAGCATGAAATTTAAAATAGTAGCTGTGACTAAAATTTACACAGTATAAATCCAAAGAAACCACAAGAATGTCTTGCGGTTTCTATAATTAAATACATATTATTATTTCAGGTTAATCCATAGAAACGATTAATTTGCTTTCCTTATGTTTTCTATCTCTTTTGGAGTAATTTCCATTAATAACATTTCTTGCCTTAATGACTTCTTTGAGATTGAATTAACAACTTTTTTTATCGAAAGAATGAATATCGGAAAAACAATCAACGAAATAATATCATCTAATATAGTTCCTTTTGCAGTGAAGGTTATGCTTTTATTTCCTGTATCATTTGTTACAAAACTCATCACGCTTAAAATGTACTTAATATCAATAAATCCTGTTAATAGCATTAATGAACCCCAAATTAAAAAGTCAGTCTTCCGTTTTGATTTTAAAGAATCATATTTCGCTTTAATGACTTCAATTCTTTTTAACTCATCACGTAATTTCAATTTGTCAATTTCTTTGCTATGCTCATCTTTAGTTTTACTAAGCTCGTCTTTTGTCTTGCTTAACTCACCTTCAATTAGTTCAATTTTAACATTCTGTTTTTCAAGTAGTTGCTCAATATATATTGGAACTTGATTTTCAACATATTCCTTTTTATCGTCTATTGACTCAAGCTTATTAATATTTTCATATTCACTTTCAATAATAATATTAAATAAGTCCTCTTCCTTCTCAACAGTTTCAGCATATGAAGATATAACACTTAAAGTTGCCATAACTGAATCAAAATCTCTTTTTTCTTCAATATATACATTACGTATAAAACTCACAAATGATTTGTAATCGTCACTTGTTCTGGTTCCAAACTTAAGTATAATGCTTAACCAATTACTTGGATACATAGCTACTGGGTACTCGTCAAGAGTAACAACTTCCCAATTAATTAATTGCTTATCGGAGGTCAAAAAAAACTCTTTTAAAGACCTGAAGTTATTACCTTGACCTTCACGTAACTTATGTATATAAGCAATATTTATTGCATCGGGGCGTATTTCAATTTCTCGTTGTCTTTTATAACCCGCTAAAGACTTTGAAAAACGGTCAATTGTTGTACGTTGTCCATCTTTAGCCAAAGTATCAAAATCTACTTCATCAACTTCAATTTTATATTCTCTTATCAGTGATTCATATTTTGCCTTTATTCTTGCTTCATATACTTTAATATTTCCACCATTAGAATCATAAAAATTTTTTACGATTGCGTCACTTATTGGTTTTGTATATTTAATTTTTTTACTAATTCCACTAACCTTGTGTAAATGTCTATTTATTGATTCGAAAAATTCCTTTTGACTTGCATATGATATTTTTAATTTTTGCCCTGTTTCATTACAACGTCTTAATAAATTCTCAACTTTTCGTTGCCTGTCTAATCCGTTAATACCAAGTAATCGATATATGATATTTGTATCAAGATACAATGTTTTCTTTAAAATGTTTGGTTCTTGATTTTTCAAATCAATATGACCGTTTAAAATAACAAACTCTAATGCAAGACTACCTATATCAAATATAGCTTTATTCTTATTGTCATCATCATAATCAAGAAAATCATTAATAATTTTTCTCTTATTGTTGTCTATATCTAAGTCTTCTAAAACTTCTTCTCGCTCCATTTTTAAGTCGAACATTGCAGAACTTTTTTCCATATTTTGCACATATATTGAATAAAGAAAATTTTCTATAAGAATGACAAACTCTTCTTCTGTCATTTCTGATTGTAGTTTTTCATTACCAAAATAATACTCATTTATAAACTTGTATATAGAGCCATTTTGTTCTCTATCAACAATTAACTGATATCTAACATCTCTTAGTTTTACCATTGCATTACATGATTCAGGATGGCTAAAATTGCAACTACCTTTTGTAAATTCAAAGTATTTGTCTTGGCGTACAACAGACCTTACTTCATCAATATGTATTCCAATGTCGAACATGTCATTGATTAATGTAGGCAACATAGAACATTTTTCTGATTTATTATCAGTTAAAGCAAAATATGATTCAACAATTTTTCTTATCGTAGTTTCTCTCTTAAAAGCAGGATTATCATTATCATATAATAAAGCACCAAGTCTAAATTGATTTTTGTTCATTGTTTCCCCCTCAAATATTTTAAATTTTATTTCTTTATTATTAATTTAACATAAAAACATATCCAACAACAATCAATTGGCAAATATAAAAAGATATTGGTAAAAAAGGTCGCAATATCACCTCAATGATATATTCGGCCTATTAGCAACTTTGATATATGCAAAGAAGTTGATTTTATAACAAATCATATATACTTTTTTATTGTTCCAGGGTCACATCCCATGTGTCTCGCTTTAGCTCTAAGACTTAAAGTATCATCACCTATTATCTTTTCTAACTCTCTATGCCAAAGAACCCCAAAGTCCTTAACTCTGCCAACCTTATTGCGGTCAGCATCCATTTTCCTTGAGTAGGTATATCCACACTCAGAACACTTGAAGGTTCCTACGGCAACTACAGTATCTAAATAACATCCATGTTTGTAGCAGGTTCTGACACCAATAACATTATGTGGTCTATGTAAATAAGGCTCACCAACAGCTTTGATATCTTCTTCATAACAGATTGGACATATTTTAATTGTATTTTTATCATTTAAAAATAAATTATTCATATGAAATCCATGATTTCTTAACACACCTCTATCAGATTCTAACAACCCGTATTTAGCATTTTCGTATCGTTCCTTTGTATAAAACGGCTTTGTTATGTTGATATATGTATAATTCATTAATATCTCTTCTACTGAAAAATTTTCAAGTGCTTGAAGATTAGATGATAATATATTTATACGAGAAGGATAATGAAGTTTAAAATCAAAGTAACCATTCTCGAATAAATCCTTCTTTGTTTGACTTTCCAAATCATTCATACTATAAAAATGATATCTGACAACCCAACTATATAAATCCTCATTCTCATAAGGGTAAAATGCAAATGCAACCATAAATATCCTTTCATAAAACAATATTGCCTATAGTCAATATTATATCATGTATGACTTAGAGAAAAATCTAAATACTTAAAAAGACAACTTACCTCAAATGGATAAGTTGTCTTTAAATATATACTTATAAAAGTTTCAATCTTTTTTACAGATAGTTTCAATCTTTTTTACAGATTAACATCTTTTTTTATAAATTTAAAAGTAACTTTATTCAGTTAACTATTCTACAGTAACTGATTTTGCAAGGTTTCTTGGCTTATCTACATCATTACCTCTTGCAACAGATACATAATATGCAAACAACTGCATTGGAATAACACTTAATAATGGTGCTAATGCTTCTAAAGTCTTTGGAATGAAAATCACTTCATCTGCAGTTTTTAAGATTTCATTGTCACCTTCCATAGCTACTGCAACTACATGTGCTCCTCTTGCTTTAACTTCAACGATGTTAGATAACATTTTATCATATAAGTGTTGTTGTGTCGCAATGGCAATTACCAAAGTACCTTCTTCAATTAATGCAATAGTGCCATGTTTTAATTCTCCTGCTGCTATGGCAAATGAATTAATATATGAAATCTCTTTAAACTTCAATGATGCTTCATAAGCACTGTATAAGTCTACACCTCTACCCATGAAGAAAACACTCTCATTGTTGAATTGTGAATCTGCAAATAATTGCACATCGTGACTTTTCTCTAAAATCTTTTCTATATGCTCTGGCATCTCATTTAAAGCTGAAATCATTGTCTTTACTTCTTCTACTTCCATAGTTTTATGGACTAAAGCAAACTTTAAAGCCAACAAATAAAATACAAGAGCTTGAGATGTATAGGCTTTTGTAGAAGCTACACCAATTTCTGGACCTGCCCAAGTGTAAAGTACACCATGTGAATCTCTAGCCACAGAAGAACCTACCACATTGACAATGGATAAAATGGTTGCACCTTTTCTTTTTGCTTCTCTTAGTGATTGTAAAGTATCCAGGGTTTCACCTGATTGTGATACAGCTATGAATAATGTCTTTTCATCCACAAAAGTTTGTCCATATCTAAATTCAGAAGCCACTTCTACAGATACAGGAATATTTGCAAATTTCTCAATTACATATTTACCAATCAAACCTGCATGATAAGCGGTACCACATGCTACAATATAGATCTTGTCAAAGTTCTTGATCATTTCATCAGAGAAATCTACACCTTCCAAATTAATGATTTCATCTGAATTCAATCTTCTATGAAGTGTTTCTTTTACAGATTTAGGTTGCTCATGAATTTCTTTTAATGTGAAATGCTGGTAACCTTCTTTCTCAGCAGCTTCTGCATCCCAAGTTACTTCAAAAATTTCTCTTTCTACAGGTTGTAAGAAAGCATCAAAAATTTCAATTTTCTCCTTTGTTAACAAAACAAATTCATCATTTTCAATGAAATGTACTTTTCTAGTATATTTCAAAAGAGCAGGAATATCACTTGCCAAGTAGTTCTCATTTTCACCTAGACCAACAATTAAAGGACTGTCTTTTCTAACTGCAACAATTTTATCAGGTTCATCTTCACATATAACAGAAATTGCATATGCACCTTCCATTCTGTCTACTGCTTTATAAACAGCATCCATCAAATCCCCTTCATAGAAGTAGTTTACAAGATGAGCAATAACCTCTGTATCTGTTTCAGATTTATATTCAATTTGACCTACTTCTTTTAAAAACTCTTTAATTTTCAAATAGTTTTCAATGATACCATTGTGTATAACTGCAATGGAATTCACTTGATTGGTATGGGGATGAGCATTGTTTTCCGTTGGTGCACCATGGGTTGCCCATCTTGTGTGTCCAATTCCAATAGAAGATTGATAAGATTCTACGTCCATTGAATCTTCTAATACCTTTAATCTACCTTTTTTCTTGTTGACTACCAGCTTATTGTTTTCTAATAATGCAATACCTGCTGAGTCATAACCTCTATATTCTAATTTTGATAAACCATTTAATAATACAGGCAAGGCTTTATGCTCACCAATGTAACCTACAATTCCGCACATTTAAGATTTTCTCCTTTTCCAAAAACAACAAAAAGAACCATAAGGTTCTTTTAAAGTTCCATACGTTTTTGCTCACCAGTTGGATTTGTCCTATAAATCACTTTATAGATTTGCCAACCTTTTTGGTGTGAGTTCACCACAGGGCACCCGCCGAATATTTCGATAATCCCTGTCCTCGTCAACTGCTCTAGCAGTTCTGGCGCTTGACATTCAGTTGTAAGTCTACCCTCCTTTACTTTGGATTCCTGTACAGTATAGCATACTTTCAATCTTTGTACAAAGGGCAAACATATTTAGCCATTTTCCCGACTATTTAGCCAAAATGAATTTTATGGAACTTTTTTATATCATGGGACGTCATATATTTATCAACAAAAAGGAGAGTATTATGAAAAGAAAACAATTTACGATATTAGCGCTTTCTGGTGTACTTTTGCTGACTGGATGTGGCAATAATACCAATAAAGACAACACGTCAACTAACTCTGTGTTAATTAATTCTGATTTAAATGATAGTGTTTCACAAAATAATGATAACCTTTCTGAGTATGATGTCATTGGTGAAATCATAGCGTTCACTGAAGAAGGTGTTCATATTTTATCGGGTGACATGATAGAAGTATTTCCGATTTTTATTGAAGATCAAAAGTATTTCTATATTGGTCAGCAGGTAATGGTCCATCAAGAGCTTGAAAATATGTATTCTTTAATACCATATGAACAAAAGGATTTTTCCAAGCGTTTTACAACCATGGGTGATGAAATTCTAAGAGAAGAAGGACTTCTTACTGAAATTAATGAAAATTATTTCACCTTTGACATCAATGGTGATATTAAAATCTTTGAATATAGTGGTTTAAACAACTTTACTATTAATCAATTGTATAGTTTTGATTACATTGCTTTTTCAGATACACCGATTATAGTGAATCTTTACGACCTTTCCACTGAGCTATTTGTAACCATTAGCGAAGAAAAAAGAAATGAAAATGGAGAGCTTATTCTAACTGTTAATTATGAAGGTTTAACCTATGATCTTTCCATTAAAGATAGTATCGTGAACTTTAATTATCAAGATCTATCTGTAGGTTCCGAGATACAACTCTTTATTAACGAGCCTTTAAAATCAAAGGAAGTAAACTATCCATCACGCGTTGATTTAATTACAATGGCCACTAAAGGCTTTACTACTCTAGATTATGAAGTCATTGGTGAAGTGATTGCCATTGAAAATAAGGATGTTCATATTTTATCGGGTGATATGGTCAATATCTATTACATCCCTGATGGACTTGAAAATATCTATTTAGGTGAAAGAGTACAGTTACATCAGGAAGACAATAAAATTGTCATTGAAGCATATTTAAATGACTCTTTTGAGAACCGTTTTGATACCATGGGCAATAGCATTCAAACTCTAGTTGGGAAACTAGTGGATTTTGAAAAAGTTGGTGATGAAACAAGAATAACCCTTTCAACTGATGATCAAACCAAAATATTAAGCTATACTGGAGATTTTTTCTTTACAAGAGGAGATAACTATGAATTTGATGTAGTTTCTTATACACCTGATTATTATACAATTATGCATGTCTATCATGAGCATATGAAACTCTATCTTAAAATAACAGAAATGAATCGATCTGAGCAAGGAGAATTAATTCTTACTGCTGAAGATACAAGTGGTGGTATTTACATTATACCTACACGCACAGCTTATAAAAACTTTAACCTTTCAGAACTAGCAATGGCTGATGAAATCATTGTTTATGCAGATTTAATTATGGAAAGCTTTCCTATGCAAGTTCAAACCAGCAAAATCACAAAAAAATAAAAAAGCCCTCGGGCTTTTTTAATATTTTTGAATTGAATCATTTCTTAATTTAAGCGTTCTTCAATTAAAGCAACCAACTCAGATGCATAGGTGTCCAATTCTTCCTGATTTTTACCTTCAAGCATAACTCTTACTAAAGGTTCTGTACCTGAGGGACGAATTAAAACTCGACCTTGTCCAGCCATAATCTGTTCTAACTCTTCAATACGCTTGACAATAACAGGATCCTCTTGATATGCATTTTTCTTAGAGTTTTCAATTTTAGCATTTTTAAGGACTTGAGGATAAACTTGCATCACGGATGCCAATTCAGATAGTTTCTTACCTGTAGTTTTCATGACATTCAAAAGTTGAACTGCAGTAAGCAATCCATCTCCAGTTGTATTATGTTCTAGGAAAATAACATGACCTGACTGCTCTCCACCAAGTACATAACCGCTTTTACGCATTTCTTCCAAGACATATCGATCGCCTACTTTTGTTTTTACCGTTCTCAAACCATTTTCTTTAAGTGCAATATCAAAACCTAAGTTGCTCATTACCGTTGAAACGATGGTATGATCCTTTAACTGATGTTTTGCATTTAAATGGATACCACAAATCGTCATGATTTTATCACCATCCACAATTTGTCCATTTTCATCTACAGCCATCAAACGATCGGCATCTCCATCAAAGGCCAAACCAATATCCGCACCTACTATTTTTACAAGCTCTGCAACTTGTTCTGGATGTGTTGAACCGCAGTGCTCATTGATGTTTATGCCATTCGGTTCATTGTGAATGGATGTGATGTCTGCACCTAACTTTTGAAGTGTCTTAATAGCCACCTTATGTGCAGCACCGTTAGCTGTATCCACTGCTATTTTAATACCTTTTAAGTCGCCTTCAATGGTACTCATGACAAACTTCTGATATAAGTCACCTGCTTCATCATGATACTCGCAACGACCGATTTTATCGCCAGTTGGTGAAGTTTCTACAACAAGCTCACCTTCTATATATTTTTCAATTTCTAATTCAACTTCATCATTTAATTTAAAGCCATCACTGTTAAAGAATTTAATACCATTAAACTCCATTGGGTTATGAGATGCCGAAATTACAATCCCTGCATCGGCTTCCAAATAACGTGTTAAATAGGATATTGCAGGTGTTGGTACAACACCAACGCATAAAGCATCACAACCTGCTGATAAGATGCCTGCAACTAAAGCATGCTCTAATAAGTCTCCAGAAATTCTTGTATCTCTACCAATCACAATTTTTACATTCTCTTTGCCCTCTGTTAGGACATGTGCACCATATTTTCCTAATTGAAAGGCCAATTCAGGTGTTAATTCAGTATTGGCAACACCTCTTACGCCATCTGTTCCAAAATATTTTCTCATATTGCCTCCATATTTTTTTCCAACACCACTAGTTTAACACATTTTATATGAAACTGCTATGTATAGGGACATTTCCTTTTTGGAATGAAAAAACGGTGAATGCCCGAACATTCACCGTTAATAGAAAAGTCCAATCTTTAATTATCTCACGAACTCAGCTCCACGTGCTAAAGCTTCTTCATTAACAGCAATTAAGTGTGCTTTTGAGCCACCAAATACTTTTTGAAGCGCTTTGTGTAAAGACTCAATCTTTACAGCTTTTGATAATTCGATGTAAGCGCCTAACATAACCATGTTAGCAACTCTAGCATTACCTAATTCCAATGCAATTTCATTTGCAGGAATATAGTATGCTGTGATATCATCTCTTTTAGCTTTCTTCTCAATTAAAGAAGAGTTAATTAAGATTTTACCCTTTGGAGCAACGTCTACCTCAAATTTATCCAATGATGGTAAGTTCATAACAATTGCACAAGTTGCATCGTCATTGATAATTGGCGAACCAATTAATGAATCAGCAACAATAACGTTACAGTTTGCAGTACCACCACGCATTTCTGGACCATAAGATGGTAACCAAGATACTTGCTTGTCTTCAACCATGCCAGCATAAGTCAATAATTGACCCATAGACATAACACCTTGTCCACCAAATCCAGCACAGATTACTTTCTCATTTAACATTTTTAAGCCTCCTCTGGTGTTCTAAAGTTTCCTAATGGGTAGTATGGAATCATGTTTGCTTCCAACCATTTTAACGACTCAGTCGGTGCAATACCCCAGTTTGTTGGACAAGTAGATAATACTTCAACAATTGAGAAACCTTCACCTTTAATTTGACATTCAAATGCTTTTTTAATCGCTTTTTTAGCTTTTCTGATTTCTACAGGATTATGAACAGATACTCTTTCTACAAAAGCAGCACCATCAATTGTTGCTAACATTTCTGAAACTCTTAAAGGCATACCTGAATGTGCTTTAGAACGACCATCTTGGCAAGTTGTAGCTTTTTGACCAATTAAAGTTGTTGGTGCCATTTGGCCACCAGTCATACCGTAAATAGCGTTATTTACGAAAATTGTAGTGATTTTTTCACCTCTATGAGCAACGTGAACGATTTCAGCTGTACCGATAGAAGCTAAGTCACCATCACCTTGGTATGTGAATACAACATTGTTTGGCATCGCTCTTTTAATACCTGTTGCAACAGCAGGTGCTCTACCATGTGAAGCTTCATGCATGTCTACATTAAAATAATCATATGCCAATACAGAACAGCCAACTGGAGCAACACCAATTGCATTACCTAGTACATCTAATTCTTCTAAAACTTCAGCAACTAATCTATGAATGATACCATGGGTACATCCTGGACAGTAATGCGTTTCTTTATCAGTTAGACCTTTTGTTTTTTCAAATACGATTGCCATTACTTCAGTCCTCCTAACATTTCTTTAATCTTATCAATGATTGCATCTGGAGTAGGAATCATACCACCTGATCTACCATAGAATTCAGTAGGGATTTTACCGTTTAATGCTAATCTTACGTCATCAATCATTTGACCTTCTGACATTTCAACTGTTAAAGCAGCTTTTACAGTTTCAGGGATTTCTTGGAATGCTTTTTCAGGGAATGGCCATAATGTTTGTGGTCTAATTAAACCAATATTAATGCCTTCTTCTTTCAATTTATCAATAGCATTCTTACAAATTCTTGAAGTAGTACCATAAGCAGCTAAAACGATTTCCGCATTTTCCATGTTGTATGCTTCATAACGTGCTTCGTTTTCTTTCATTGTCTTATATTTCTTTTGTAATCTAATATTATGATCTTCCAAACCTTGAGGATCTAAGAATAAAGAGTTGATGATATGAGGTTTTCTGTTCCCTTTAGTACCAGTTGTAGCCCAACCTTCTTTACTTGGTAATTCTCTTTTTACTGGCGTTCTGAATTCAATTGGCTCCATCATTTGACCAATCATACCATCACCAACAACCATAACTGGGTTTCTGTAATAGTCTGCCATGTCAAATGCTTCTTGAACCATATCAACCATCTCTTGAAGGTTAGCAGGAGCTAAAACCAATAATTTATAGTCCCCATTACCACCACCACGTGTGGATTGGAAATAGTCAGATTGAGCAGGTTGAATACCACCTAAACCAGGACCACCACGAACAATATTTACGATAACACATGGTAATTCAGCACCAGCAATATAAGTAATACCTTCTTGCTTTAATGCGATACCAGGTGACGATGAAGAGGTCATAACTCTAACACCACATCCTGCAGCACCGTAAACCATGTTGATTGCAGCAACTTCTGATTCAGCTTGAACGAATACGCCATCGTTCTTTGGTAATTCTTTTGACATATATTCAGGTAACTCATTTTGAGGTGTAATTGGGTAACCGAAGAAGTACTTACATCCAGCTTGAATTGCTGCAGCACCTATAGCTTCGTTACCTTTCATTAACACTTTAGCCATTGTATTTCCTCCCCTATCTTTCTACTGTGATAACACAATCTGGACAAATCAATGCACAGTTTGCACATCCGATACATTTTTCCATTTCCAAAACTGTCGCTGGGTGATAACCTTTAACATTGATGCGATCAGTCGCCATAACAATGATGTTTTTAGGACATGCTGTTGTACAAAGTTGACATCCTTTGCATATATCTTCCTTAAACGTTACTTTAGCCACTACACAACCCTCCTCAGATTCGTTTGTTGTTTATTTAGAAGTGTTCAAACTACATCCATTCTTCTCTCATGTACATCTTTATCGGCATGATTTCTCCATCGACATCCGATGGAATAGTTTGGGCAACCTTTTCAATAGCACTGATGTACTTAATTGGAATGTTTGTTTCGTCTGAAACACTTTTTACTAACGCTTGACCTTTTAATACTTCTTCCAATGTAGTTTCTCTTAACAGATGTGTGTTGTTAATTAAACCTGTTATTTTGAAACCTGTTTGTCTTTCAATTTCTTCAATATGTCTTAAGACACCTTCTTTAGTTTGTGTCTCTTCACGATTTGCATTCACCACCAAGAACATGTCATATCCCATGAAGTTAATGATTTGCTTAAATTGAGCTAAAACTCTTGCACCCGTTGCATCTCCACCAACATCTAGGATGGTTTGGCAAGTTTCATCTTGCAAAGGTGCAAATATGCCTGCTGATATTGCAGGTAGATCCAAGTTTGCATCATGACCAATAGCACTTGATATAACTTTAATGCCTTTTTCTGTCATCATCTTTGCTTTTTCTCTTGATCTGAAGTACACATTCACAACGTCTAAATCAGCAAGAGCAACGTTGGATTCTTGTTCAATTAATTTCATAGCATAATTTACAGCAAATTCAGTTTTACCACTGCCATAATGACCTACTATAATGCGGATTCGCTTATCGTTTAACATATATCACCATTTTCTGTCTAGTATCTTTGAGCTTCTTCTTGTCCTAATAAAACCCTTAAACCACCTTCAGCAAGAGCTTTCATTTCGTCTTCACCTGGATATACATATACTTTACCAATGAAGTCAACAGCTTCAGTAATCCATGAAACTAATTCCTTACCATAGGCAAGACCACCTGTTAAGATGATGCCATCTACTTTACCTTTAAGAACAGTTGCACATGAGCCAATATCCTTAGCCACTTGATAAGCCATCGCTTTGAAAACTATTTCAGCTTTCTTGTCACCTTCGTTAATCAATTTGATTACATCACGGCCATCATTTGTTCCTAGGTAAGCATTTAAGCCACCACTGCCTTTAATCATCTTCTTAATTTCAGCATGGGTATACTTGCCTGAGAAACAAAGTTTCGCTAAATCACCAATTGGCACACCACCAGATCTTTCTGGAGAGAATGGACCATCACCATCAAGGGCATTGTTCACTTCAACAACACGACCGGCCTTGTGAGCACCAACTGAAATACCGCCACCTAAGTGAGCTACTATTAAGTTTAAATCTGAATAAGACTTATCTAATTCATGAGCTAAACGTCTTGCTACAGCTTTTTGATTTAATGCATGGAAAATACTTTTTCTTTCGATTTCAGGCATCCCTGAAATTCTTGCAACATCTTCTAATTCATCAACTACTACTGGGTCAACAATATAAGATGGGATATTTAAATTTGATGCAATTTCATAAGCCAACACGCCACCAAGATTTGATGCATGCTCACCTAAAACACCAACTTTTAAATCTTCTAGCATTTTTTCATCTACTAAATAAGTACCACCAGCAATTGGCTTAAGTAAGCCACCTCTACCAACAACTGCGTTTAATTTAGATAAATTGATATTGTTCTCATCTAAGGCATCTAAAATTACTTTTTTTCTGAAATCATATTGATCAAAGATTGTTTCATATTGATTGATTTCTTCAGTAGAATGTCTTAATGTTGTTTCAAATACTTCTTGATCATTATCATATACGGCTATTTTAGTCGATGTTGAACCTGGATTAATAGCCAATACTCTTAATTCTGTCATACAGTCCTCCCAAAACCACTACATTTTTGCTGCCATCAATACACCTAATGCGATTGAGTTTAATTTAGCATCTTCACTATCAGCTCTTGATGTTAAGATAATTGGTGCTTTAGCCCCTACGATCACACCTGCACTTTGAGCATTAGCTAAGAAACCTAATGTCTTATATAAAATGTTTCCAGACTCAATGTTTGGACACATTAAGATATCCGCTTTACCTGCTACTGGATGATTAATGCCTTTTAATCTTGCAGCTTCTTCTGATACTGCATTGTCAAGGGCAAATGGACCACCAACGATACAACCTGTAAGTTCGCCAGCTTCATTCATTTTCACCAACTCACCAGCATCTACAGTTGCTGGCATCTTTGGATTTACTTTTTCTTTCGCACAAATCACACCAACTTTTGGTACATCAATGTCCAAACCATATGCAACTTGTAATGAGTTTTCGATAATTTGTTTCTTCTGATCTAAGTCTGGTTCTATGTTCATTGCCGCATCCGTTACTAGCAATAGTCTTGGATAATTCATCACATCAAATACTGCTACATGCGACAACACACTACCTGTTCTTAAACCCACTTCTTTATTCAAAACAGCCTTAAGGATAATGCTAGTATCTACTAAACCCTTCATGACCATATGAGCCTTACCCGTAGAAACTAACTCCACTGCCTTTAATGATGCTTCTGCTAAATCTTCAATGTGAATGATTTCATATTGATTTTTATCAATGTTTTCTTCATTCATGATACTTTCAATTTTTTCTTGATCACCAACTAATATTGCATCAATGATGTTATTTTGTCTTGCATTCTCAACAGCCTTTAAAACATCTGTATCTTGAGCACAGGCTACTGCGACAGTTTTTGGACCTCTTTCGCGAGCAATTTCTAATACTTCCTTAAAATTTTTAATCATTTTTACACCCCATTTTCATTGTTGTGGACCTAGTGTCTATATATGCAATTGTGGTGCCAAGTTGAAAAAGGTTTTCCTAAAAAAAGAAGAAAGTCCTCAAACCCTCTTCTCATCACAATCCATGGTTATTCATACCCTCATTTAATAAAATCAATCATTTTTCTTTGCAAAAAAAAGCATGCAATTAATTGCACGCTTTAATAATAGCGCAAAATATTGCACTACATTACTTCATTTTCATAAATTTTAACAGCTTCACCTTGTTCAACACGAATTACACCTTCATTTAAGGCAATCATTTCATCTTCGCCGGGTTTTACAATCACTTCCGCAATAAATGACACTGAGTCTTTAATTCTTGAGGTAATATATTCAGCATAAGCAACACCACCCGTTAAAACAACACAGTCTACTTTGCCTTTTAAAACAGTAGCCATTGCACCAATTTCTTTAGAAATTTGATAAGCCATTGCATTCAAAACCAGTTCAGCTTCCTTGTCACCATTTTCAACCATCTTTAAGGCTTCTCTTACATCATTGGTTCCTAAATAAGCAACCATGCCACCTTTACCTCTTAAATATGGTTTTAATTCATTAAAGCTTGCATACTTTCCTGAGAAACATAATTTCGCCAAATCACCTACTGGAAGTCCGCCAGTTCTCTCAGGTGAGAATGGACCCATTTCATTGGCATTGTTTGCATCAATCATTCTACCTTTTTTTAAAGGTACAACAGAAATACCGCCACCTAAATGGGCAATAACCATGTTTAACTGGTCTACGGTTGTATTTTTTTCTTTCGCAACTCTATGAGCAATTGCCTTAACATTTAAAGCGTGTAGTAAAGATTTTCTTTTGATTTCAGGCATACCAGAAATTCTAGCGACCTCTTCAAATTCATCTACGGCTACAGGGTCTACAATATATGATTTTACACCAACAGTTTCAGCAATAGCTCTTGCAATTAAACCACCTAAGTTAGAGGCATGTTCCCCTTGAACACCAATTTTCAAGTCTTCTGCTAACGCATCCGTTACTGTATATGTACCACTTGGCATGGGTTTCAATAAACCACCACGGCCTACTACAGCTTTTAAATCTTCCAATTGATAGCCTTCATCAGATAACCATTTTACAATAATATCTTTACGATATTCAAATTGGTCTGTGATTTTTTCAAATTTGTCTAATTCTTCTGTTGAATGTGATAAATTCTTTTGTAGTTTATTTTCTTCACCTTCAAAAATAGCAACCTTGGTTGATGTAGAACCAGGATTGATTGCCAAAACATATTTGCTCATATTGCCTCCTTATTCTTGTATATGATGTTTATTCAATTTATAATACAGATTCCTAATAGAAATCTCTAATTCTTGGGCAGTTTTTACTTTGTTGCCATTATTCTTTTCAAGAACAGCTTCAATATACTTTCTTTCATGAACATCCATTTGCACTTGCAATGGCAATACATGCTTAACGACTTCAACTTTTTCTTTTTTGGTTTGAATAACCACTTGATCAAGAGGTGGTAAATGTTCCACATCAATGAGTCGCTCGTTAAATCGCATATTGATCATGGCACGGGCAATATAGTTTTCCAACTCTCTTACATTGCCTGGCCAATCATATTGTTTAATCACCACCATGGCATCTTCTGTAATATCTGCCACAGAACGACCAAAACTTTGATTATGTTTGTTCACGATCCCTTGAATTAATTCTCTTAAATCATCTTTTCTTTCTCTTAATGAGGGTGTTCGAATGGGGATCACGTTTAATCGATAATACAAATCTTTTCTGAAACGTTTTTCTTCAACTGCCTTTTCAAGATTAATATTCGTTGCAGCAATGACACGGACATCAACAGGAATCACTTTTGAATCTCCAACTCGAACTACTTCTTTTTCCTGTAGAACTCTTAAGAGTTTGCCTTGCGTTGCCAAACTTATTTCACCAATTTCGTCCAAAAATATTGTGCCACCATCAGCCATTTCAAAGTAACCCGCTCTGCCACTTTTTAATGCACCTGTAAAAGCGCCACCTGAGTAACCAAAGAGTTCACTTTCCAAAACACCTTCATTAATCGCCATACAGTTGACACGAACAAACTTTGAATGTTTTCTATTACTGGCGTTATGAATGGCATGAGCAAACAATTCCTTACCAGTACCCGATTCACCTTGAAGCAATACTGTTGCAGGCGTTTCAGCAGCCAATTTTGCCTTTTCTATAGCATTTAAAATAACAAGATTGTCCCCTTTAATATCATCAAAAGAGTACTTTGCTTCCAGATTTCGAATGATTTGTTTTGCACGATCCAATTCGTTTGTAAGTCTTCTCGTTTCAGTAAAGTCATGTATAATGGCAACAGAACCCCTTAACTCACCATTGGAGAATATCGGTGCTGCACTGACATAAACATCTCGTCTACTTTTGCCTACATTAAATCGAATCCCTGAGATAGGTTTTTTCTTCTCTAATACTTCCAGATGAATACTTTCTTCACCTTCACCTAAATCTATTGTACACTTTTGACCAACAATATCGTCTTCAGTATAGCCTGTTAATTTTGTATACGCAGGATTCACAAGGACGCCAATTCCATTTTCATCCACTACCGAAATAGCATCTTGTGTAGACTGAATAATAGATTCCAACATGGAGTAAACTTGTTTTAAATCAGTAATTTTCTCAGCTAACTGTGTTAATTCACCGATATCTCGAAACACAGCAATAGCACCAATAATCTCACCTTGTTGATCTAACACAGGCATCCGATTGGTAATAATGTCAATAGGACCCAGTTGTTGTTTTTGATCTAATTCCGCTACACCAGTTTTCATCACATATGGCAGTCTTGTATTCTCAATAACCTCTTCAACATTTTTTCCTAAGGCATCCTCTGCTTTAATATTGGTTAACTTTTCAGCAGCTCTATTAAATAAGGTAATCATCCCCTGAACATCGACTGCAATCATCGCATCATGGGTTGAGTCCAATATCAGTTCAAGTTCTCTCTTCATAGATTCCTCTTTCTATTCTTCTATATTGTATCACTTTATACAAGCACTTCCAATATTTTTTTAACGTTTCAACAAAAATTTTAAATAGATGCCTATAAAAAAATGAATGGCAAGAAATCTTGTCATTCATCTCATGGTCTTATTCATTTATTTATTCTGTAACGGTATTATCTACTTGTTCCTCAGTATCTGTAATATCAACAACTTCTAAAGTTATTGTTTCAGGTAAAATTTCAATTTCATTAAAATCGTTGCTTTTATTCAACTGAATCAAAGCTTCAACTTCACCAACTTCAAAATTATCCGCATCAATATACAAGCCAATATCGTTTTTGCTTAGGTTATCTATAATACTCTCTACAGCTGTAACTCTAATCAGGACTTGACCTTCAAGGGTATTGATGTTGGTTCTAAGGGGATCTGCCATATTGATAAAAGTGATATCAGAATAATCAAAATTGAACTCTTTCGTGATAATTTCTTCTATAACAAAAGTTAAGGATACTTCATCAAAATACTGATTGATCGTAATGCTTTCAGGTACTTCTATTGAAGTTTTTACTTCAAAGGTTTCACTGGCGTTATTTAAATCAATTGGCGTTGTTTCAATATATTTCAAGCTGTTGATATCATCACGTTTTCCTCGAACATTAATGGCTTCTGGATTTACAATGACAGTCATTAACTGATAACCGTCTTGAACAAAACCTGTATATTGAGGCTGTATTTCTATTTCGGCTACCTTTGAAATTGGAATAGATACGGTTACATAATTGGTTTCTACTTCGATTCCAGTAACGATTTCACCACTGCTATCTACTGGAACAACAGCAAGATCCTTTGAAATTTGTGTTGTACTGTTTGAAATATTCAGTTCACCTTCCATATGATCTACTAAATTCACATAGGTTTCAGGACCTGAAATAAAAATTTGCTGTAAAGACAAAGTCATATCTTCCGCAATATATTCTGAAGGAACATGCCCAATGGTATTGATTTCTACATCAATGGGTTTTCTAATGATTGCATCTATATCTATAGGAACTGTATCTTTTGACAATTCTTGGATTGCTACTTCTTCAGCCTCCAATTTCTTTTCAAGACGCACTGTTTGCATACCGTTTTTCAAATCACCTAAATCTGCAGTAATTTCAATATCCGATTTAGAAATATTTAGGACTTCATTTCGACGGCCTTTAATAACCACATCGACTTCAAAGTCTCTTTCACCCATGATTTCATAACCATTTGCTTCCAATTCTGTTACACCAATCAAAACAACCTGAACATTATCAATCTGCTTTGTTATTTCAGGGTTAACTTGATCCATTACAAAGATCCAAAACACAACAGCAAAAAGAATTGATAATAATTTTGGCATAGTATTTCTAGAAAATTTACTACGACTGTAAATCTCCTTTATCTTTTTTACCATTCAAGCCCCTCCATTTGCCTACAAGTGATTGTTTCTCTTCTATAATAAAACTTTCCGTTAAAATTTGTCTTAAATCATTACTGCCTAAAAAGCGCTTTAAAACACCATCCATTGCAACGGATATTGCACCAGTTTCTTCTGAAACTACAATAACAATTGCATCAGAGTTTTCAATCATTCCTAATGCTGCACGATGTCTAGTACCTAAATCTCTACTTAGATCACTCTTTGTAGAAAGTGGCAAAAAACAACCAGCAGCCATGATCTTTTCTTTTTTAATGAGTACAGCACCATCATGAAGAGGTGCATTATGTTCAAATATATTGGCAATTAACAACGCTGACACCCTACCCTCAATAAGTGTTCCCGTATCAACGATTTCATTCAAACCAGTTTCTCTTTCCATAACAATTAAAGCACCTGTTTTTGATCGTGATAATGTTGCCACTGCAGTAACAATTTCATCAATATTTTGGATGAGTTCCTGCTTGATTACTTCTGATATGGAAATAGACAACCATTTAGTTCTACCAATATATTCAAGTGCTCTTCTCAATTCAGGCTGAAAAACAACCAATAAAGCAATCACACCAACGGTCATCGTATTTTCTAATATATAATTTACCATATGCATTTTAAGCCATTTACTGATATTCAGCACCACTAAAAGAACAATCAATCCTTTAATTAATTGTTCTGCTCTAGTTTCCTTAATTAACATAAGTAACTTGTAGAAGATAACCGCTACGATCACTATATCTAAAAAGTCAATTATTCTAAAATTTACGAATAACTCCATGATGTTTTGCATTGCTTCACCTCAAATAAATATCTCTAAAGCTATTATAGCATTTAATACGTTGAACACCAGTGAATTACACCATTTATAACAAAAATAATATGATTGTAACATTTGAAGCTTACAATCATATCATATGATTTTATTTAAAACTACAATCCGTTAGTTTCAAAACATATTTAGCATTCCGTCTAAAATTGCAATGGCTGTAACCGCTTCAACGACAGGTACGACTCTAGGCACTATGCAAGGATCATGCCTTCCTTCAATGCTAAGCGTAGTGTTTTCTAACGTTTCAATATTAATGGTATTCTGAAGTTTACCTATGGATGGCGTTGCTTTGACCACAACAGTAAAATCCACTGGCATGCCATTGGTAATACCACCAATAATGCCTCCATTATGATTTGTCCTTGTCAGTATTTTTTCGTCTTTAGTATAGTAAGCATCATTGCTAGTTGAACCTTGCATATCACTGAGCTTAAAACCTGTACCAAAAGCCAACCCCTTAATCCCTGGTATAGAAAAAATCAGTTGACTTAAAATGCTTTCAAAGCCATCAAAGAATGGATTACCAACTCCTGCAGGCAGATTCAATGCGAAACATCTTATTTCTCCACCAATTGAATCTAAATCATCTTTTGCTTCTCTAATTGCTGATTTCATTTCTTCAGCTGTTTCTAAACTCAGAGTTGGAAAATCTCTCTCCAACAACGCTCGAACATCTTCCATAGAAACATTTTCAAGCCTATGATCTCGTACCATACCAATCTTTGTAATTTGACCACCAATTAAAATATTCTTAGCAGACAAAATGCTTTTACAAAGAGCACCCGCAAAAACAAGACCCGCTGTTAATCGTCCTGAGAAGTGGCCACCACCTCTATAATCTTGGTAACCATTATATTTTACAAATGCAGTATGATCAGCATGTCCAGGTCTTACTAAATCTTTTATAAGATCATAATCCTTCGATTTAATATTTTTATTTTCAATAATCATCGTTAAAGGTGCTCCAGTGGTTTTACCCTTGAAAACACCACTAAGAATTTTTATTTCATCATTCTCATTTCTAGGTGTTGACCATGGATTTTGTCCTGGTCTTCTTCTATTCATTTCACGCTGAATGTAGTCTAAGTCAACCTCAAATCCAGGAGGTAACGATGAAATGGTTATTCCCACTGCATCACCATGTGATTCACCAAAGATGGACAAACCAATATTATGCTTCCAAATGCCACTCATTAAATATCCCTCCTAAGGTTTTATAATCTTCAAAAAAGTGAGGATAAGACTTTGTGATTGCATCACATCCTTCAATATAAACATCTTCTTGGCAAACTAAGGCTGCTACGGCAAGTGACATAACAATTCTATGATCATTCCATCCTTTTACACGACCACCTTTTAAAGCTCTTACACCTCTAATGATCAAACCGTCCTCTAATTCTTCAATGTCTGCACCTAGTTTGTTTAATTCTGTTGAAATCGCTTTCAATCGATCACATTCTTTTATACGCAGTCTTTCTGCATTAACAATTCTCGTTTCACCTTCAGAAACTGCTGCTAGAACCGTTAGCACAGGAATAATATCCGGGCATTGTGAACCATCAATGACTGTGCATTTTAAAGATTGCTTTTTTACATGGATTTCATCAGCTTCAAAGGTATAATGACCACTCATTTTCTCAATAATTTCAAGAACTTCACGATCACCTTGCCTTGAATTTTTATTCATGTCACTACAAATTATGTCACCATTAATTAAACCTGCAACCAACCAAAAAGCAACTTGTGAAAAGTCCCCTTCTACTTTATAATCTACAGCTTGATAGGATTGAGAACCAGGTATTATGAATTTTTTATAGTCTTCATTGATCACTTGAATACCATACTTTTCAAGGACATCCAAAGTCAAATCAATATATCCTTTGGATTCTAAGGATGTGGTAATTTGAATTTCAGAAGGTCCATCTAGTAGCGGTAATGCATATAATAGACCTGTGATGAACTGAGAACTTATATCCCCTGGAAGTTGAAAACGACCTGGTTGTAATGGTCCTTTCACGGTTAAAGGCAACTGTTGATTATAGGTATATGATATATTCTGTGCATCAAAAATATCAAAATAAGGTCTTAAAGGTCTAAAAACAAGCTGTCCCGTACCAATAAAGGTCAATTCCTCATGAGTCAATAAGCCTATGGGAATCATAAAACGTAATGTTGACCCTGATTCATGACAATCCATAACAGAATCTATAAGGTTGAAATGATTCCCAAGACCATCAATTTTCATTACATGATCCTGATATGTAAGCTTTGCCCCTAAATTCTTCATACAGTTTGTCGTCACCTGTATATCTTTTGACATCATAATGTTTTTCACAGTGCATTTTCCTTCAGAAAGTGCTGCAGCGATAATACTTCTGTGACTTAGACTTTTTGATGGCGGTATCTTAACTCTCCCCTTTAAAAAGCTACCACCTTTTATTTGTACATGATTCATTTCAATATCTCCTAATAGATGCTTCAAATACCTCAAAGGGTATTTTCACGATTTCAGTTTCACCCACATTTTTAAACATAACCAAATTAATATCATATCCACTGTTTTTTTTATCTCTCTTCATATAAGGAATCAAATCAGACCAATTATAGTTATAGATATTATTAATTTCAAAAGCATTCAGCAAGCGATCTAAAGTAATCATAACGGTTTGATTCTCACTTAACTTAGCCATATAATACATGCCAATTAAAACGCACTCGCCATGACTTACTTCATAATTTTCATAACTTTCAACTGCATGTCCAATGGTATGTCCTAAATTCAGATGCATTCTCAAAAAAGACTCTTTTTCATCCTCTACAACATATCTGCCTTTTATTTCTACACATTTTAGAACAATCTCTTGAAGATGGCTATACAAAGTTTCTAGTGAAAGATTGGTAAGTTTTTCTACTAATCCTTCATCTACTAACATGGCATACTTTATGATTTCACCTAAACCTGATTTGATTTCTCTTATAGGCAGAGTCTTTAAAAAAGCCACATCAATATAGACTGCTTTCGGTTGATAAAAACTACCAACCAAATTCTTTCCTTGAGGTATGTTAATGGCGACTTTTCCTCCTACACTACTGTCTACTTGAGCAAGTAAAGACGTCGGCACCTGAATATAATCAATACCTCTTAAGTATGTGGATGCTACAAAACCCGCTAGATCTCCAACAACACCACCACCTAAAGCAAGGATTAAATCTTTTCTTGTAAAATTACCTTCAGCAAGTTTTTCATAGATTTGACTGGCAGTCTCAATACTTTTACTTTTTTCACCATCTGATACAACAAAAGTTTCTATAAAAGTATCTGGATGAATACTAAAAGCATTTAAATATAATTCTGAAACAGTTTGATCTGTTATGACCATAATTTTATTATAGGGATGTGTTTGAAGAATTCTATCCAATATTTCATTAAAATAATTCTCACCAATAAAAATATTATAAGTATATTCCTTCAAATTCATTGTATAAGTATACATATTATTCATCCTTTTATTTATATGACATTTATATTTATTTTCACTCACTATTTATTGTATCACGTCTTTATATCAACACCAATTTATTATAGCAATCTCTAAAAATTTGACGCCATATATTTTTTTAAAAAGCAACACTGCAAACATTGGAATTTCAGGATTTTACCACAAGAGAACTTATATGTTTCAAACACAAATTTGAAGCAATCTTTAAGCCTTTTAAACCTAATTTTTACTTATGGAAATCGTATAATTTGATGATACAATAATGTTGAAAATCTTTTCAGAAAATCGATGATTCAAATATATATGAATATCTAATCATTTGTCAAGGAAAAACTTTTTTCAAAATATCTATTGACATTCATTTTTTTTAGCATTACAATTCTCAATAACAAACAAATTTTGGAGGCAAGGAATATGACTTTTTTAAGCAAAAGTAAAAAAACAATCATGGCAGAATTGAATAATATGATCGATTTAGCAAAAGCATATTTCTTTTACTTTTTTAACTGGGGTTTCTTCTATTGGAGCGCTGGTTACTTTACATTCAAATATAAATTCGGGGACTGCTACTCAACGTAGATTTTGACATTAGTTTATGGCTAAGGAGTTTCCAAGTGGGACTCCTTTTTTTAATACCTTTTAGATAAGATTTTTACATTACTGGAATAATTCGGATATCAATATACGTGGAGGCAATTATGAAAACTTTACCAATGATTAATAATATTTCAAAACCAAAGTTCAACTTAGCAAGTCGAGAACATCAAGGAGAAGATACGATCATCAATGTGAAAGGCGTTAAAATTGGTGGTGATCATATGACAATTATTGCAGGTCCCTGTGCTATAGAAAACGAGTATCAAATGATAACGACTGCAAAGGCGGTTAAGGCTGCAGGAGCAACCATGTTAAGAGGAGGTGCTTATAAGCCGAGAACATCTCCCTATAGTTTTCAAGGACTTGAAGAAGAAGGATTAAAATTATTAAAGCAGGCTGGTGACATTACAAACTTACCTACTGTTTCTGAGGTTATATCCACTGAAACCTTTGACATTGTGGAAGCCTATGTTGACATCCTTCAGATTGGTACAAGAAATATGCAGAACTTCCCCTTACTAAAACGAGCGGGGCAAAGTAAAAAGCCTATTCTTTTAAAACGGGGTATGGCAGCAACAATTGAAGAATTACTCATGGCTGCAGAATACATCATGAGCGAAGGTAATCATCAAGTTATCTTATGCGAGAGAGGCATTAGAACTTTTGAAACTTATACTAGAAATACCTTGGATCTCAGTGCCGTTCTTGCAGTAAGAAAGCTGTCCCATTTACCCATTATTGTTGACCCCAGTCACGCAACAGGTCAGCATGATATGATTGAACCGTTATCCAAGGCTTCCATTATCACAGGAGCTCACGGGTTAATGATAGAAGTGCACTACCAACCTGAAATTGCACTTTGTGATGGACCACAATCTTTGAAGACTGATGATTTTCATCATTTAATGAGAGAGTTATTTTTCCTTCATGATCATCATTTACAACTTAAAAGACAAATCAGAGATTAAGAGTAGTACAATCATCGGAAAGTCACAGCGAGTCAGAATTGGTGAGAGCCTGACACTGAAAGATTATTGGAATGGACTTATGAGAGCAAACTGAATTCAGTAGGTGCGCCGGGTTCTCCCGTTATAGAGATGACTGATTGTTGGATCAGAAGAAAAATACCAAAAGGTGGCATAGCGAGTAATCGTCCTTTTTCATAAGGGACGGTTTTTTTCTTTTTTGAGTCCAATAAACTTGAATGATTTTATGAGAAAGGATACGAAAATGATTTTACCAAAGAAGCATGATTTCTTAAAAGAAACACAGTATTCAAACTTACCTCTATATTCTGTTTTCAACGAAGATGTTTATACACCCATTGGTATTTTTGAAAAAGTCAAAAGCTTGAATCCAGCTTTTTTACTTGAAAGTGCTGGTGAACATCAAGGAGCTGGCAGATATTCCTACATTGGTATCGATACTTATGATGTAACCAATGACTATAGCCATGTCAGTGAGCTAAAAACCAATTCAAAGGCTTTGAAACCTGATTACCTGAAGCGCCTTCCCCCCTTTACCAACGGGATTATTGGTTATCTTAGTTATGACTATGTAAAAGACTTATATGGTATCAAGGGATATGATACTCTTCCATATCAATTGATGTCCTGCAAAACCCTTATTGTGATGGATCACTATAAGAATCAGTTATATATCATTTATAACGCCAATATAAATGAAAGTGATTACAACTTTGGCGTTAATCGAATCACTGAAATAAACAATCTCTTGTTAAGTGATATCAAGCGAAGAAACTATAAATTAAAAGGTACACTTAACATTCAATCCAACGTTTCGAAACAGGAGTTTATGGAAGCTGTTAATAAGGCTAAAGATTACATCAAAAATGGTGATATTTTTCAGGTTGTTCTTTCACAACAGTTTTCTGCTGAAGTTAATGATTTATGCGCCTTTGAATTGTATAAAAGTGTCCGAAGAGAAAATCCATCACCTTACTTAAGCTATTTAAGGTATAAAGATCGTACCATTATATGTTCTTCACCTGAAATGCTTATTAAATTTCAGAATCATCAAGTGGAAACAGTACCAATTGCTGGCACACGGGCTGTAAAAGATGATGGGAAAGATGTAATAAGAGCTGAGGAACTTTTATTAGATCCAAAAGAAAATGCAGAACATCTCATGTTGGTGGATTTAAGTCGTAATGATTTAGGAAAAATTGCAAAGCCTGGAACCGTAAAGGTTATTGAGTATTGTAGAATCAAGAAATTTTCAAAAGTTATGCACCTGGTTTCAAAGGTTACGGCTCAATGTGAAGAAAATATTTCAGGCATTGATACATTGATTTCTGCATTTCCAGCTGGTACGGTCTCTGGAGCACCTAAAAAAAGAGCATTGGAAATTATTCACGAGCTTGAAAAAACTCCAAGGGATTTATATGCTGGTACAATATTTTATCTGAATGAAGATGGCAATTTAAACAGTTGTATAGCCATTAGAACCATTCAAATAAAAGATAACACCTTGACTCTACAAGCAGGTGCAGGCATTGTTTATGATTCAAAACCTGAGGACGAATATAAAGAGACGATCCATAAAGCATCGGCACTGTTTAACGCCATTGCAAACTTATATGAGGGAGGCTTCCATTATGATTTTAGTCATTGATAACTATGATTCATTTACTTTTAATTTGGTACAACTTCTTAAAATCCACTACGAGTCAGTAATCATTGTAAAAAATGATACCCATACCCTTGAAGAAATATATGATTTAAACCCTCAAGGCATATTGTTGTCTCCTGGTCCAGGATCCCCTAAAGATGCTGGCATATGTCTTGAACTTGTAAAGGCATTCTATGACAAAATTCCCATCTTAGGCATATGTCTTGGACATCAAACCATTGCTGAGGCATTTGGAGGACAAATCGTTTTAGCAAACCAATGTGTTCATGGTAAAATCGATTCTATCTCTCATGACAAGCAAATGTTATTTCATGATTTGCCTCAACATTTTTCTGCGACAAGATACCATTCTCTTGCCGTATCCGATCAAAATTTGCCAGCTTCATTAATGGTGACTGCCAGAAGTGATTCTGATTCATGTATTATGGGACTTCGTCATAAAAAATACTCTGTAGAAGGATTACAATTCCATCCAGAATCTTATATGACAACAGTAGGTGAAAAAATCATTCAAAATTTTATTAGTATAGTAAAACATGGAGGCTATTATGTATAGAGAATCTATAAGAAAATGCTATGAACCCTTATCTGTTGGATCGGTTAAAACTATTGCTAAATTTATCTTATCCGGAGATATTTTACCTGAAGAGTCTGCAAGTTTATTGACCGCTTTGAATTTTCAAAAGGATGAAGAAACTTTACTATCGGGATTTGCACAAGTTCTAAAGGAGCAAACCCATTCATTTAATTATATACCTGGGTGTATAGATGTATGTGGTACAGGTGGAGATGGTCATCACACCTTTAACATATCCTCAACGGTGAGTTTACTGCTATCTACACAAATGCCTATAGCAAAGCATGGCAATACTTCCATTACTTCAAAATGTGGTAGTGCGGATGTTGTTAAAGCCTTAAATCTTCCCTTATATGAAGATCCAAGGGCTATAGAAGCGTCACTGAAAAATAATCATTTTGTTTTTCTCTACGCCCCCTATTTGCATCAAAAGATGAAACACGTCATGCCTATTAGGAGAAAGCTGAACATCCCTACAATCTTTAACAAAGTTGGTCCCCTCTGTAACCCCTTCCAGCTTGACTATCAGATTATTGGAGTTTTTGAGGAGTCTCTTATGATGCCAATGGCTAAAGCTATGCAAAGCTTAAATATTAAAAGAGGGGCTGTTGTTCATGGTCATCTCGGTATGGATGAACTCTCTGCAACTGGACTCAATAAAATCATTTATGTCTATCCCTCTTCATTAGTTGAGGATACAATTGATCCTTTAGATTATGCTATACAAAGAAGCAAAATAGAGGATTATGTAGGTGGTACAGTAAATGAAAATGCCAGAATTACTCAAGATATTTTATCAGGAATAAAAGGTCCAAAGCAGGATATAGTCGCTTTAAATGCAGGACTTGGCTTTTATATAGGCGAAATTTCTAATACCCTGTCAGAAGGCATCCAACTTGCATACGCACTTTTAAACTCAGGAGAAGGCATTAAGCAATTAAACCTTTTAAGGGAGGAAATTTCATGTCAATTTTAGAACGTATTGTTGCTCATAAACAAGAAGAGATTAAGTCCTTGTTGCCTATTCAACTTCCAAAAAGAACTTGTCATTCGCTAATTGAAAGAATGACTTCACGGGAAATTAACCTTATTGCTGAAATAAAAAGAGGCTCACCTTCAAAGGGATTATTCTCAGAACACTTGAACATTCCAAATCAAGTATCACTTTATAATCAACACGCTTCATGTATCTCGGTTTTAACGGATTCCAATTTTTTTTATGGCAGCTTTGACATCTTAAAAGAAGTTCGTCATCTAACCGATCTTCCCATTTTATGCAAAGATTTTATTTTGTCAAAAATACAAATTGACTATGGATATGCTGCTGGAGCTGACTTGGTCTTACTTATCGCTAGAATACTTGATTATTGCCAGCTGAAAGAGTTGCTTGATTATGCTCATAGTCTTGGCATGGAAGTTTTAATAGAGGTGGAATCCTTAGAAGACTTTCAAAAGATTGAGGATTTAGATTTTAAATTGTGTGGCATTAATCATCGTAATTTATCTGACTTTACAATAGATTTTCAAAAGACTTTTGACCTCTCCCCTTATATTCAGTCCAAAGGTAAGTATGTTATATGTGAAAGTGGTATAAAAAATCGTCATGATGCTTTGTCACTAAGAGGTTATGCCCATGGATTTCTTATGGGTGAAACTCTGATTAGAAACATGAACATCGAGCACTTCCGTATGCTTAAAGAAAAAGTTAAAGTAAAAATATGCGGAATACAAACAGTCAGTGATGCTGTTTCAATTGATGGGAAAGCAGATTATATTGGTTTAGTACTTTGTGAGAGCAAAAGAAAACTGACATTATCTGAAGCAAAAGAAATTCGAAAAAATATCCTAAAAAGCAAAGTCGTTGGAGTTTTCAAAGGCAGCACTGTTGAATTTATTGAAACTGCTTTTAAAGCTTTAAACCTCGACTTTGTTCAAATCCATGAAGAAATTGAATTAAAGCATGTCCCAAAAGAAATGACAATCTATGCCCAAACTTATAAGGATGAACCTGGAGATTATCCACTTCTTCTTATAGATAATATTCATCCAGGTTCCGGTGAACCCTATCCGTTGGTTAATCTAGAAGCTTTTGCAAATACAAATTATATCCTTGCTGGAGGACTTCATGCAAATAATGTAACAGAAAGGGTTTATGCTTCTCATTGCTTTGCAGTGGATGTCAGTTCAGGTGTAGAGATAGATGGCATAAAGTCAGTTGATTTAATCCATAATTTTATGGATATTGTAGGAGGTTTATAAATGAGTAAATTTGGTATTTATGGTGGTCAGTTTGTTTCAGAACAATTAATGCAGCCATTAAAGGACTTAGAGGAAGCTTTTGTCTTCCTTCAAGGTGATTTTAAATTTAATGAAATCTATGAAAATCTATTGAGAGATTATGTGGGCCGTGAGACACCTTTGTATTTTGCAAAAAATCTAACATCTTATTTCAAAGGTCCCAATATTTTCTTAAAAAGAGAAGATTTAAATCATACTGGTGCGCATAAAATCAATAATGCACTTGGTCAGGCATTAATTGCAAAGCACATGAACAAAGAACATATCATATGTGAAACAGGAGCAGGTCAACATGGTGTTGCCACGGCCACTGCTTGTGCGCTGCTTAACATGAAATGTACCGTTTTTATGGGTTATGAAGATGTTAAAAGGCAAAAAAGCAATGTTCAACGTATTCAAATGCTTGGTGCAAAAGTCATTCCAGTTCATAGCGGATCAAAGGTTTTAAAAGATGCGACAAATGAAGCCATAAGATTCTGGATTGAACATATAGAAGATTGTCATTATATTATTGGTTCTGCCATTGGACCGCATCCCTATCCAATGATTGTTAAGCATTTTCAATCTGTCATTGGTACTGAAACTAGGAAACAATGCCTTGAAAAGTTAAGTACTCTGCCTGATCAAGTAATAGCTTGTGTAGGAGGTGGTAGTAATGCTATAGGCATGTTTAACGCATTTATAAATGATTCTATTTCCCTAGTAGGTGTAGAAGCAGCAGGAAAAGGACTTAATACATCTGAACATGCTGCAACTTTAACTTGTGGTACTCTCGGAATTTTACATGGTTCATTCATGTATCTTCTTCAAGAAGAAGGCAATATCAAAGAGGTTTATTCCCTATCGGCTGGTCTTGATTATCCAGGTGTAGGTCCTGAACATTGCTATTTAAAAGACATTGGAAGAGTTCGATATGAAGCCATTACAGATTTTGAGGCTTTGGATGCCTTTAAGAAATTATGTGAGTTAGAAGGCATCATTCCAGCTCTAGAAAGTGCCCATGCCATAGCTCAATGCTTCAAGGAAGTAAAACATTTTAAGAAGCATCAAAATATTGTTGTTTGTCTTTCTGGACGTGGAGATAAAGATCTAGAAACTGTATTAGCATTGGAGAATACCCATGAAGAATTTTAGATATGAAATTAAAACAAAAAATGTTATCCCTTATATTATGATTGGCGAAAATGGTATAGATGAAAGTTATCGTCAATTTGATTACTATGCGAAGAAGGGATGCAAACTAATTGAAATTGGTGTGCCTTTTTCTGATCCAAGTGCAGATGGTCCTGTCATTCAAAGAGCTAGTCTGAATGCAATAGCACATGGTATTACATTTAAGCATTGTCTCCACTTTGCATCTGAATGCAAATCAAAATCACCTGATGTGAAGCTTATCTTAATGACTTATCTTAATCCTGTATATAATTACGGACTTAATAATGTATTCCATCATGAAGGTATTGACGGTCTAATTATTCCAGATTTGCCCTTTGAAGAATATGATTTAATAAGACCTTATTTAACTAGAAACTCAGTTGCTTTTATTCCCTTAATTAGTATGGATACACCTTCTGATAGAATAAAAGATATACTTTCTATAGGATCTGGATTCATCTATTTAATGGCTGTAAAAGGCATAACGGGTTCAAAAAATGCTGATAGTAAACAGTTAGTCGAAATCATACATGCTATATTGAAAGAAAGCGATTTACCTGTTGTTGCAGGGTTTGGTATAAAATCTAGAGAACAAGCAGTAGAGATGTTAAAGCATACATCTGGCGTAATCATGGCGAGTCAATTATTAAAACATTGGAAAGAAGACCATCAAATTGCCCTTGATGCTATTTTTAAATAGGAGGAACAATGAGTCAACAAGTAAAAGAATTTTATGATAAATATGGTATTAAGGAATGGAATCGTTTAGATGATTCATTTTATAATCGTATCAACTATTTACTGTATTTGGATTTCATCAGGGACCATGTTAAGAAAGATATGAAAGTTTTAGATGCAGGATGCGGCGCTGGACGTTTTAGCCTAGAGCTAGCTAAACAAGGTTGTAAAGTTACCCTATTTGATCTATCTGATGTACAACTTAAGATTGCAAAGGAAAAAATAGATGAGTTTAATTTGAGCCATCAAGTTGAAGGGTATCATCAAGGTACTATAATGGATCTATCTTGTTTTCCTGATGATACTTTTGATTTTCTTATTTGCTATGGTGCTCCACTTTCTTATATCCTTAAGGATCGTGAAGTGGTATTATCAGAATTTAGAAGAGTTTTGAAACCTGAAGGTACACTTGCATTAAGTGTTAATAATAAATGGGGGATTTTAAAAAGATTATTGGGTCAAGGTAACACAAACTTTTTTAGTCAACCTGAATACTGGTATTTAAAGGAAGTCCTCTTAACAGGTGATTTAAGAGAGCATGAAGCTGTGAGCCATCCTCCAAGACATTTTTTTGAGTCGAATGAACTTGAACATCTTTTAAAAGAAACTTTTTTTATTGATATTGTGCTTGCTGGTAACCCTTGTTTTTCTTCAGGAAACCATTTGACTTTAGAAACGCTCTCTGAAAATACAAGAGCATTAGAAACTATCATAGATTTAGAATTAAAATCCTATCAAATGGTAACAATGATTGAACAAGGAGAATTCCTTTTAGCAAAAGCAAAAAAACAACAAACCTGACAGTTAATTGTCAGGTTTTTCTTTAAACTAAAAAACTGCTTTTGCAGTTTAATTTTGGTGCCCAAGGGCGGAATCGAACCACCGACACAGGGATTTTCAGTCCCTTGCTCTACCGACTGAGCTACTTGGGCAAATATAATGGCGGAGAGGGTGGGATTCGAACCCACGTGGGCTTGCACCCTAACGGTTTTCAAGACCGCCCCGTTATGACCACTTCGGTA
>JAFGVN010000003.1 GCA_016937975.1 Clostridia bacterium
CTTGAAATGGTATGCTTATTTTTGCTCATACTGTTTAGTTTTCAATGTTCTTGTATCGCTGTCAGCGACTCTATTATAATAGCATTTCAGATTTCTTTTGTCAAGTAAATTTCTGGTTAATTTTTTTATTTTTTCCATCTTTTTTTTACTTAATTGATGACTCAAGTTTGTTTTGAACTTGCTATGTTTCGTAACAGCTTTTATATAATAGCAAGACTCCATACAAAAGTCAACACTTAAAAAAAACTTTTTTATAGTTTGTTTCTTTGAAATTTTCTGACATCTGAAAACTAAAAAAAACCTCTATATTATTTAGAGGTTTTCTTACTATACCCATGGAAAACAACATCAATCATTTTTTTTATTTTTCTTTTTTTCTTCTTCTAATAAACGATTAATCTTTGCTTGTGTTGTTTCTTTACGATGAATTTCTTTTGCTTCTTCATCTGTAAGGTTTTTCTTTTTCTTAAGAGCTTCAAGCTCCTTTTGTATCATCTCATCCACTTTTTTCTGGAATATACTCACTTACTCACCTACTGTAATCTATCTGATTACCTTTCCAACAATGTCATTTATATTATCAATATTATTGGACTTTAAATAAGAAGTCAAGTCATTTAAGACCCTTTTTGTTACCCTTGGGTCAACAAAATTTGCAGTTCCAATAGATATTGCTCCAGCACCAGCTAACATAAACTCAACAACATCTTTATAATTGGAAATACCACCCATGCCAATGATAGGAATTTTTACAACACCCGCTGTTTCATATACCATTCTTACTGCAACAGGTTTGACTGCTGGACCAGACATGCCGCCGATACCGCGTGCTAAAATTGGCGTTCTACTATTAATATCAATAACCATACCTGTTAATGTATTGATCATAGACAAGCAATCCGCACCTGCTTCTTCTGCAGCCAATGCAATTTCCTTAATGTCTTTTACATTAGGGCTTAATTTAACAATTAAATGCTTATTCCCTGAAGCTTCTCTAACTGCTTTTGTTACTTTATACACCATATTTGGATCAGTACCAAATGCCAAACCACCTGCTTTAACATTTGGACATGAAATATTCAACTCCAAAGAATCTACATCTGCCTTAGATGTAATTTCAGCAATCTCACAATACTCTTCTATATTCGTACCATTGATGTTGGCTATAATTGCTGTATTGAACTGGCGTAAATATGGGATTTCATGTTCGATAAAATATTCAATTCCAGGATTTTGCAAACCTACACTGTTTAACATACCCATAGGCGTCTCAGCAACTCGCGGTGAGGGATTCCCGGCTCTAGGTTTTAAAGTTAATCCTTTCACCATAATACCACCAATGTCGTTTAAGTCTACATATTCGGCATATTCTCTACCAAAACCAAATGTACCTGAGGCTACTGTAATCGGATTGTGTAGTACAAGCCCATTTAAATCTACTTTCATAATAGGATTAGACATCGAATACTACCTCACTTCCATAAAATACAGGCCCATCTTTACAGACCCTTTTATTTTTGATTTCAGTGCCTTCTTTTATGGCACAAGTACACACTAAGCAAGCACCAATACCACAAGCCATTCTTTCTTCCATTAAAAGTTGTGTTGTTACATTATATCGATCACATAATAACTTCACTGCCTTTAACATGACATGCGGACCACAAACATACACAGTATCTATTTCATTCTCTTTTAGATGTTCTTCAAGCAAAGTTGTAACATATCCTTTTGTTCCTGTTATACCAGATTCAGTAGCGATTTCTATTTTACTACTATATAAAGAGAAATCTTCAAGATCAAAAGGTTCATCTCTAAAACCCAAAAGTACAGGGAAATCATCATTAAACTTGTTTTTTAAAACTCTTGCTAATTCCTTAACTGGTGAAATACCAATTCCACCACCAACGATTATGGAGTTCTTTTTTGCTTCTTCCAAATAGAAGCCATTGCCAACTGGTCCTAAAACATTAATGGTTTCTCCAATTTTCTTATTATAAATTAGCTCTGTACCTTGGCCAACAAGCTTAATCGTCAATTCGAAACTATTTGCATCCACACGACTAACACTAATCGGTCTTCTTAAAAGTGGATAACCATTGTCATCTGCTTTTAATCCAAAAAACTGTCCCGGAATAATTTCAGGCATGTCTGCTGGTTTTTCTAAAAGTATTTTAAAAACTTCTTGTGATAGTACTTCTCTATCCATTATTTTTAAATCATATGTTTTCTTCATGCATCCTCCTAGAAGTATTTTTTACCCGCTGAAATCAATGCGCCATTTATATCATCTCTCATCTCGATAACAGCATTTCTTGCAGCAGTTTTATAATCTTCACCTGTTTTCTCATAAGCGAAAGTAATACCTCTAGATGAATTAACAATTGCACCAAGACCATCTTCATTAAAGCAATTTACAATATCTTTTCCAGAGGCACCTTGTGCACCATAACCAGGTACCAAGAAGTATGCATGAGGCATAACTGCTCTTAAAAGATCCGCTTCTTCAGGAAAAGTTGCTCCAACGACAGCACCAATTGGTGAATAACCACAAGATTGAATCGTTTGTTCACACCAGTTGTTCACTAACTCTCCTACCTTTTTATAAATAGTCTCTCCATCAACTTTTAAATTCTGTAATTGTTCTGAAGACTTGTTGGAAGTCTTAACCAATACCCACATACCTTTATCAAAAGTCTTAATATCATCCACAAACTCTTTTAAACAGTCATCACCCAAATAAGGATTTACTGTTACGGAATCACTAAAGAATGCTGAAACTTTTGTACCATTAATGTCCGTTTGTCCAATATGCGCTTCAGAATAAGCTTTTGAAGTAGAACCAATATCGCCTCTTTTGATATCAGCAATGACATGCAAACCTTTTTCTTTTGCATAGTTACATGTATCTTTATAAGCTAGCAAACCTTCAATGCCATATTTTTCATAAAAAGCAATTTGTGGCTTTACAGCAGGAACCAAATCCGAAACAGCATCAATAATACCTCTATTAAATTCAATTAAGGCGTGCATAACTGCTTCTAAAGTATTGCCATACTCTGCAAAGTATTTGTCTTTTACTTCTGCAGGGATTTGTTCAATTCTTGGATCTAAACCTACAACGATTGGACTTTTCTTTACTTTAATCTGTTCTACTAAATAATTGATTGACATAACTACCTCCTATAAACCACTTTACCATCCACTAATGTATGTGTTACAACACCTTTAACTTCATAACCATTAAATGGTGTATTTTTTCCCTTTGAATAAAATTTATTTGAATCTATTGTATATGATGCATTCAAATCTATAATAGCAATATCTGCAATTTCACCTTCATTAATATTTCCAACTGACTTCTTGATTATTTGGGCTGGATTATAACTCATCATTTCAATAAGTTTCATTAATGATATATGATTATTCTCTACTAAATATGTGTAGGAAAGCGCAAATGAAGTTTCAATGCCACTGATTCCGAAGGCTGCTTGAGGATAGCCTACTTTTTTTGTTTTCTCTTCATGAGGGGCATGATCCGTAACGATACAATCAATATGCCCTGCCTTGATTGCCTCTATCATTTTTTCTACATCTTTTTTACTTCTTAAGGGAGGATTGACTTTACTGTAAGCGTCATCAGCGTTCACAATATCATCTGTCAAGATAAAATGATGAGGACAAATTTCTACAGTGACTTTTACACCCTCTTTTTTAGCTTCAATGATGTGATCCATAGACTCTGCTGCACTTACATGACAAATATGCAGTCTTGAATCCATTTCCTTACATAATTCTATGTCCCTTTTTACGATATTTGATTCTGCAGCGTTCGGAATACCTTTCAAACCTAATGCTTTTGATCGTTCTCCTTCATTCATGCAACCGCCACGTGCCAATGTCATATCTTCAGTGTGAGCCATTAGTGGAAGATCCTTTGATTTTAAGTACTCAAAGGCTTTTTTCATAATTGATTCATCTGGTGTTGTTCTACCATCATCAGATAATCCAATAATTCCAGATTCAAGGAGCTCTTCGATAGGAGAAATTTTATTTCCTAATATATCAATTGTAATAGCACCAACAACTTCTACTTTTGCTTTGCCAGACAACTTTGCTTTCTCTTGTATAAGTTTTACAACTTCCTTTGAATGAATCGCTGGATTTGTATTCGGCATACATGCTACTGTAGTAACACCACCTGCAACCGCAGCTAATGTGCCTGTTTCTATGGTTTCCTTTTGCTCAAAACCTGGCTCTCTAAGGTGAACATGTAAATCAACAAACCCAGGGACAACAATTTTACCATTTGCATCAATAACTTCGTCTGCGTCCTTTGTAATTGAAGCGTTTATTTCTACAACCTTATTGTCTTCTATATACAAATCCATAACAGCATTTAATCCCGTTGCAGGGTTGATGACTTGACCATTCTTGATTAAAACACTCATGTTCTCCTCCTAAACTGTAGTTGATCTTGAAATTGTTATTCTATTTACTTAACAAAAAAACCTTCTTATGGGCATAAGAAGGCTAAGATTTCTCAAAATCATTTAAATTACCTTCTAAGTCTCTCGTACTTTGTTAAAGGCTCCTATTGCTCAAACAATATCACAGTGAGAATTCAAAGTCAATAAAAAAATATATTTATTCTGATTGACATGAATTTTGAATTGTGATAATATGAACCCAATAAAATATACACCTTTAAAATAACCCGAGAGGTTGAAAAGGTCTAGCCAGTATCTAAGGATAACTAGGTCTTTTCTCGCATGCAGAAAAGACTTTTTTTATTGGATACCCTATGAGGAGGAGAAAATAATGATTCATTCAAATGTCCGTCATTTAATCGAACCAGAAGATTTCACAAAAGAGGAAATTCTTAACCTGGTTGAATTGGGAGAGAAAATGTACAATAATCCACAAGCATATTCAGATGTATGTAATGGAAAAATTCTAGCTTCTCTTTTTTATGAGCCAAGTACAAGAACAAAATTTAGTTTTGATTCAGCAATGTTAAGATTAGGTGGTAACATTATCGGTTTTGCTGATGCCAATACAAGTTCAGCAAAGAAAGGTGAAAGTATTGCAGATACCATTCGTGTTATGGGATACTATGCTGACATCTTAGTTATGAGACATCCAAAAGAAGGTGCTCCAAAATTAGCTTCTATGTATTCAGAAGTACCAGTAATCAATGCAGGTGACGGCGGTCATCAACATCCTACTCAAACATTAACAGATTTACTAACCATTCAAGTTTATAAAGGTCAATTAGAAAATCATACCATTGCTTTCTGTGGTGACTTAAAATATGGTCGTACAGTCCACTCATTAATCAGAACCATGGCAAGATTCAATGCGAAGAAATTTATCTTAGTTTCACCTGAAGAGTTAAAATTACCTAGTTCACTAAAGAGACAAATTCAAGATCAATATGATATCGAAATTCAAGAAGTACGATACTTAGAAGAAGTCGTTGATCAAATCGACATTCTATACATGACAAGAATTCAAAAAGAAAGATTCTTCAACGAAGAAGATTACCTGAAGTTAAGAGATTCTTATATCCTAACTAACGATAAATTAGAAAATGCAAAAGAAGACATGATCATCATGCATCCACTACCAAGAGTAAATGAAATTGCTTATGAAGTGGATGACAATAAAAGAGCCGTATACTTTGAGCAATCAAAATTAGGTGTATATGTTAGAATGGCATTAATTACAAAATTATTGGAGGTGGGTCCTTATGCTAGAGGTTAAAGGTATAGAAAACGGTGTGGTATTAGACCATATTAAAGCTGGAAAAGGTTTAGAAGTCTTTCATATGCTTAAACTAAACAAAGTTGACACTTCAGTCGTATTGGTTATGAATGTTAGCAGTAAAGATATGGGTAAGAAGGATATTATTAAGATTGAGAATAAAGTTGATTTTGACTTCAACATTCTTTCACTGATTGATACAAACATCACTGTAAATATTATCAAAGATGACAAGCGCATTGAAAAGTTTAAAGTGCAGGTACCAGCTGAAATCGTTGGTCAAATCCAATGTAAGAATCCAAGATGTATAACAAACTTTGATGATTATGTTAGACCAACATTCCACAAGTATGCTGAGAATGAAAAAGTTTTGGAGTATGTTTGCAGTTTCTGCGAAGAAATCACTAAATTTGAGAAATAATAAAAGACCCCTCATGAATGAGGGGTCTACTTTTTTTAGATTTCAAGACCAAATACTTTAAAGATTGATTGTAAGAAACCGAAGTTATATAAGAATACAGCAATGATACCAATTGGAGCAACAATTCTAGCTCCCCAGATAAAGAAATAGAAATAACCTGCTTTTAATACGCCACCATTAGAAACTTCGTCTCTAACATCTTCCATTTTCATTTTCCAACCTACGAATAACGAAATGAATAAACCACCAACAGGTAATAAGATGTTTGCAGAAATCTTATCTAAGATATCAAAGAAGCCTAATCTGATCCACTCACCATTCGCATAGAATGGGAATGTAATATCTGAAGTTGTATTTAATGATAATGAACACATTACACCAAACATTGTGATAATTGCTGCAAAGATAATTGTTGCTTTGTTTCTGTCTACGCCCTTTTCTTCTGAGAAGTATGCAACTACAACTTCAAGAATTGAAATTGAAGAAGTTAATGCAGCCATAGAAAGCAGTGCAAAGAACAAGAATGCAAAGACTTGACCACCCCACATTTGGTTGAATACGCTTGGTAAAGTAACAAATACTAAACCAGGGCCTGATGATGGCTCAATGCCAAATGCAAATACTGCAGGGAATATTGCTAAACCAGCTAATAATGCGATTAATGTATCCGCGATGGTTACTTGTACTGCTGTTTCACCTAATTTTTCTTTCTTACCAATGTATGAACCATAAGTAATCATAGTACCCATACCAAGTGATAACGAGAAGAATGCATGGCCAAGGGCATCTAAAACACCTTTGCCAGTTAACGCATCCCACTTAGGTGAGAATAAGAATTTGATACCTTCGCTTGAGCCAGGTAATGTAACGGCTCTAACATCAAGAATAATGATGATAATTAATAAAGCAGGCATCATAATTTTTGAATACTTTTCAATACCGTCTTTAACACCACCAACAACAACGCCTGCTGTGATGATCATAAATACGATTTGCCAGAATACTGGTAAGAAGTCTTGACTGATAAATCCACCGAAGTAGTTACCAACGCCTTCTGCAGTCATATCAGCAAAGTTGCCACCAACTGACATGAACATATAGTGAAGTGCCCAACCTGCAACAACACCATAGAATGCTAAGATCATAAATGCTGCAGCAACACCCATCCAACCCGTTAAGAACCAAGGTGTGTTTGGTGCTAATTTCTTGAATGAACCAATAGCATTCTTTTCTGCTCTACGACCAATAACAAATTCAGATAACATAACTGGTGTACCAATTAATGCGATACATACCAAATATACTAAGATAAATGCTGCACCACCATTTTCACCTGTTATGTAAGGAAATTTCCAAATATTTCCTAGACCGATTGCCGAGCCAGCAGCTGCAGCAATTATACCAAATTTTGACGAAAACCCATCACGTTTTGGTTTTAAATTTTCCATTTTTGCTCCCCCTTTAATATAATAGCCTTGAATTGTTCAAATGTTGCTTTTATGTAACAACTGGATAGATATGCGAATCAAATTCCTATAAAAAAAAATCCATAATACCATTTCGAATAAAAATGTCTATGCATCAATATTAAAAAAATAAAAATGAATTCAATAACGCAACTGCTGTAACCTAGTCATCACAATGTAAATGATGCTTTGTAAATATTCAAACAATTCACACATTTAATATATCATAAGTATAAAAAAAATTCCACAAAAAATGTAGAATTTCAAAAAAATTTTTAAATATGCGTATTTTTATGTTGTTTTTTGTCGAATTCGGTATATTTATACACTATTATTGTATTTTTTACTTATTTGCGACAATTTCACCAATTTTCATTCCGTCTATGGCGGACGAAACAATGCCTCCAGCGTAGCCAGCACCTTCTCCTGCAGGGTATAATCCTTTTAAATTGCTTTCATAGGATGTGAATTCTCTCATCATTCTTATAGGCGCTGAAGATCTGGTTTCTATACCTGTCAAAATAACATCCTTGTTATCAAACCCTACTATTTTTTGCCCAAATGCCTGTATACCTTCTCTTAGAGATTCAACTACATATGATGGCAAGCATTGACTCAAATCCGATAAACGCGTATCTGGACGATAACTTGGCAAAATACTATGAATAGTGGTTGGTTCATTGTATACAAATGAACCTACGGTTTGTATCGGTGCTTTATAATTACCTAAAAGGTCAAAGGCCATCTTCTCATACTTTCTTTGGAAGTAGACACCTGCTAATGGATGATCGGATTCATAATCATCAGTATTTATTTGAACCAGCAATGCACCATTAATGTTCTTCTGATCTCTTGCATGTTCACTCATACCATTAACAACCAATCCACCTTCTTCAGATGCCGAAGCCACGACCATACCACCGGGACAAACACAAAACGAATAAACACTTCTTTCATTTTTACAAGTATGTGTTAATTTGTAATCTGCAGCACCAAGGATTTTTGCAGCATTTAAATCACCATATTGATTTAAGTTTATGATTTCCTGAAGATGCTCTATTCTAACACCCATAGCAAATGGCTTTTGATCAATACCAAGCCCTTTTTCATAAAGCATTTCATAGGTATCCCTTGCACTATGACCAATGGCTAATATAACATGTTCAGAGTAAAAATCTCCTTGAGTAGAATGAACACCCTTGATTTGATTACCTTCGAGAATTAAATCATCAACCCTTGTATTAAAATAGATCTTCCCACCTAATTTCTTGATGTGTTCTCGAATACTTTTTACTACACCTTTTAAAACATCAGTACCTACATGAGGCTTGTTTACATATAGAATCTCTTCTGGTCCACCATGATCAACTAAAACACGCATGACTTCCTGTGCTCGTGGATCCTTCGAGCGGGTTGTTAATTTCCCATCCGAAAATGCTCCTGCACCACCTTCACCAAATTGAACATTTGAGTTCTCATTGAGCTCGCCTAGATTCCAAAATTTTTCGACGGTTTCAGTTCTTGCATCTACATCTTCACCACGCTCTAAAACAATTGGCTTCAACCCAGCCTTTGCAAGCACATAAGCAGCAAACATTCCCGCAGGTCCAAAACCAATAATAATTGGCGAAGCTTTTTCTTTTCCCTTTGGATAAGTATATAAACTCAAATCGTCTACCCAATTTTTTTTGAATTTATGGTCAATTGTAGTTTTTACATGAACCACATAGACAAAATATAAATGTGGTTTTTTCCTCGCATCTAAAGACCTTTTAACAATTTCATAGGAAATTAATTGTTCTTCACGAATACGAAGTTTCTTCAAAATCTCACTTTCTAAATCATCCTGCTTATGCTTAATTGGTAATTTTATTTGTTCAATTTTTATCATAATTAATCCTCTATAGATGAATTCTACATTGAAAAAGCCCCTCAAGGGCTAGAACCAGATGCTTAATTCACGTTTTGCATCTTCTATGGTTGCAGAGCCATGAACGGTATTTCTCTGAACACTTTCACCATATATATATCTAATTGTACCCGGTCGACTTTTATTGGGATTAGTCGCCCCATTTATTCCTCTAACTTTACTAACAGCATCCTCTCCTGAAATATTGAGAACGACAACTGGACTTTCCTGCATGAACGCCACTAAGGATGAATAAAAATCTCTATTAATGTGTTCTTCATAATGTCTCGCCAAAATATCTTGATCTAGAGTTCTCATATACATGTTTTCAATTTTTAGATGATTTTCTTCATACATTTTTATGATTTTGCCAATAATATTTTTTTGAACTGCATCAGGTTTAATGAGTACCAATGTATTTTCCATAATACTTCCTCCTTTATGATATTATGCCCATATTATAAGGATTTACTCATTAATATTTTTGTCTTGATTTTCTTCAAATTTTATCATTCCTAACTGTCTGGCTCTAATGATAATTTCTTCATCTGAAATTCTTTCTTTTGAATGGTCTTGTATTACTAAATTAATGACACCATAAAAAAATAGGGAAAATCCTATAACCATCATGACACCTAAGAAATAGATTTTTTTCATATTTATATACATGCCATCACCTTCTTAATTCTTTTTCAAGTACATCCCAAACCGTTTCCAATTCATAGCCTCTTCTCCAAGATGCTATACCCTTCAGATTAAATTTATGAACCAATCCTACCTTAAGTGCTAAGCTCGTTTCATCTTCTATCCATATTTTCTTAAGGGCATTATCCTTTGCATCTATATAAGAAACATAGTATTGTCCATTGGTTTCATCCCATAATTTGTTCAATTCTCTTGATGCAATAATATTTTCCATGCCGTGCATTGTAATGGCATCAGAAGTAACTTTCATAGTGTTTACTTCATCCTTCGAAGGTCTTTCAAACCAAACACGCATGTAAAAAGGAATTCCCATAATTATTTTCTCAGGATTTACTTCATCCGTCAATAAGGTTAAGTTTTCTTCAAGCCATTCCATTCCTGCTACTGTACCAGATACAGGACTCGACCCCCAATGCTGGTCATAGGACATCACTACAAGAAAATCAACCCATTGTCCTAAGACATAACGATCATAGCATTTACTCCAATTCTCTGAACCACCTGCAAAAGTTACATCCATAGATACAATAATATTGGCCCGATGGAAAGCCGCCGTAAGTTCTGCAATAAAATGACTTAATGCATCCTTATCCTCTAAATTGATATTTTCAAAATCAATGTTAATGCCTAAAAACCCATTTTCTTGATATATCTTTACCAACTCATCGATAAAGTACTTCCTTATTTTTTGATCATTTAAAAGTATACTTGTTAATTCTGGATCAAAATTATTGGTCACTGCGGGCCATAAAGTATAACCCATTGCATTGGACCACTCAATATAGTTTTCTTGTAGTTTCGACTGAATTGCACCACTATCATCTTTCAGATGAAACCATACAGGAGAAATAATATCTAAACCAGGCATTTCATAAAGATTCTCGATTTTGGTAGGACTATTGTAAACAGCTTCCCACGTCATATTGATTTTATCTGGTAATAGCAAAAGTCGATCCGTAATCGGCAAATTAACCGGATTTGTGAAGTTCAATTGCAAAGAAAACAAGGGCTCTTCAAGTGTCAGGTAGTCAAATTGGAAGTACGAAGTCATAACATCCAAATCAAGATATATTTGATCTAATACCTTTTCAACAAGTCTATTCTCAATTGAATCTTGATCATTCAGTTGCAAGGTATTCTCCAACAAATTCACATATAGTGTTTGATCTTGAAAAACAATAGTTAAAAACTGATTTTTATCATCATAGTCATAGCTAAACCGCTCTATTGACTTCATAAGATTAATATTAATCAATTGATTCTCTAAAAACATCTTTTCATCATACGGATCAATTTCAAAACGCTTCGTAAATGTTGAGTTCTTTATTATAATTTCACCTGGAATTTCTATAACAGGTTCAATGATTGCTACTTCATTTTCAACAGGTTGTAATATATTATCTTGGCAACCTATTAATAATATTACCCAAATCAATAAAATGTATTTTTTCATAAAATCTCCTCGATAATATTATATGCGTTTTATGACAAAATGATAACATTCTTATTGCTATTTAATACTGTTTTAACAAATTTGAAATCATTTACCTAAACTATGTTATAATATTTTAAAAGGGGTGAAGAACAAATGAATTACTTAGATTATACAATTATTGCAATCTTGTTGTTCTATAGTTTATGGGGCCTATCAAAAGGTCTGTTAAAAATTATCTTAGATTTTGTTGGTTATATTGTTGCTTTTATTGCAGCAAAATTCTTAGGTCCAATTTTAGTCAATTTCATTCAAACGACATCATTTTACACCCATATCCAGAATGAGATCCTTGATACGCTAAACAAACTAAGTCCAGGCATCAGTAAAACTTTGCCAGACATTACTTTACCAAATAATATGGATACACTTTTAATACAAGCACCAGAGTTAAAGCAAATCTTTAATGGTTTTCCTGAACTTCTCAACAAAGTTGAAGCCAATATTGTGAAGCTTTCAGGTATGAACTTCTTAACTGTTATTACAGATTATGTGGTCTTGGTATTAAGTGTTATTTTAATTTTTATTGTGTCAAAGATCGTCTATTCCATTGTAATTTCAATTATACTCTCAAAGAAAGAGCCTATGCCATTGGCAGTAACCAATCGTATTTTAGGTTTTACATTTGGTCTTGCAGTAGCATTTTTCATATTATCATTCAGCATACAGGTTTTAGAAGCTTTCTCTATTACATCGAGTCCAGTACTAGCAGATGCCATTGCGACTTCAAAGTATGGGCATTACTTAACGGATATACCACTCATCGAACTTGTTTCAAAAATAGTTTAATGCTATGCACATGCATAGCATTTTTTTGTGGATTGATTTCATTCCAGTTGTGGGTATTTTCAATAGCAATATTATTTATCCACATTCTTTTATGTATATGTGTATAAAATAAGAGTTGATCTTCAGTAATTTTTCACACATTATCCACATAATTGCAAGGTTATACACAAGTTTATTCACAACTTATCCCAAAACTTTGATTTTTTATCCACATTACTCATATCGAACCACTTCAAAGCGCTCAATTTGATAAGAAGACTTTTCATCAATTGAACCTTTGTGGCATGCAATTCTAAGTTGCTCCTCTACAGTATCTATACCATCTAAATGAGGCAACAGCAATCCTCTTTTATAGCCAGATGATACAATGACTCCATATTTGTGAGGATCGAGTTCTGATTTAGAATTAACTTTTTCTGGTTGCATCAATACATCTACAGAAATCTTAAGTTGATTCAGTTCCTCGACTTCCAATGGAGGAAATCTTGGATCTTCAAATCCTGCTTTAATGGCATTCGCTACAATTTCTAGAGCTATATTCTCTTCTGTCGGTCCTATGGTACCAATACATCCTCTAAGAGCACCATTTTTCTTTAATGAAACAAATACACCCGCTCTAGTTTCCAACATTTCAGGTGTTAAGGTGTCATCCATCACTTCATCTCTTAATCCTAAAAAGTTTTCAATAGATCTTCTAGCAAGGGCAACAAATCTATTTTCATTTTTAATATCCATTTCATGTTGTGTCACTTGATGTTTTTTTAAAGCTGATACATGACTCTTTTCAGTAAAAGATAAATTTTCAAAACCCATAACGAGATACCCAACTCCAAAAGGACCTTCATAAGCATATTTTGTTGCCTCATATTGATAGCCATCTAAAGTACCTAACATAATGTCAATAGATTTCTTACCGCATTCTGCAGCTTCCTTCTGTAATTTACCATCAAAAAACATGAGACTATTTAAGTCTTTTTTCTCTAAAAGTTCAGCCATTTTCTCATCATAAATTAAGCCTGATGGATGATAGCGATAGGGACCATCTTCTTTTAGACTATGAGACATATCTCCACTGGCAATGATCACAGTTTCATCTGTTAGACACTTCTGAATGACCTTTCCAAACTCATATAACTTTACACTATCAAATAAACCATAAGTTATTTGTACCAATCTATAATCTTGATAATAGGGTTCAATAAACTTGAGAGGTACAATGGTGCCATGATCTAAAGCTTTTTCAATTTGAAAATAGTCCGCATTCTCATCATCTAATTTCAAGCAAGGTACATCAATCTTACCACTTTCATAAATAATCTTATTCACTAAATCCATATTGTTTTTCTTCTCAAGTGCCACTTGAGGGTAACCGAATTTCTTTAAATTACCATACAACATGTCATCATATCCAATCACTATCCCATCACTAAACACGGGTCCATGAGGTGTAATGACTACAATGGTTTTGGGTTTTAATTCAGCAATCTTCTGTCCCACTGAATTTAAAGCATATAAAACATCTGGACATTGCAACTCTGATCCCTGCCCTATTTCTTTTAATAAAATAGGTGGATGAGGCATTAAAAATGCAGCTTTAATCATTATGATCTCCTTCCGATTTAATATAGCCTTTCTTTATTAATTTGTTGATATGATGTTCTATGGAGTCTTCAATATTAATATTATACTGATTTTCTAGAACAAACATCATTGATACAGCCACCTGTGCCACATCAAGTAATTCCCCTGTTATATTTTCTACCAATTTTTTCTCATCCATAACATCCGATTCACCATTTAATCCACGAAATTTACCGATAAGCTGTGCCAACTCACCAGCTTCTTCCATTAATTTCAAACAAGTAGATTCTAAACCAGGTGTAAGGTTATTCAGTTTTGGTAAGCTAATCATTTTATATTCTGTACGCATAAGATCTCCTTTTCTAATATTCTAACATAGTTCAGTAGAGAATCCTATTATGCTGTATGTTATAGAAATCAAAACAAACAGTAATGCAATAATTTAAAAGATTGCATTTCTGAATTCGAAATTAAAAATTGATTTCAAAGCATATCTCTCATTTATTAGGTCATTTAGAACTTAGATTAACCCATAAAATTTAATATAAAAAACCCTTGGAAATACACGATTCCAAGGGTTTGTGTGTTTTGCTTATTATCTCTTAGAGAACTTCTGATTGTGTGATTTCAATCACTAGAGTCGATTTTGTATACTACGTGTATATTACTCATTTTCTCTTAAATTATTCCACAATGATTTCACAGAGAATTTTAGGCAAAATTCTTAATCACTAAATGCTGTTTTTAGAAAAAAGCCTTTATATATATCACAAGGATGGCAAAGGCTTTTTCTAATATGAACATGTGAGAAGTCGACTCTTAGAAGAATTCAAATATCTATATTAATAATATTATGGAATTCTAATAGAATACAACTCTAAATTTCATTCATCACTCTAAAGTTATATCACCTTTTACTAATCATTATTAGGCTTTGTTATAATAATTACAATATTTCCAATTTCCAAATCTTCATTAAGTTTCTCAGATTGCAATTCAAGTTCTAACTGTTCAGGAATTATAACATAAATAAATGCTATAGAAAAATCATCAGTTTGTACGACATGATAAGTAAGTGCTAACTTATCAGGAGAAGTCGAAGTATAACTATTCAAGTGACCTTCGGCTGTTATTTTATGCTCTGGAATTATATCCAGATACTTTTTAATTGATATTAAAAGACTATCATAGTCATAAACTGAGCTATCTTCATATGTGAGTCCCAACTTCATTGAGTGCAGAAACATAATATCAAAATCATCTCCATTTTCACTAGGAAACATCTCTTTAAGATATTCATTATCTGAAACAAAATCATTATAGTTATAATCATTATTATCGATAGCTTTACAACTTATTAATATCATTGAAAGCAATAAAATAATTACTTTTACTTTTTTCATGTTTTTCCTCACTATTTGTTTAATACATAATCAATATCTCCAGAATGAGGAACATTAGGAGCAACTACATACCAAACTCCATCATAAAATCCATACGACGTGTAAGTGAAACTATATGCTTGATTAACTCTTTTATCACTTAAAATTCGAGCACTGGATCTTATTGAACCTGAATCAATTCTAGCATGATTAGTAGGATTCAAATCTAATACACTACCACTATTTGTTGACGTGAGTTTAAAGTTGTAATATGTGTATTGGCCATTTATTTGTTCCCATTCGTAACTGTAACCAGCTGCAAGTAATGTTTTAAAACCTAAGTCTGTATACCTGAATGTATAGGAAAATGTTGTGTTACCATATCCAACTCCATATGATGGAACAGCATACATAATTATTTCATTTTGTTTTTTTTCTCGAGTTTTTTTAGAGATATCCTCTAATATGAGTGTTGAAAGGTCAATTTCAGAATAATTATATACGCTTGATTTAATTTGATTTTTTTTCATTACTATGTCATTTTCAATTTCATCTTTTGTCTTTAGATTTTTATCATTATGAGTTTCTAATCCAAGTTTTCTTGCTTCGTTTTGAGCTATTGGCACCAGATTATATTTGCTTATTAATTGATCCATTTCATCATTCGAAATTGATGACTCGTTCTTTTTTTCATTATTGAAATCTATTTCATCAATATTTGTTTCACTATTTTCCGCAAATGATCCAATCGGTATTAATAAAAATGCTACTATAAACACTATTAAAATTTTTTTCATAATTATTCCTCGTATATTTATTTTAGTTAATATATATTTTTTCAATTTCCAATACTATGTTTGTAGCTTCCAGTAATCGAATTGATACCATCAGGATACCAATCATAAAATCCTTGAACTTCGATATATTTATAATGATAAATTACAAATGAATATGTTTGAGTTGCTATCGTTGAAGAAGTCTTAGTTACACTAGTTGATTCATTTTTCAAAACAGCATAAGGACCAGATAAATTAGTGATCATTGGTCCACCAACAGATATTATTTCATAATCACTATAAACCCAACCTTCACCAGGTAAGAACCATTGTACATATGAATAAGTAACAGCTATCGACATGTTAACAACTGCATTTTTCAAATAAAAATTATGACTTTTTTGTACAGTTCTAGTGACAGTTTCTCCATTATTGTTGGAAGCCTCAATTGATATTCTTGTTTTAGACATATCATTTCTAATTAATTCGTCTATAGAATATTCTAATTGATTTACATTTACATCCACTTCATCCGTTGTCGAAATATTCTGTAAATTCTCCTCATCCTCTTGATTAGTACTTTGAATTTCATTACCGTCAGCAAAAGCAAAATTTGGTATGAACAAAGTAGTAACTAAAAATAAAATTACAAAATTTTTTTTCATTCATTTTTCCTTTCATTAAATTAGTTTTTCTAACACCGCCAAAGGGATTATATCATGTTTTTTTTCCTTGAAAATATTAATTTTTAAATAATGTATCTTTATATTGAACAATTAATGAAAGTTTAATGGTTTGTAAAAAATAAATACACATAATGACTATATCAAATGAAACTAGTGAAATTTCAAGCCCATTTAGTACCCATATTATATTTTCAAATACTCCAAATAAGTCTATTTCCAATTGATCCCTCATACAATATAATAAACTTTTAGTGTCAAAAGTGTGACATTTATTCTGTAGAATACAATGTGTATTCATAAATATTAAATAAATTTTCTATTCTAAAGTCTAATATCAAATAATTTGAGAAAAGAATGTTATGCA
>JAFGVN010000026.1 GCA_016937975.1 Clostridia bacterium
ATCGCATAAATGTATGACGTTGAATCACAGTAAATGGCGTGTTAATGCGATAAAAAGTTTAATGCCAATTTTCATACAGGATTCATCTACATCAAAATTATTTTGGTGTAATACATTTTGCTCTTCTGATTTTTTGCATCCCAGATGAAAGAAACTCGAAGGGACTCGATTAGAGAAATATGAAAAATCTTCTACGCCCATGCTGGGTTTTTCTTTTTCAAGAACATTTTCTTTTCCTATAAGATCCCAGGCAATGTTTCGTAAAATTTCTGTTGCGTTTTCATGATTGAACAAGGCTTCGTACCCGTCGTGAATGATGACATCCCCTTGACCACCATAAGCTTGAGTCAAGGAATGGACTTGGTTTTTGACTTCTTCAATAACAAAAGCTCTATCCTTCTCAGACAAGGTTCGTATAGTACCTTTTAGAAGGACCTCATCACATAAAATATTACCTTTTGTTCCGCCGTGAATGCTGCCGATTGTAATCACGGCACTATTCAGAGGTGACATTCTTCGACTTGGAATACTTTGAAGGCTAGTTATAATTTGTGAAGCAATGTATATAGCATCAATACCAATTTCCGGATAAGCAGCATGACTTTGCTTTCCTTTTACTTTAATGGTTAGTCCGTTAGAGGAAGCGTTTAATTGCCCACTTTTTACTTCAATTTGTCCAACGGGGAGATAGGGCATCACATGAAGTCCGTATACATAATCTACTGTTGGATTTTCTAAAACACCTGCTTCAATCATTGGTAAAGCACCACCAGTCGTTTCTTCTGCAGGTTGAAAAAAGCATTTAACGGTGCCTTTTAAATGTTCTTTATAAGATGAGATTATTTTTGCGAACCCCAGTAAAATAGTTGTGTGAACATCATGACCACAAGCATGCATAACGTTTTGATTTATGGATTTGTAAGGCGTGTCATTTGCTTCTTGAATAGGCAGTGCGTCAATGTCTGCTCTGAAAGCAATGGTCTTACCTTCATGATTGCCTCTAATAACCGCAACAACACCTGTATTGGCAACGGGATGACATTCGATGTTGTTGGATTTCAGAAATTCAAGTATTTTCCTTTGGGTATTATATTCTTCGTTGCTTAACTCAGGATTTTGATGAAAATATCTTCTTAGTTGAACGAGTTCTTCAAAATATTCATCAATTTCTTTAGTATAATTCATGGGTTTCTCCTAACATCTCATAAGAAATCAGATATGGTTTTTTATGCCTGATATAAAGTCGCGGCAGCCTTGCTGCTAAAGAACTAACAAATTCATTTTTGTTGGTTTGAACTTTCTTAGCAAGCTTACTGATAGACAACTGATTTGTATCGATTATAGAAACAATATCATCTGATTCAAAATTTGCATTACCTAAGTCTATCATGCACTGATCCATACAGATAACGCCAGCAAAAGGATAGAAGTCTCCATTGACACAAACAAAACCATCTTTGTACAGGGCTCTAGGATAACCATCAGCGTATCCGAAAGGCAAGGTACCTATTCTGGAACCTTTCTTCACTTCCTTTCTCATGCCATAGCTAATAAAACTGTCTTCTTCCAGAATTTTGATATGAGAAAACTTTGTTTCCATTTTAAGAATTTGTTGAATGCCTGGTATAAATTTTTCTTCGCCTTGTAAACCGTATAATAGTGCGCCAATACGAACCATATCCATATGCATATGAGGATATAAAGTCATCCCAATACTATCGCAAACATGTTTTAATGGGATTTCAACATTGTGCTCTTCTAAAGATCGAATCACCTTTTGAAAAACTTGAAATTGGTTTTCATCAGCATTTTTATTTCTCAAGGCAAGATGCGTAAATATGCCCTTTATGTTTAAATGCTTTAACAAACTGAGCTTAAGAATGGAAGGGATTAACTTTTCATTTACTGAGAAACCAAGCCTATTGAATCCTGTTTCAATTTTGATGTGAACTGTTGCAGTTGTCTTGTGCTTTTGAGCCAACTGATGGATTAACAGACCTTGTTCATAAGTAAATATCGTTAATTCCAAATTCTTAAGGATAGCTTGTTCAAGAAGATGATCAGGTGTGTGACCCATAATGAGGATTTGATACCTTGAATCCTCATTGCGTAATTGAATCCCTTCAAGTAAAGTCGCAACAAGAAAATAGGATAATCCATATGCCATAAGTGTTTTAGCAATAACTTTTGAGCCGTGTCCATAAGCATTTGCCTTTAATACGGCTCCAATCTCTGTTTTTTTAGAAAGGTGAGACTGAACAATTTCCAAATTGGCAATCAATGTATCTAAATTTATTTTTAAATGAGTATCTCTTAACATAACTTTTCCTTTATGTAATGATAGAGGAGTTCTCCGATCTGGCTTATCTTTTCCTTTGTTTGTGGATTATTCCTTTGTTTGGAAGTCATGACAATAGCATAAACAGCAATGTCTTCTACAATCATGATCCCTGCATCGTGAACATGCCCCGTAATTTCTCCGGATTTTGAATACATTGTGATTTCTTTTGGTTCAACATCGCCAGAGTACGTATTGCAACTACAATAATTGGATTTCAAAAGTTTCCCACAATGACCACATAAAACAACATGATTGGATAAGTAATGGTATTGTTGCTTTCCGAGGATGGACAGAGCGGTCTTTTGACTTTTTTCTGAAAGACCAATGCCTTCATAAAACGCTTTTAAAATAGTCAGTACATCCATAGGAACTGTTTCGTTAAATACACCAGGAATCATATGGTATAATTTTCTTTTGACCCATGTGCTTTTAATAGATAAAGTTTCAATAGCATCTTGTATGTAGGGAATTGAAATGTAATCCAGGATCAAATTAGTGGCTGTATTGTCACTTACCGTGATCATTAAAGTCAACAAGTCGATTAAGGGAAGAGAGGACGTGGTCATGTCCTTTAGCACTCCGCTCCCAGGGACCTTTTCCTCATCTGGAATTTGAATGAGATCAGAATAATCAACCTTTTTCTCGTCGATTTTTTTTAACGCACCGTATAAGATGAAAAGTTTAATGATGCTTGCAGGATTATAACTCACAAATTCATTTTCTTGAATATCTAAATTTAAATTAGGGCAATGAATGATAAAACTGCTGTGCTCATCTAAAATATGACTAATTTTCTCCTTCAGCATTTGTTACTCCTTTATGACACAAATACATTTTTCGTAGGTATTCATAGAAATTTTTTCCCCCATAGGTAAAGTAACATGAGGAAAATTATGTCCAGCTCTGAGATTGGAAATAATAGGTTTGTTGAAAGGCACAAGAATTTCATTGAAAATTGTTTTCAGTGGTAAATCTGCTTTTTTATCTGGAATGACTTCTGGTTCACAATGACTAAAAGTACCTAAAATAATCCCAGAACAGTCATGAAATTTCCCTGCAAGGGCTAAACTTGTAAGCATTCTGTCAACGCGGTAGGTTGCTTCGTGTACTTCTTCTATGAAGAGGATCTTTCCTTTCGTATCAATTTCATAAGGGCTTCCCAATGTGGATACCAATAAGGAAAGATTACCACCGATTAAAGTACCTACTGCTGAGCCTGGGTGAAGGACTTCGAGTTCTTCGCCATGTGGATTTTCAATCTTTGCATTTTTACGATCCTCAATCCAATTTAAAAGAACATCATCTGTAAATGAATCCTCGTAAGCGCTACTGGCCATAGGACCATGATAAGTCATTAAATTACTTTTCTGATTAAGTGCAAGATGTAGAGCTGTAATATCTGAATACCCTAAAAAAACTTTTGGATGTTTTTCAATCATTTCGTAATCAATTTGAGAGAGGAGTCGTGGGGTACCATATCCGCCCTTTAAACAGAAAATACCTTGATACGCATCATTGGAAAAAGCTTCATGTAAATCCTTGAGGCGGATGTCATCAGTACCAGCAAAATGACCATGACGCGCGGTACAACTTGGGAGCATTTCGTACTTATACTGCCATTTGTCCATATTCATTGCAACTTGTTCTAACTGCATCTGACTCGCGGGAGATGATGGTGCAATAATCGCAATTAAATCTCCCTTTTTTAATGATTTTGGTCTAATCATACTTGCTCCAATCTTTTAGGAATGATATCCTGCATCAATAAATCTTCATAGGTTTGTCTTTTCACAATTAACTCATGAACATTATCGTGGACCAGCACTACTGCTGGAATGGGCTGTTTATTGTAGTTGTTTGCCATAGAATAGTTATATGCTCCAGTGCTCATAACCGCTAAAATATCTCCGGTTTCAACAAGAGGTAATTTAATATTCTTTATGAGTAAATCAGAAGACTCGCAGAATTTCCCTGAAATGGTGACTTCTTTCAAAGGTGATTCATTGAGTTTATTTGCAATGACCGCGTGATATTTAGCCTGATAAAGTGAGGGTCTTATGTTATCAGTCATTCCGCCATCTATGGAAGCGTAAGTCACTTGACCGTTTTCTTTTATGGATCCAATGGTATATAAGGTTGTACCGGCCTCTCCGATAATCCATCTTCCAGGTTCTATGATGATTTTAGGACGTTTCAGGTGATGCTCTCTACAGAAGTCATCAATTAAAGTCATACAGGGATTTAGGAAATAGGAAATGGCATGAACAGGATCGTTTGGTAGGTATTGAATACCAAAACCACCACCAATATTTAATTCCTCAACTTCTGTATTGAGCTTCAAATAGATGTCTTCTATAAGGGATAAGGCTTTTTTTGTAGCATTTACATGGGAATCTATGATTAAAAGTTGTGATCCTATATGAAAATGTATCCCTTTAAAAATAAGATGAGGTGAGGCTAAAGCTTCTTTTAAGACCTCAAAAAAATAGTTGTTTTCAAGGGAGATTCCAAATTTCGAAGTTTTATGACCAGTAGAAATGTAATCATGTGTATCACTTTCTACATCAGGTACAATTCTAAATAAGATATTTGCTGTGGTATTGTGTGACTGACATACTTTTTCCAAGGTTTTAAGTTCTTGAAGATTATCAACAATAATCCGACCTACACCTGTTTTTACAGCTAATTCAATTTCTTCTAAAGTTTTATTGTTGCCGTTGAATTCTACGTGATCCATAGGAAAATTATTTTTAAAGGCAGTATAAATCTCACCGCCTGACACGACATCTAGACCTATTTCCTCTTCTTTTAATATGTAACACATGGCAGAAGGTAAAAAGGCTTTACTAGCATACACAGCTTTTGTATGAGGGTATTTCTTTAAAAAATCTCTATGGATCTCCTGGCATTTCCTTCTTATTTGGGTTTCTGAAATAACATACAAAGGTGTACCGTATTTTTGGGCTAAATCTATCGCTTTTACTTTTTCAATCATAAGTGTATTCATTTGATTACCTCCATCATAAAATTATGCAATATTTGTGCCAATATTCAGTTTTCTTTCCGAGTTTTTGATGATATATTTATTTAAAGGAGGCTATATGGGGGATTTTGTACTTGATATAAAAGATTTTGTTGATGATATGAATGAAGGTTTGATTGCAATTGATCGACACGCAAGGATAGTTGCTTATAATAGAAAAGCAAAGGATATGATTGGCGCAAGCAGAAATTGTATTCGAGGACATCAAAGTGGGAAGCTTGAGAAGGGTGATATTGTTATTTTGGCATTCACGGCATTTGGACAGGATGCAGGAGGGATAACAGAGGAAGATTTAAGATTGTTTGGCATAGATTTGCTGCATATAGAGAAGGGAACTACTTTGCTGGCTGTAGGCCAGTATGGTACGGGTGTTCCTGGAAAATCAAAGCTAAATGGCCCAAGTAATATAATTGAGCAATTTATTATGAGTGATGAATTTATGGATGCTCAATTTACATCAAAGATTGATTTTGTTGATCATTATGTAGAAATTAATATAGAAAAAGAAAAGTTTAGATATTATTACAACAATTATTTTAATCATTTTGTTATTTTAGACCGAAATAAACATGTAAAGTTTTATCAAATGGGTGGTTATACCTTGTGGAATGAAGATCTGAAAGATTTAATCAATGGTGCTAGTTTTTCTGCGAAGCAAGTGGGCTATAATGAAAAGACATTGTTGGATAGACCGTTAGTTGAATTCCACAAGGAAGAAGAGATTATTAAGGATTTAATGGATTGTGCCAAGGGTGATCATATTGGTTACTTTAGAAAAAGTGGATCCATTAATGGCATTAATGTGATCTCTACCTTGAAACCTATTCTTAGAGAAAAAGAAGTCGTTGGAGGCGTTTTGATTATCAGTGATATTACGCGACTTCAAATTACTGAAAATCAAAGAAATAGAGCTTATCGAAAGCTAAAGGAAGTTAATGCCGTTTTAGAAGATGCAAAAAAATATGATGATACCTTTAGTTGTATCATTGGCTCGAGTCATCGTATACAGGAAATAAAAAAGATGGCTTATATGGCCAGTCGATTTAAGTCCACAGTTTTGATTTTAGGTGAATCGGGAACAGGGAAAAGTGTTTTAGCTCGTGGCATACATAAAGCATCTGAATTAAGAGATGGTCCTTTTGTTGAAGTGAATTTAAATTCAATTCCTGAATCTCTCATTGAAAGTGAGCTGTTTGGTTATGAAAAAGGAGCATTTACCGGTGCTAATCAAAAAGGTAAAAAAGGTTATTTTGAACTTGCAGATAGAGGAACCTTATTTTTAGATGAAATAGGTGATTTGCCAAAAGCTTTGCAAGTCAAACTGCTCCATGTAATCCAGAATCGTAGTTTTTATAGAGTGGGTGGTAGTGAAGAAGTACAGGTTGATGTGCGTATTATCGCGGCTACAAATCGCAACTTGGAAAAAGATGTAAAAGAAAATCGCTTTAGAGAAGATTTGTATTATAGAATTAATGTATTTCCGATAAAGCAGCCACCTTTGAGAGAACGTATTGAAGACTTACATGAAATTGTTGCTTACATTTTGCCACGTTTAACAAAGAAGATTGGTGTAGAAGATAAAGTTGTGTCGCCTGAGACCTATGAAAAAATGAGTCAATACAGCTGGCCGGGTAATATTCGGGAGTTGGAAAATGTTTTAGAACGTGCCGTTGCCATTTCAGAAGGTCAAACCATTCTCCCTTCTCATTTGCATATAAAAGTAGCTCATAAGCATTGGATGAATGATACGGCCATTTTAAAACCATTAAAGTCAACGTTGCAGGAAGTGGAGCTTGATGTTATTGAGAGATTAATGCATTATACCAATGAGGATAAAGATAAAGTCATGGAGATTTTAAACATCAAAAAAACAAAACTTTATGAGAGTTTAAAACTCATAAAAGGGAAGGATTCCGAAATTTCGGAATTATAAATTTCTAAACTAAACAATTGAAATGACAAAGATTAAGTAGGAAAACAAGTTCTTGTTTTTCTATTTTTTTTTAATTTCCAAAAAAACGGAAAGAAGAAAGACGTTTTCATTTTATAATTTCCGTAAAAACGGATAATCTTAAAAGAAAAACAATGATAATTCAGAAAATTCTATCAATAACATATTGGCATAGGAATTGCGTTTTATATTTTTGTCAACGTAAAATATTAAGGAGGAAGTATGAAACGACTATTAGTTATGTTATTGGTTTTGATCATCGCTTTAACATCATGTGCTACAAACAATGGCAATGATACAACAAATAATTTGCCAGAAAATGTTGAAGCAAATCAAAATAACACAAGTAGTAATTCAAATGCTACAGAAGGTACTGGATCAGAGAATCAAGGTTCAACATTGGATATTACATATTCCGATAATCAGGTTTATAAAACTGTTTATTCTGGTGAGGTAACAACCTTAAATTATCTTGTAACCAGTACAACTGCAGAATTTGGATTTGCAGCAAATTTCATTGACACATTAGTGGATTATGACAGCTATGGGAAGTTGATTCCAAGTTTGGCAACAGATTGGGAAGTATCAGAAGATGGTCTTGTTTGGACATTTAAATTAAGAGAAGGTGTGAATTGGTATACCTCAACAGGTGATGTTTATGCTGAGACTGTCGCACAAGACTTTGTAGATGCCATTTTATATACCTTTAATCCTGAGAATGCCTCAAAAACAGCAAATATTGCTTATGATGCGTTAAAAAATGGAGCAGCATATTACAATGGTGAGATTACAGATTTTAATGAGGTAGGAGTTAAAGCCATTGATAAGTACACTGTACAGTATACTTTGGAAGAACCATTACCATACTTTGAATCGATGTTAACTTATGTGGCTTTTTTCCCTGTTAATGGAAAGTTTTTGGCTGAACAAGGGGATAAATTTGGCACAACAAAGGAATCACTCCTTTATAATGGGGCATATATCATGACTACCTTTGAGCCTCAAAACAAGAGGGTTTTAACTGCAAATGATAATTACTGGGATAAAGACCGTGTTTTCATTAAAGAAATTAATTACAAGTATAACAAAGAAGCTGCAACCGTTGCTCAAGAACTATTCTTAAGAGATGAAGTTTCACATGTTTCTGTAGGATCAGATACGATAGATGCCTGGATGTTGGATGATAAATTAAGCAAAATGATTCGCCCAGACAACGCCAGTTATTATACATATTTTTATGCTTTAAATTTTGATCCTCAATACGATGAAGCATACGCACCAGAAGATTGGAAAACTGCCGTGAACAATTTGAATTTTAGAAAAGCATTTTATCATGGTTTTGATCGTATAGCGGCATTAACAGTAGACGAACCTTATAGTCCAGATGACAAAATTAGTAACACCATTACACCTGAAACTTTTGTAAATATTGATGGAAAGGATTACGTCAATTTAAGTGAATTAAATGCACATGCTTTAGAGAACAAGTTCAATGAAAACTTAGCAAAAGATTTTATGGAAAAGGCCGTAGCTGAACTTGGTGATACTGTGGAATGGCCAATTAAAGTGATTATGCCTTACAATACAGGTGGCTCAAATAATGCCATGAAAGCGCAAGTTATTGAACAACAAATGGAAAAATTATTTGGCGATCAAGTGATTGATATTTATATTTTACCATATCCGCCATCAGGCTATTTGTCAAATACGAGACGTGCTGGGAAATATTCCTTTATGGAAGTTAACTGGGGACCTGATTATGCAGATCCACATACTTATACAGATATGTTTATTGACGGTTCATACAATCATCCAGAATTTACAACTGAAGTGGATGAAAATGGTGAAAATAAATATGTAGTTTATGAAGAAATGGTAAAAAAAGCATCGGAAGAAAAGGTTGATCTATTAAAACGTTATTCGATGTATGCAGATGCAGAAGCATATTTACTTGAAAATGCATGGGTTATCCCATATAGAAAAGGTGGAGGCGGTTACGTTGCATCGCTACTTAATCCTTTCGAAGCGCCTTTCTCACCATTTGGTGTAGCAAGTGAAAGATGGAAAGGTATGCATATCTTATCAGAACCTATGAGTTCAGAGCAATATGAAGCTGAAAAAGCATCATGGGAAGCCTTAAGACAAGAAGCGTTGAAATAGTAAACTGGATTAATTGAAAAGCCAGGAAAATTTCCTGGCTTTATTTCTGACAGATATTGAGGAGGCATAAAAAATGCTAAAGTATTTTGTAAAACGATTATTAAGGTCAATTTTAACCTTGTTTATCGTCATTACAGTTGTATTCCTTCTAATGCGCTTAATGCCAGAAGAAGGATACTTTGGTGAAAATGGTGTTGATAAGTTGGATGAAGCCCAACAAGAAGCCATTTTGGAGAGTATGGGTTTAAAGGATCCTGTTTATATACAACTGGAACATTTTTATACCGATTTATTGAAAGGCGATTTAGGTGAATCTTTGATATTCAGACCCAATGTACCGATCAAGGAAATTATTGCTCAGAAATTACCTTACTCCTTATGGTTTGGATTGTTTGCTTTAGGTTTATCTCTTGTTTTTGGGATAACAATGGGTATTACAATGGCAAGACATAAAGGTAAATTAGCGGATAAGTTGGGTACAAGTTATGTCGTTTTTATTTCTGCAGTGCCTGCAATCATTTATTACTTATTCATACAAATATATGTAACAGGTATTTTGAATCTGCCTCTTTTGTTTGATGTGGAAATCAAAAAAAGCTGGTTAATTCCTGGTATAGCAATGTCTTTGGGTAGTATTTCAGGATATGCAATGTGGATGAGACGATATATGGTAGATGAATTGAACAAAGATTATATTAAACTTGCTACTGCAAAAGGTCTGTCTAGAAGAAAAATTATGTATACCCATGTGATGCGTAATGCATTGGTGCCAATGGTTCAATATCTACCTTCTTCGATTTTGTTTACCATAGCAGGATCCATCTATGTAGAATCACTGTTTTCAATACCTGGCATGGGCGGACTATTGGTTTCTGCCATTCAAATGCAGGACAACACCTTAGTTCAGGCTTTGGTATTGATTTATTCTTCAATTGGCATTATTGGACTTTTTCTAGGGGATGTTTTAATGGCAGTATTTGATCCAAGAATTAAACTACAAAAGGCTGGAGGTGGACGCTAATGGCATTGGATTATTTAGAAGAAAATTATGAAACCTTTAATCAAGATCTTGAAGATGCCATGTTTGAGTTCGCTGATTATGATGCTAAAGAAGCTGAAAGAACAGGATACTCAAATTATTCTTATTGGCGTTCAACTTGGCGTTCATTTCTTAAAAATAGAATAGCGGTTGTGCTAATGCTCTTTGTGGTCTTTATTGTAGGATTTACCATCATTCAACCTTATCTGCCCAATCAATATGAGCCTACCGTTGTGAATATCAGTGAAGAGACTGGAAGACAGTTAAGGAATATTCCTCCGAATGATCAATTTTGGTTTGGTACGAATGCCATAGGTCAAGATTTATGGGCGAGAATATGGTCTGGTACAAGAACTTCATTATTCATCGGTCTCATTGTAGGCTTATCTGAACTTACCCTTGGCATTCTAATAGGCTCAATATGGGGATATGTAAGAAAATTAGATACTTTGATTACCGAAATCTACAATGTTATCAATAACATACCCAGAACAATTATTTTGGTTTTGTTTGCCTATATTATGAAGCCTGGGTTGTTTACCATTATATTTGCAATGGCTATAACCCGTTGGACTGAAATGGCAAGATTTGTACGCAACCTGATTATCATCATTAGAGATCGAGAATATAATCTTGCATCAAGGTGTTTAGGCACACCAACTTCGAGAATTATATCAAAGAATCTGCTGCCTTACTTGGTTTCAGTGATTATGCTGAGACTAGCCCTTGCAATTCCTTTGGCTATTGGCTCAGAAGTATTTTTAACTTATATTGGTATTGGTCTTCCTGTCGATATCCCTTCTTTGGGAAATTTGATTAATGAAGGTCGTGTATTTATAATGGTTTCTGCGTTGAGATATCAGTTGTTATTCCCAGCTGCAGTACTTTCGATGATTACAATTTCTTTTTATGTCATTGGAAATGGGTTTGCTGACGCTGCAGATCCTAAGAATCATGTTTAGGAGGCGTTATGAGCAATTTATATCAAGAAAAAAACATTGTTCTCTCTGTGAAGGATTTAATTATTAAGTTTGAGTTACGGGGAAGAGTTTTAACGGCAATAAGAAATATTTCTTTGGATTTATATAAAGGAGAGAGTTTGGCCATTGTAGGGGAATCAGGTTCTGGAAAATCGGTTTTTACAAAATCATTTATGGGTTTGCTCGATAGCAATGGCTGGATAGATCAAGGGAGTATTCTTTATGACAATAAAGATTTGTCAAAATTTAAAAGGGAGAAAGAATGGCTAGATTTAAGGGGTTCGAGGATTGCAATGGTTTTTCAGGATCCAATGACTTCTTTAAATCCCCTAAAAACCATTGGTAGGCAAGTTCAAGAAGCAATAGAATTACACCAAGGTTTAAAAGGGAAAGAAGCCAAATCAAAGGCGATTGAGTATCTAATTGATGTAGGGATTGCAATGCCAGAAAAAAGATTTAAGCAATATCCCCATGAGTTTTCAGGAGGCATGCGGCAGAGAGTGGTAATTGCCATTGCTGTAGCTTGTAATCCAGAAATTTTAATTTGTGATGAACCAACGACAGCTCTCGATGTAACCATACAAGCTCAGATTTTAAATCTACTCAAAGCCATGCAGAAAAAATATAAGTTAACCATCGTTTATATTACCCATGACTTAGGGGTTGTTGCCAATGTGGCAGACCGCATAGCGGTTATGTATGCTGGTGATATTATTGAAATTGGAACGGCTCATGAGATTTTTTACAACCCACAACATCCCTATACTTGGGCATTGCTTTCTTCATTACCCCAATTAGGCGTTAAAGGTGAGGATTTGTTTGCTATTCAAGGGACACCACCAAATTTATTTAAAGACATTGAAGGTGATGCCTTTGCACCAAGAAATCCCCATGCCTTAAAAATTGATTTTCTAATGCGACCACCATATTTTAAATTATCGGAGACCCATAAAGCAAAAACTTGGTTGTTACATCCAAAAGCACCAGAAGTGAAGAAAGCAGAAGTGCTTCTGAACCTAAAAGAAAATATGGAGGAGTATCGTCATGTCTAAAGAAATCTTGTTAGAAGTTAAGAATCTTTCTGTTGATTTTGGCCGTGGTAAAAAGGCTTTCAGAGCAGTAGATGATGTAAGCTTCAATATTTATAAGGGTGAAACTTTTGGACTTGTTGGAGAATCAGGATCAGGAAAAACGACTATAGGCCGTGCAATTGTAAGGATAAATGAAGCCAGTGAAGGTGAAATTAGATTTCAGGGCAGAAAAATCAGTGGCAAACTTTCAAGAGATGAAGATCGATTTGTTACTGAGAGGGTACAAATGATTTTTCAAGATCCGATGGCCTCATTAAACGAGAGAGCGAAGGTAGATTATATTGTTTCTGAAGGACTGTATAACATTAAAGGGTTTAAAAGTGAAAAGGAAAGAAAAGAGAAAGTGGAAAAAGCTTTGCTCGATGTAGGTTTACTACCAGAGTTTGCTTCAAGATTTCCTCATGAATTTTCAGGAGGACAAAGGCAGCGTATCGGTATTGCAAGAACCTTGGTTATGGAACCTGAATTGATTATTGCAGACGAACCAATCTCTGCGTTAGACGTTTCCATTCGTGCTCAAGTACTGAATATATTGTCACTCCTTAAAAAAACAAAATCTTTGACCTATTTATTTGTAGCTCATGATTTATCTGTCGTAAGATTTATTACGGATCGCATAGCAGTGATACATAAAGGTAAAATTGTTGAAATGGCAGAATCTGAAGAACTGTTTAAAATGCCAATGCATCCTTATACGAAATCCCTTCTGTCGGCTATTCCTTTGCCAGATCCTATTGCAGAATCTAAGAAGAAACTATATGTTTATGATCCCAATATCCATGAGTATGATTTAGATCCACCAAAATGGGTTGAGATCAAACCGGAGCACTTTGTTTTGGCTAACAAAAAAGAAGTTGAGATGTACAAAGTTGCATATGCACAAGGAGGTTGAAATGAATCCGATATTCTATGAACCAAGTTTAGAAAAGGGGACTCACTTAAATACAGTTTTCGAAAATCAAACTTTGGTACTTAAGGAAGATTTTGAATTGGGATTGTTTACTTCTGAAGAAATTTATACAGATACGTTTTCAAAATTGGTCATGTCTTGGAATGCAAGTACTGAAGCAGATACAAGCATAGAAATCAGTGTTCGTGTTTTTGAGGAGGTATGGTCGGAATGGATGTCCTATGGTATTTGGACCAGTGAAGGTCTAAACAAAGGCAGTGCTCGTATTTCAGAAAATGCCATTGCGAAAATGAATATTGATGAAGTGAAATGCCGTCGTCTCTGCAAGGGTTATCAATTTAGAGTTGCTTTAAAAAGAGAAGATTGCTCACTTAAAAAGCCAATTTTGAAGAAAATATTTATTTCTTGTGCCGTAGAAAAAACAACAGAGTTAACCCGAGTCATTAACACCGACATTGAGGTGCCACAGTACTCGCAAAAGGAAATTCCTGATATTGGTCATGTTATATGTTCACCAACATCCCTTGCCATGGTTATGAATTATTATGGTGTTCAAGTCAACATCTTAGATGTTGCTAAAGGTGTATTTGATCATGGTGCCGGCATCTATGGAAACTGGAGTTATAATATTGCCTATGCAGGTGAAAAAAATCTTACATCCATTCTTGCTTATTGTTATGATGTAAATATCCTCATGACATATATTAAAAGTGGTATTCCTCTAGTCGCATCGATAAAAACACAAAGTGTAGAAGAATTGAAAGGTTCGCCACAGGCCTATCCTTCTGGACATTTACTGGTTATAAGAGGTTTTGAATTTGATCAAGAGAGTTACATCGTTGTAAATGACCCGGCAGTAGAGTCTTCTGATTTTGTTAAAAGAAAATATAAGTTAGAAGAATTTTTAAAGGTTTGGAATAATATTATCTATATTATTTACAAGGAGTATATTTGAATGAAGGATTTTTTCATTGTTGATGGCCATTTTGATTTGGGTGGAATCATATATAAAAGAAGAAAAAGAGGTTTGACAAGGATTCTTGAAAATGAATACTATTCTGCCATGTCCAAGAATCATGTTAAACTGGTGGTAGCTGCTATTTTTATCGAAACAGATCAAGTTGATATGGCCTTAAAAGAATCTTTACTGCAAATTAATGCCATTTTGACAGATGTTCAAGAAAGTGAACATTTTGTGATTATTGAATCTAAAAAGGACTTGCTTAAACTTAGAAACTCAAAGGACATTGGATTGATTATGTCACTTGAAGGTGCAGAACCTATTTTAAGACAAAAGGAGCTTTTAAATATTTTCTACAAACTCGGTGTAAGAGGCTTAGGTTTAACTTGGAGTAGAAGAAATTTTGTTGCTGATGGCAGTTATTTTAGAAATCCAAGAGAAGGCATTAAAGGTGGTTTAACGCCTTTTGGTATAGAAGTATTAGAGTTTGCAGAAGGGTTAAATATGTTTGTTGATGTAAGTCATTTGAATGATCCTGGATTTGAGGATGTGCTGCTCTATCACCAAAAGCCTTTTATAGCTTCTCATTCCAATGCAAGGGCAATCAACAATCTTGTGAGAAATTTAACTTTAGACCAATTGAAATCCATCCAAAGTGTCGGTGGTGTGATCGGGATTAATGCTTATAAAAAAGTAGTTTCTGAAAATGAAGATTTACAAACGATTAAAGGCTTATGTGATCATATTGAATATATGGTAAAAAACATTGGAGCTGATCATGTTGGATTTGGATTTGATTTTTGTACACCTTATTATGAAAGTGATGTGTTGCTAGATGTTATGTCAGGGTATGAAGCATTACCTATGGTAATTGAGGAACTTAGAAGCAGAGACCTTGATGAAGCCACCATAAATAAAATAGCAGGAGAAAATTGGTATCAATTCTTTTTGAAGCATTTCAAGTAGACGTAACAGGAATTCATCTCCAAATCGTATTGACATTACTATCTTATGGTGTATAATAATTATGTTGTTTATTTTAGTGTTGCGTTGGAAATTTGAATATGCTATACTATTAAAGCCTATGAACGTAAATATTGATGGATATAAAATTCATTATAATAAAGAATTTTAGAAAGAAAGAGGTGAATTAAATGAGAGAAGGCATTCATCCTGACTACAAGACAGTAGAAGTACACTGTTCATGTGGTAACACATTTGAAACAAAATCTACTAAAGATGAAATCAGATTAGAAGTATGTGCTAAGTGTCATCCATTCTACACTGGATCACAAAAATCACTTGATCGTGGTGGTAGAGCTGAAAAGTTCAAGCAAAAATACGGTTTATAAGATCATCAGTTTACCGAGACCTAGGTCTCGGTTTTCTATTGTCTTTTAAACTGAATTTGTGTAGAATGTAGGTAAGTGTTCATATTCAAACATTTTTGATGACAATTCAATAACCGGAATCTATCAAAAGTGTACGTACGGTCAGGCAAAACCGTACCATGAGGAGGAAGAAATATGAAACAAGTACCAAAGTTGAATTTGGAAAATTCGATGAAGCTTTATGAAGAAGCAAAAAAATTGTCGCCAGGTGGACTTTTAGGCATCAGAAGACCTTACAATTTTATTGAAGGTGAGTATCCAGTATTTATTGATCATGGTTATGATGGCCATATTGTAGATGTGGATGGTAATGATTACATTGATATGCTTTGTGCTTATGGACCGATTATTTTAGGTTACAAAGAAGAAGAAATCAATGATGCTGTAAAAGAACAGATGGACAAAGGTTTCTGTTTTACAATGGTTCAAGAAATTCAAAACAAATTAGAACAAAAATTAATTGATTTGATTCCTTCAGCTGAAAAAGTAGTTTTGGCTAAAACAGGTTCTGATGTAACAACGATGGCAGTAAGAATTGCCAGAGGTTACACCGATAAGGAATTGGTTCTAAGATGTGGTTATCACGGATGGCATGACTGGTGTGTTGAAGGACATGGTGGTGTTCCGAAACAAACACTTGATATGACAAAAGAATTTGAATACGGTGACTTAGATGATCTTGAAAACCAACTTAAAGAAAATGATGGTAATGTAGCATGTATTATTGTAACGCCAGTAGGTCATCCTTTGGCTAAACCTGTTATGGCGCCACCAGAAGGTTATTTGGAAGGTGTTCGTGCACTTGCGGACAAATACAATGTTGTTCTTATTTTTGATGAAATTAGAACTGGCTTCAGAGTTTCAATGGGCGGTGCTCAGCAAAGATATGGTGTAACACCTGACTTATCTGTATTTGGTAAGGCTATGGCAAATGGTTACCCAATCAGTGCTTGTGTAGGCAAGGCAGAAATTATGAACGTACTGGAAAGTAAAGTTTTCGTATCGTCAACATTCTTCCCAAATTCATTGGAAATGGCAGCAGCACTTAAATGCATTGAGATTCTTGAAAGAGATCAAGTTATTGATGACATTTATAGAAAAGGTGAGAGATTCTTAAGTGAGTGTGAAAGATTAATTGAGAAGTATAATGTACCTGCAACGGTTTCGGGTATACCTCCAATGCCTTTTATCACTTTTGACAAATGTGCAAACTATAAAGAAAGAAGAACGCGTTTCTATACGGAAACCATTCGAAGAGGTTTGTTCATTCAACCATACCACCATGGTTATATCGCTTACAGACATACAGAAGAAGATATTGATAAGGCTATCAGTGCAATTGAAGAAGCATTAGCGATTGTTGCTGAAGTTTATCCAGAAAAATAAGCATTAAATAACCGATGAGAAATCATCGGTTTTTTTCATGGTTTTATTCTTCTTTTTTTCTTTTCTCAAGTATGATATATCCAATGACAATCACTGCAACTAAGATAATAACTTTTGTAAATAAGTTGTGGACGCCAATCATATCTAAAGCAAAGAAACCCAAAACTCCTAAAAGAATTGAAAATATAGTTTGTTTTTTCATATATGCCTCCCTTAACATTTAGTATACGAAGATTTCTTTTTAATGTAAACATCTTGTTGGTTTTTAACCATTTTTTAGGGTATATTAGAGTCAAGGAGAATGGATATGAAGAAAATTTTATGGATTATGATTCTTTTGATTCTGTTGGTAACACCAGTCTTTTCTGAAACTGGATCAGAAGGGGAATCAGCTTTACCAATTAATGATGAAATTTACAGCGATCAAGAGATGACTCAGATTAATGAGATTCTAGTCAATCGTATTGAAAAAGTACCTTTTAACTTGGTTGCAACATTGATTTTCTTGTTCGCTATTGTGCATACTATGGCAACAGGATTTATTTCCAAGAAGGCGCATCAGTTAGATGAGGCTTATGAAGTTCTTAAAGAAAAAAACAAAGTAGATAAGAATTCAAAATCCATACCCGCTGGGATCCTTCATCTTTTTGGAGAAGTTGAGGTTGTATTTGGTATCTGGACCGTAGTATTGGCTGTTGCCATAACCTATTTCTATGATTGGCATACTTTTACAAGTTATATTGATGGACTCACATACCGAGAACCCTTATTTGTTATAGTCATAATGGTTATTGCTTCAAGTCGTCCCATTTTAAGATTTTTTGAAATGATAATGCAAAAAATTGTGAAATTACAAGGTGAATCACTGGAAGCTTGGTGGATTACTATTTTAATATTCGGTCCGTTATTAGGTTCATTTATTACAGGTCCTGCAGCCATGACAATTTGTGCCTATTTACTTTCCGAAAAAATCTTTTCTGTTGGTCCAACCAACAAGATAAAATATGCTACTATAGCGCTACTATTTGTGAACGTTTCCATAGGTGGTGCATTGACAAACTTTGCTTCTCCACCAGTATTAATGGTTGCAGACGTATGGGGATGGAGTAGTCTACATATGTTAATGAACTTTGGTATACCTTCCTTACTGGGAATGGTTCTGTCAACGTTTTTGTATTTTTTCTGGATTCGAAAAGATTTTCATAGCATGAAAGAGGCGTATGAAAATTATATGTTCAAGAAGTATATTCAAAAGGAATTTATCAGTCAGAGAGAATTGGAAAGCAGTTTTGATATTTTAAGTCGTTTGGTCAGTACAAATACAAAATTCTTTTCTGAAATGGACAATTACAGTGAAATTCTGAAAAATAGAATTAAAGATATAGCAAAAGGGAAATTATGGGAATTTGACGACCAATCTAAAACTGTCGAAGAAGCCATTGATGAGAAATTCGATGCCATTAAGCTTAGAGAATATCAGAGGATGATTCCAGGTTTGTTGTCTAAAAGTGAAAAACCGGCATACCATGATCCGAATTGGGATCATAGAGATGATAGAGTACCGGCTTGGATTGTCTTGGTCCACATCTTATTCTTAATTTGGACGATTGTCAATGCACATCATACAGTTTTGGTCTTAGGTGGATTTTTATTCTTTCTTGGTTTTTTCCAAGCAACTATTTTCTACCAGAATCGTTTGGATTTAAAACAGGCATTACTGGTTGCCTTCTTCCTTGCAGGTTTAATTATACATGGTACTTTACAAGCATGGTGGATCAGTCCAATACTTGGAAATTTGAAAGAAATCCCATTAAATCTGACAGCTATTGGTATTACAGCATTTAATGATAATGCAGCGTTAACTTATCTTGCAACATTGGTACCAGGATTTTCAGCGGAATTAAAATTTGCAGTTGTTGCCGGGGCGTTAACTGGTGGTGGTTTAACCATTATTGCAAACTCACCAAACCCAATTGGTGTGGCTATATTAAAAAAATACTTTAAAAAAGGTATTTCGCCGTTAAAATTATTACAATATGCACTCGTACCAACAGTAATTACAACACTAATCTTTCATATACTCAAATAGACGAAGTTCTATTTAGGGTTTTATAGAAAAATAGGCATTGCCTATTTTTTTTGTGAAAATTTGAGGGTCTTCACACGTTAAGTTTCTCTAAAGCGTCACAGGAACATATATTCATAGTAGGGTTTTTATGCTATTATAGTAACGTGCAATTATGAGGAGGAGACTAATGGCAAAATTATATTTTAGATACGGTGCTATGAATTGTGGTAAATCAACAGCAATAATGCAAGTCGCATATAACTACTTTGAGCGTGGTATGAATGCGATGATTATGAAACCTTTAATCGATACAAAGGGAGACGATAAAGTTGTTTCCAGATTAGGAATAGATCGACAGGTAGATTTTTTAGTATCTAACAACGACAATGTACATCAGTTGTTAAAGCATTACCAGCTTGAAAATGGACCGATTGATTGCCTTTTAGTTGATGAAGTACAATTTTTTAAAAAGCATCACATTGATGAAATGTTAGAAGTTGCCGTGGATCTTAATATACCAGTGATTTGTTATGGTTTAAGAACTGATTTTATGATGAATGGATTTGAAGGTTCTGAAAGATTACTTTTAATCGCACATACAATAGAAGAGTTGAAAACCATTTGTACTTGCGGTAAGAAAGCAACGTTAAATGGACGTAAAATTAACGGAAAATATGTTTTTGAAGGTGAACAAGTAGCAATTGATGGTGAAAACGAAGTAGAGTATCAGTCTCTATGCACTGAATGTTACTATAAATATAAGGGAGCGTTAAATGGCTAAAAATAAAACAAACTTTACGTCAATAGGTGGGCAAGCACTTATTGAAGGCGTTATGATGCGAGGCAAAGATGATATTGCCATTGTGGTTCGTAAACCAGATGGTGAATTAGTGACAAAAGTAGATCCTATTAAGAAAGGTTTCTTGTTTAAATTTAGCAAATTGCCAATTCTAAGAGGAATATTTGCTTTTATTGGTTCTATGATTATAGGCATCAAGGCTTTGAATTATTCAGCAGAATTTTATGAAGATGGATCCAATGTGGAAAAAGGTAAATTTGAAAAGTGGGTAGATAAAAAGTTTGGAGATAAGGCAGACAGCGTTTTTGTAGGAATCTCCATGGTCTTTGCTTTAGCAATTACAATTCTTTTTTTCCTTGTATTACCTGCTTTTGTAAGCAAAGGCTTTAATAATGTCATTCACAATGACATTTTACTCAGTACAATAGAAGGTGTTTTTAAGTTTGGATTATTCTTAGGCTATATTTTACTTATTTCCAAAATGAAAGAAGTTAGAAGAGTATTCGAATATCATGGTGCAGAACATAAAACCATTCGATGCTATGAAGCGAAAGAAGAACTCACGCCTGAAAATGCAATGAAGTATTCTCGATTACATCCTCGATGCGGTACTTCCTTCTTGTTGATTGTAGTCGTATTGAGTATAGTGATCTTTGCTTTTCTTGGTAACTTTGATAATCCTTTCATGCGTGTTGCCTTAAAAATGATTTTTATGCCTATTGTTGCAGGTTTAGCCTATGAAATTATATCTTATGCAGGAAAGCATGATAATATCGTTGTAGACGCTATTTCATGGCCAGGTATGATGTTACAAAAGATAACGACAGCAGAACCGGATTTGGAACAGCTTGAAGTGGCAATTACATCATTAAAAGCTGTTTTAAATAAGGAAACAGTGGAAAATGATGAACATTAATGATATATTAAAATACGGTGAGTCTAAGCTTGAAAATATAACACAGGATTATCTCATTGATGCACGGCTGTTGTTGGAACATGTTTTAGAGTGTAACAGAATGTATTTGCTTCTAAATAAGTTTGAGGAAGTAGATGCACATAAAATACATCTATATGAAAAGGTTATTCAGAGAAGAGCTTCTGGTGAACCTTTACAATACATCGTAGGTACTCAAGAATTTATGGGGTTGACTTTTATAGTGGCACCAGGTGTTTTGATTCCAAGAAGTGATACTGAACCTTTAGTAGAAGCCCTTATGAAACGTATGAAGGGGAATGAACATTTCTTAGATATTGGAACGGGTAGTGGCGCAATTCATATAAGTTTATTGCATCACTTTAAAAATGCAACAGCAGTATCGGTAGATATTTCAGCCGAGGCTCTTGAAATTGCTAAGAAGAATGCTGAAAATTTGAAGGTCACCAATCGGATTAAATATTTAGAAAGCAATTTGTTTGAAAAGATCCACGAAAAATTTGATGTGATTGTTTCAAATCCACCTTATATTCCTACAGAAGATTTGAAAACTTTACAAAAAGAATTAAGTCATGAACCTAAAATTGCGTTAGATGGCGGTGATGATGGGTATGATTTCTATAGAGCGATTATAAAGGCCGCACCAGAGTATTTTAATGAAGCTGGTCTGCTTGCTTTTGAAGTTGGTCATGATCAAGCAAGAACCATAAAAAAGCTATTGGAAGATGCTGATTATCAGCATATTGAAATTATAGAAGATTTAAGTCATATTGAACGTGTTGTTATAGCGCGTTATGAAAGGTTGTAGGTGTAAAATGTTTGAAAAACTAGCGTTTATTGAAGAAAAGTATGAGAGTCTGGGTCATAAAATATCTGATCCTGAAGTCATATCTGATCAAAAACTTTGGATGAAATTATCTAAAGAATACGCAGAAATCACATCAATTGTTGAAAAATATCGTGCCTATAAAAACGTATTAACTGGTATTGAAGAGTCAAAAGAGATTATTCATGAAGGTGGCGATCCTGAATTTGTTGAAATGGCAAAAATGGAGTTATCAGAATTGCAAGATCAAGTAGGTGTCTTGGAGGAAGAACTAAAGATTCTTTTATTGCCAAAAGATCCTAATGATGATAACAATATTATCGTAGAATTACGTGCAGGTGCTGGTGGAGACGAAGCAGGTTTATTTGCTGCTGAATTGATGAGAATGTATATCCGTTATGCTGAAGGTCGTCGATGGAAAGTGGAAATGCTGGATTCCAATGAAACTGGAGTAGGTGGCATTAAAGAAGCTTCCTTCATGATTAAAGGTAAAGGTGCGTATTCTAGATTGAAATTTGAATCTGGTGTTCATCGTGTTCAAAGAATACCAAAAACAGAATCAGGTGGTCGTATCCATACTTCTACTGCTACAGTTGCAGTACTACCAGAGGTTGAAGATATTGAAATTGAAATTAACCAAAATGATTTAAGAGTTGATGTATACCGTTCTTCTGGTAATGGTGGTCAGTCTGTTAATACAACAGATTCAGCAGTACGTATTACGCATTTACCAACAGGAATGGTCGTAACATGTCAGGACGGTAAATCTCAGTTGTCTAATAAGGAGAAAGCCTTACAAGTTCTTAAAGCGAGACTTTATGATCAACAATTGGCAGAACAACAAAAGGAACTTGCTGACGAAAGAAAGAATCAAATTGGTACAGGTGATCGTAGTGGAAAAATCAGAACCTACAATTTCCCGCAAGGTCGTATTACCGATCATAGAATTCCATTAACAATTTATAAGTTGGATTCTTACATGAATGGTGAAATTGATGAAATGATTGATGCAATTATCACTCACAATCAAGCAATTCTTTTAAAAACTATTGGTGAGAATTAATATAGATGCTCTTTTGCTTAAGCAAAAGGGCTTTTGTTATTAGAATGACTTTTATAGTTTTAACAGAAGAAGGTTTAGTGATACTATACTTTTTACATATTATTTCAATCCAATTATGATTGTTAAAAAATTCTTGAAATTAAAAATGATAAGGCGTATAATTTCTACTGTATTGTAGTAGAGCGCATATAGAAATATTCTGTTATAAGACACTCTGTATAAGCAAATAAAAATTTGGGGGATATCATGGAATCAAATTTGGATTTCTTACTGCAGTTGTGTTTAATTCTTGGTGCAGCTACTTTAGGGGGCTTTATCAGTAAAAAGCTAGGACAACCTGAAGTGCTGGGTCAAATCTTAGCAGGTATAGTTTTAGGCGTGGCTACTTTGGAAAAGACGGAGTTTATTGAAAGCATTGCAGAAATTGGTGTTATTTTTTTAATGTTTATTGCAGGTCTTGAGACGGATGTAAAAGAGCTACTGGATTCTGGTAAGTCATCCTCCATGATTGCCTTAGGTGGTGTCGTTGCACCCGCAATACTCGTATTTATTGGCATGTATTTTTTTACCCATGGTGAAATGGGACATGCTTTATTTATGGCAGTGATATCCACTGCGACATCGGTAAGTATTTCTGTTCAAACCCTAAGGGAAATGAATCAATTAAGGACAAGACAGGGCATTAGTATTTTAGGCGCTGCCATTATAGATGATATCGTTGGTATTGTTCTTTTAACCTTTGTTGTTGCAGCTGTTAAGCCCACTGAGGGCATGAGTGTAGGTAGTACTATTTTGCATATTGTAACTTTTTTTGGTATTGCTGCAGTGGCAGGATTTTTACTAACCAAGTTAATTAAATTGACAGAGGGTCGATTTAACATCGATTCACAAGTCGTTACATACGCAGTTATTGTATGCTTTACTTTGGCGTTTCTATCTGAGGAGCTGGGAGTCGCTGCGATAACAGGATCTTATTTTGCTGGTGTAATGTTTTCTATGACACCACATCGTCACAAGGTATCCCATGAAGTCAATCAGATTGCAAGTGTTGTTTTTACACCGGTATTCTTTGTATCTATTGGTATGGGTGTAGACTTTAAAGCTGCCTTGTCAGCACTAGGTATAGGCTCTTTCTTCATCATACTGGCAGTTATAGGTAAACTTATTGGCTGTGGATTGGGAGCAAAGCTTTCAGGTTTTGATTCAAAGAAGTCCTTTCAAATTGGTTTAGGGATGATTCCTAGAGCAGAAGTTGCGATTATTATTGCAACCTTAGGTGTTAAATTGGAGGTTATTGGTGATCGTGAAATGGCTGCTGTCATTTTAATGGTATTGGTGACAACTTTAATTACACCATCCTTATTGAAAATAGCTTTTCACAATAAAGAAACATCTCAAGCTTAGGCTTGAGATTTTTTGTGTAAAAGTGCAAAATAGATATAGAAGTAAAATTGAAAGAGGAAATTATGAAAGATACAAAAATGATTCATATAAAAAATGGAGATGATTTAAATGTTGCGGCTGAAATTCTTAAAAAGGGAGGCACAGTAGCATTTCCTACAGAAACGGTTTATGGCTTGGGAGCAAATGCTTTGATGGAAGCAGCCATTGATCAGATTTATGTTGCAAAAGGAAGACCAAGTGATAACCCTTTGATTGTTCATTTATCATCTTTAGAAATGATGACACCTTTAGTTGAAAATGTTTCTGAGAAAGCAAAGAAGGTTATGGATGTTTTTTGGCCGGGTCCAATTACTTTGATTTTGCAGAGTAAAGGTGTTGTTGCGCCCAATGTGACTGCTGGCTTGTCTACCCTTGGGATTCGTATACCGAGTCATCCCATAGCTAAAAAACTCATCGAATTGTCTGGTGTGCCTGTTGCAGCACCTAGTGCGAATTTATCCGGAAAACCAAGTCCAACGGAAGGAAAGCATGTGGTGGAAGATTTGACTGGGCGCGTTGATGCCATTGTTATTGAAGAGCAATCAGAACATGGTCTTGAATCAACTATTTTGGACATGACACAGGAGCCTCCTATGCTACTAAGACCGGGTAGCGTAACGAGAGAAGCTATTGAAGCGGTCATTGGTTCAATTGAAGTAGATCCAGCATTGAATAAAAAAATGGCTGCAGATGTACAGCCAAAAGCACCGGGTATGAAATATACCCATTATTCACCAGATGCAGATTTGAAAATTATTCAAGGTCCATTAGAAAAAGTTGTTACACATATCCAAACTTTGGTTAATAATACAAAGGGTAAAGTTGGTGTCATGTGTTGTGATGAGACGTTAAAAGAATATTCTGCAGAGGTTGTCCTATCCTTAGGCAAAAGAAGTGATCTCACAGAGATTGCATCCAATTTATTTAAGACATTACGAAAGTTTGATGAATTAGGGGTTGATATTGTCTACTGTGAAGGGTATGATACATTAGGAATGGGTCAAGCTATAATGAACCGGTTGAATAAAGCAGCAGGTTATGAAATTATAAATTTATAGGAGGATGGCATGAAAATAGCAATTGGATGTGATCATGGTGGTTACGAATTAAAAGAAGCATTGAAGTCCTACATTGAAGGTAGAGGTGCTGAAGTAATTGATTATGGTACTTATTCACCTGAATCTGTGGATTATCCAGTATATGGACAAAAGGTAGCTGAGGCAGTTAGTGAAAAAGAAGCAGACTTAGGTATTTTAATTTGTGGTACAGGTTTGGGCATGTCTTATGTCGCTAACAAAGTAAAAGGCATTCGTTGTGCATGTGTAAGCGATGTATTTAGTGCAGAAATGTCAAGACTTCATAATGATGCGAATGTATTGGCAATGGGTGCTAGAGTAGTAGGTGTTGGTTTAGCTATTAAAATTGCTGAAGCATTTTTAGGTACAGAGTTTGAAGGTGGTCGTCATCAAAAACGTGTTGATATGATTACTGCTGTAGAAGAAAAATATTTTAAATAGAAAGGACGTTCTAATGGCAAAAGTATTTGAAATGAATCATCCTTTGATTCAACATAAAATTACAATCTTAAGAAGCAAGGATACTGGTACGAAGGAATTCCGTGAAGTCGTTACAGAAATCGCTATGTTAATGGCATATGAAGTAACACGTGATTTCCCACTTGAAGATGTAGAAGTGGAAACACCAATTTGTAAAACGAAGTCTAAAATGATTGCTGGTAAGAAAGTAGGTATTGTCCCTATTTTAAGAGCTGGTTTAGGTATGGTAGATGGTTTTATGAATTTAATTCCATCGGCAAAAGTAGGCCATGTAGGATTATATAGAGATCCTGAGACATTAGAACCAGTAGAATATTATTGCAAAATGCCAACCGATATTGAACAAAGAGAAATTATTGTTGTAGATCCTATGTTGGCAACTGGCGGTTCAGCAATTGCTGCAATTCAGTTTATTAAAGATCGTGGTGCTAAAAACATAAAATTCGCTTGTTTGATTTCGTGTCCTGAAGGGATTAAGGCTTTAGAAGCTGCACATCCAGATGTAGATATTTATGTAGCTGTTGTGGATGAAAAATTAAATGATCACGCTTATATCGTTCCAGGTCTTGGGGATGCTGGAGATCGTTTGTTTGGTACCAAATAAGTTAGAACTAATATACAAATGTAAAATTAAAGGTTTGAGTTTTCATACCTTTAATTTTTTTTGTGTAAATTCTATAATTAAAATAGAGGAAGGGGACTATTATGGACAGACGAGAAAAAGCAAACTACTATTTGGATATTGCAGAAACTGTGTTGGAACGCGGTACATGTTTAAGAAGAAACTATGGTGCATTGATTGTCAATAACGATGAAATCATATCTACAGGCTATGCTGGTGCTCCTAGAGGAAGAAAAAATTGTACAGATTTAGGCTTTTGTACACGAGAAATGCAAAGCATTCCGAGAGGTACAATGTATGAGAAATGTCGCTCCGTCCATGCTGAAGCCAATGCCATTATTTCGGCAAAAAGAAGTGACATGATCGGTGCAACCTTATATTTGGTTGGAAAAGAAAAAAGTACAGGATTGTATATTGAAAACGCCAATTCTTGTATGATGTGTAAGCGTTTAATTATCAATGCAGGCATTGAAACCATCATCATTAGAGATGACCGAGATAACTATCGACACATTGATGTATGTGACTGGGTATATTACGATGATTCTTTAGATGAACATATAGGATATTAGTTGTAAACCTTTACTAAAGATGATTTCAAATATATTTCAAATCACCAAAAACCTTGATTTTTTAAAGGTGTGGGAGTAGAATAAGTTGACTTTAGATATGAAATATAGGAGACTTTCATGAATAGATTTATATTACCTATGTTGGTAGCGTTTTTGATCAGCTATTTTATGACACCTGTTGCCAAAAAAATCGCTGTTAAGGTAGGTGCAATTGATGTACCTAAAGATAATCGTAGAGTACATACAAAGCCAATTCCTAGAATGGGTGGTTTAGCAATATACATAGCTTTTACAGTTTGTATGTTTGCATTTTCTGAACTTGAGTTTACAAAGTTATTAGGTATTTTCATTGGATCAACTTTATTGGTTGTCATGGGTATGGTTGACGATGTCAAGCCTTTAAGAGCAAGTTTAAAGCTTGTGATTCAATTGATGGCAGCATTAATTTTAGTGAAGTTTGGTTTCAAAATTGATTTCTTAACAAACTTTTTCCAAGATTCAGGTTATATCTTCTTCGATAAATTAAGTATTCCAATAACAATTATTTGGATTATCGGTATTACAAATACAATTAATCTAGTTGATGGTTTAGATGGTTTAGCGACAGGTATTGCAACGATTGCTGCATTAACACTTGCTTATGTCGCATACTCAATGGGCAATGTACCTGTTGCCGTTTTAACACTCATGCTAGCAGGTTCAAGTTTAGGGTTCTTGCCTCATAACTTTAATCCAGCAAGTATCTTCATGGGAGATACAGGGGCTTATTTTTTAGGTTATATTTTAGCCGCGATTTCCATTGAAGGGGCTTTGAAAGGTACTACTGCAATTACTGTAGTCATTCCAGTACTGGCATTAGGTTTACCAATTTTTGATACAACTTTTGCAATTATCAGAAGAGCAATCTCGAAGAAACCAATTTTTGAAGCTGACAAAGGCCATATTCACCATAGATTATTGCATATTGGATATGACCAAAAAGGTGCCGTACTTATTTTATATCTCATTAGTATTTTAATGGGAGCGACTGCAGTATCGATTATCAATAAGGATATGATTATTATGTCTATTTTAATGGTTGTGACTTCATTGATGATCTTTATTCCAATTTATCGCAGCTTAGGATTAGAAAAAGAATAGATTGCATTTGCAATCTATTTTCTTGTTTTCACCTAAAAACAAAATATTTTCAATAAAAGAAGATTTGTATATCAGATACAGTTTAAGGATTAATAATGCGTATTAAAAATGAATTTACAAAATATATTTTTTTTGGTGTGCTAACCACCCTTGTTAACTATTTTAGTTACTGGTGTTATAAGGATGTTTTAATGCTATCTCTTATGCTTGCAAATGGATTGGCTTTTTTTACTGCAGTCTTATTTGCTTATATCACCAATAGAAAGTGGGTTTTTAAAAGTAGCGCGCATCGTCTGATGGATCAGGTAAAAGAATGTACAACCTTTTATCTAGCCAGATGTTTTGGCTTTGTGGTTGATATGAGTATTATGTTTGTAGGCGTAAAACTCTTATCCATGAATGATTTATTTGTGAAAGTCAGTGCCAATATATTGGTTATCGTTGTAAATTATTTAGTCAGTAAATTTGTTGTTTTTAAATCCATTGAATACAATGAAGTAAAAAATAAAGAAAAAAGAGGTGCATGATATGAAGAAAATTCTTTCAATCTTTGGAACAAGACCTGAAGCTATAAAAATGTGTCCACTTGTAAAAGGACTGGAAAAAGAAGCCGACATTGAATCTATTGTATGTGTAACAGCTCAACATAGAGAGATGTTGGATCAAGTATTGGATTTATTTCAAGTGAAGCCAGATTATGATTTGAATATTATGTTGCCAAATCAAACATTAGGTCAAATCACAGCACGTATTTTAAGCGGCATTGAAGAAGTTCTAATCAAAGAAAAACCTGATATGGTATTGGTTCATGGAGATACTTCAACGTCATTTACAAGTGCTTTGGCGGCGTTTTATAATCAAATTCCTGTTGGCCACGTTGAAGCTGGTCTTAGAAGTTTTGATAAGATGTCACCTTGGCCGGAAGAAATGAATAGAACTTTAACCGGTCGAATTGCAGATTTACATTTTTCACCAACAGTAAAAAACAGAAACAACTTAATTTCCGAAGGTATAAAGGCAGATACCATTGCCTTAACTGGAAATACGGTTATAGATGCTTTAAAGATGTTTATTGATCCTGACTTTAAATTTGAGGATTCACTTCTGGATAGCCTTGATTTTGAGAAGGAAAAAATTATTACCATTACAGCACATAGACGAGAAAATCTTGGTGATCCTATGCGTAATATTTTTAGAGCAATAAAGCGCTTAGTTGAAGATTTCGGTGTAAGAGTGATTTATCCCATACATTTAAATCCAAAAGTAAGACAAGTGGCAGATGAAGTTTTTGGAACAATGGATAAAGTTCATTTAATTGAACCTTTAACTTATGCGCCTTTTGCAAATTTAATGGATCGTTCATACTTGATTATGACAGACTCTGGTGGCTTGCAAGAAGAAGCTCCTGCATTGGGAAAACCTGTATTGGTTCTAAGAAAAGAAACAGAGAGACCTGAAGCTATAGAGGCAGGTACAGTTATGTTGGCAGGTATAGATGAAGAAACGATTTACAATATGGCAAAAGAACTTATTATCAATCAAGAAGCCTATGATCAAATGAGTAATGCAGTTAATCCATATGGAGATGGTACGGCTGTTGAAAAAACAATAAAAGCAATTAAAGATTACTTTAAAATTTAGATGTGCTGAGCACATCTTTTTTCATTTCCAAACTTATATGTACGATTAGAACACACATGAGAAATTCTAAGCTTTATCATAAAAAATATTCTTAAACAAAACTAAACGAAACCTCACTAATAATGATGAATCTTTAGAATTTTCAGTAAAGTGAAGGTTTTAATTTCTAGAAATTGTAGGTTTGTATGCAAGAATTCGAAAAACCTTGTATTTTTAGCAGTTTTAGCGAGTTTTTAGCAAAAAATTCCGCATTAAATGTTCATAAATAGACAAAAATATGGTATTCTATTTCAGTAGAATGCTCCATCATCTTAAGGTGATTCTTTAGGAGAATTACAGGCACTTAAAAAGGAAGTAGGACACCTTTTTAATAAGATTGACTTCACGTTGATTTAAAAGTGCTCAAAAAAAATGGATATATAATGTAGGAGGACAGTATGAAAAAGATTTCGACTGTAGAACAAGCGATTGCAAATTTAAAAGATGGCATGACCCTAATGGTTGGTGGCTTTTTAGGTGTTGGTGCACCTGAACTTTTAATTGATGCGATTATTGAAAAAGGTATCAAGGATTTAACTGTAATATGCAATGATACAAGTTTCCCTGATAAAGGTGTAGGCAGATTGGTTGCTCATCAATTAGTCAAGAAAGTCATTACATCTCATATCGGTACAAATGTGGAAACGGGTAAACAAATGCATGATGGTTCTTTAGAGGTTGTATTATCACCTCAAGGCACAATAGCAGAACAAATTCGTGCAGCTGGTGCTGGTCTAGGTGGTGTCATTACGCCTACTGGAGTTGGTACAGTTGTTGAAGAAGGTAAAGAAACAATTGAATTAAACGGCAGAAAATACTTGGTAGAATTACCTTTAAAAGCTGATGTGGCAATTATTCAAGCGAATGTGTCAGATCATAAGGGTAATTTGGTATATGATTTATCTGCTAGAAATTTTAATCCTCTTATGGCGATGGCAGCAGATTTAGTAATTGTAGAAGCAAACAAAATTGTTGAGTCAGGTCAATTAGATCCAAATTTTGTTCACACACCACATATCTTTGTTGACAAAATTGTGGAAGGAGGAAAAAATGGATAAAGCAACGATCAGAGCAACGATTGCAAATCGAGTTGCCAAAGAATTTAAAGATGGGGACTTAGTAAATCTAGGAATAGGGCTTCCAACAGAAGTAGCCAACTATGTACCTGAAGATATCGATGTGACTTTCCAATCGGAAAACGGTTTCATTGGTATGGGTCCAGCACCAGAGGCTGGACAAGAAATTAACAATCTTACCAATGCAGGTGGATTGCCTGTAACGATATTTAAAGATGCAGCATTCTTCGACAGTGCCATGTCATTTGCAATTATTAGAGGTGGTCATCTAGACTGTACAGTTCTAGGAGCACTTCAAGTAGATGCAAAAGGTAACTTGGCAAACTGGATGATTCCAGGTAAGAAAGTTCCTGGCATGGGTGGCGCAATGGATTTGGTTACAGGTGCAAAAAAAGTAATAGTAGCTATGGAGCATACAGCAAAAGGTGATGTTAAAATTTTGTCAGAGTGTAATTTACCTTTAACAGCTGTAGGTGTAGTAGATTTAATCGTAACTGAAATGGCTGTTATGAAAGTTACGGATAAGGGTTTAAAGTTAATTGAAATTAATCCTGAATTTACAGTGGAAGAAGTTCAAGCTGTAACTGGAGCACAATTAATTGTAGAAGATGACCTAATCGATATGAAGTAACCACAATAGGGGTATTATCACAATACCCCTACAATTATATGTAGGCGAAGTTTGGACAATTATGTCCCGCTGTGGCATACACTGTTATGATTGTGATTGAAAAATCGGGGTATATAATGGCAGATTGGAAAATGTAAGGAGAAAATATGGATTTTAAGGCACTAAAAAATTTAGCTTATCTTACCCAAATTGCTTTTTTAATGTTAACCCCAATAATTGGAGGCGTATTCATAGGTAACTGGTTAGATGAACATTTTAATACAAGTCCATGGTTATTATTGGTATGTATTATTCTTGGAGTAGGAACAGCCTTTATGAGTTTATATAAATTTGTAATGAAAGTTACAAAGAATGATGATGAAGATACGAAGGAGTAAATGTGGATTCTGTAAAGGTATTACATAAGAAAATTTTTATGACAGCAGGTGTATTTACTTTTATTCTTGCTATGGTATTTCTGTTGTTTTTCGATTCAAGTAAAAGCTTGATATTAGGTTTGGTTTTTGGTGTCCTCATAAGTGGACTTAATTTTATAGATTTAAGTAATACCCTTCAAAGAGCAGTATCAATGTCGCCTGAAAAGGCACAAAGTTATACTGTAAGGAAGTATTTTATGAGGTACATCATGAATGGTGTCGTGATTTTTGTAGCAGTGAAAACGCCGCATATTCATGTCATCAGTACAGTTTTAGGGATGTTGTTGATCAAGTTTTCAATCATGATAACAAATCTTTTTAACGATAAACAATTTTACATCAATATTTTTAAGCGAAAGGAGGTGTAGTCAGTGGAATTCGGTCCTGAGATAATATGGGTTATTCCAATTGGAAATGGTATAGCAATTACTCAAACTGTTACAACAACATGGTTTATTATGGGCGTGTTGATTCTAGGTTCCTTTCTTTTAACAAGAAAGATGTCCTTGGTACCTAGCAAAAAACAAGTTGTAGCTGAAATACTCGTAGGTAGTATTTACAGTTTAACAGAAACGACTATGGGCAAGAAATTTAAAAACTTTGCGCCATATGTTGGAACCATCTTGTTGCTAATTGCTTTTTCAAACATTTCTGGTCTATTAGGCTTAAGACCACCTACTGCAGATTTAAGCACCACATTGGGTCTTGCTTTGATGACTTTTGTCATCATCCATTTTACAGGTATTAAATCAAAAGGAATTGGTGGTTATTTAAAAGGTTTTCTAGATCCGATGCCATTTCTATTACCGTTGAACATCATGGGTGAGTTGGCAACGCCAATTTCATTGAGTTTCCGTCTATTCGGTAACATCGTTGGTGGTTTAATCATTATGACACTTGTTTATAATGCCCTCGGTAGTCTAGCAGTATTGGTACCCGCCGTATTACATGCATATTTTGATTTATTTGCAGGACTGTTGCAATCGTTCATTTTTGCAATGTTAACGATGGTATTCGTTTCATTAGCTAGCGACTAAGAAAGGTGAGGCATATGTTTACAGACTTAGATATTGTAAAAGTCATATGGGAGTGGGTTTCTAAACAAGACCCGAAAGCTCTTGTTCTTGCAGCTTCAGCTATTGGTGCTGGTTTAGCAATGATTGCAGGTATCGGTCCTGGTATCGGTCAAGGTTATGCAGCTGGTAAAGGTGCAGAGGCTGTTGCAAGAAATCCGAAAAACAGTAAATCTTCAACTATGGTTATGCTTTTAGGAGCTGCTGTAGCAGAAACATCAGGTATTTTAGCACTTGTTGTAGCAATTATTTTGTTATTTGCTAATCCTTTGGTTGGCAGAATTGTAGTGGGAGATCCTAGAAATTTAATTTTAGTAGGTGCTGCTATTGGCGCAGGCTTCTCGATGATTGCAGGTATTGGTCCTGGCATCGGTCAAGGTTATGCTGCTGGTAAAGCAACAGAAGCGGTAGGTAAAAGACCAAAGCTTCAACCTGTGGTTATTAGAACCATGTTCTTGGGGCAAGCTGTTGCACAAACAACAGGTATTTATGCTCTGATTATTTCAATGGTATTAATGTACACTGAGTTATTTTCAAATGTAACTTTATAATTACATAAAATGAGGAGGACATAGATATGTTAAACGAAACAACAAATGCTGCAACAGCTGCAGTAAATGGTAAAGCTTTGATTTTAGCTGCATCTGCTATTGGTGCAGGTTTAGCGATGATCGCAGGTATCGGACCTGGTATTGGTCAAGGTTATGCTGCAGGTAAAGGTGCAGAAGGTGTTGGTAGACAACCAGAAGCACAAGGTGATATTGTTAGAACCATGTTATTAGGTGCTGCTGTTGCTGAAACAACTGGTATCTACGGTTTAGTAGTTGCAATTATCTTATTATTTGCAAATCCATTGGTAGGAAAATTATAAGGGTGAATTGTATATTGATCCAATTAAATGAGGAGGCGTAATTAATGTTATCTAATTTATTTGCGGTGGCGGCTATAGAGCCCCACGTAAAAATGGGATTGGTTACAATTGATGCTACTCTATTTTTCCAAATTCTTAATACTTTAATTCTATTTGGTGCTTTAACTTATTTGTTATTCAAACCAGTAAAGAAGATGATCGAGGATCGTCAAAATAAAATTGAAGATGCTTTAGATGATGCGCAAACAAAAAATACTCAAGCAGAAGCTTTAATTGCAGAGTATGATGGCAAAATCGCAAAGATTGAAGAAGAAGGCAGACAACTGATTCATGCAGCTTCAGTGAAAGCTGAAAAAAGAGCGAATGAAATCGTTAAAGCAGCTGAAAAAGATGCCGAATTAATCAAGAAAAGAGCAGAAAAGGAAATTGAAAGAGAAAAGTTAAAAGCAGTTAATGAGCTTAAAGAAGAAATTGTTTCATTATCACTTTTAGCAGCTTCAAAAATTCTTGAAAAAGATATCAACCAAGATCAACATAAGACATTGATCAATCAATTCCTAGAAGAGGTAGGGGATGCGTCATGGCAAAATTAGTATCTAAAACTTATTCAAGTGCTTTATTTGAATTGGCACTTGAAGAGCATATGATCGACACAATTTTAGCTGAATACGCATTTGTGAAACAATCCATCAATGAAAATCCTGAATTCTTTGAGATTATTGTATCTCCAAGAATTCCATTAGAAGAAAAGAAAACAATTTTAGATAAAACGTTTGGAAATCAAATTTCAGAGGTTTTACTGAATTTCTTTAAACTTTTAATAGACAAGAAACGTAGTCAGGTAATGATGGAAGTTTATGATGATTTCAAAGCGCTTGTGGACGATCACAAGGGAAACATAGTTGCTACAGTTGAATCAGTAATTGAATTGGACGCAGCTGAAATCAAAAATTTAGAAGAAAAGCTAAATACATTAACAGGTAAAAATGTATCTGTCAACAATGTAATCAACCCAGACATCATGGGTGGACTAGTTGTAAAAGTAGGAGACAAAATTATAGATGGTTCTGTCAAGCGTAAGCTTGAAAATATGAAACATGAGTTGGCTCAAATTATAATCTAGTTAATAGGAGTGATAAAAAACATGAATTTAAGACCTGAAGAAATAAGCTCAGTTATAAAAGAGCAGATCCAGAGGTACAAAAACACACTCCAAGTTGATGATGTTGGTACTGTAATTCAAGTAGGTGACGGTATTTCCCGTGTACACGGACTTGAAAAATGTATGGCTGGTGAATTATTGGAATTCCCAGGTGAAATCTATGGTATGGCATTGAACTTGGAAGAAGACAGTGTTGGTACAGTACTTCTTGGACCTGACTATGAAATAAAAGAAGGTGACACGGTAAAGCGTACAAAGCGTATCGTGGAAGTACCTGTTGGTGACAACTTAATTGGTAGAGTTGTAAACTCACTTGGTCAGCCTCTTGATGGCAAGGGTCCAATCAAGACTGATAAGTTTAGACCAATTGAAGCCAATGCACCAGGTGTTATTGAAAGACAATCAGTTTTCCAACCACTACAGACTGGTCTCAAGGCAATTGACTCAATGATCCCGATTGGTAGAGGTCAAAGAGAGTTAATTATCGGCGATAGACAAACTGGTAAAACAGCTATTGCAATTGATACAATCATTAACCAAAAGAGTGAAAATACAATCTGTGTTTATGTTGCCATTGGTCAAAAGAAATCAACTGTAGCACAGTTAAGCAAAATGCTTGAAGATAACGGTGCAATGGATTATACCATTATCGTATCGGCATCTGCTTCTGATCCAGCACCATTACAGTACATCGCACCATTTGCTGGTGTAACAATGGCTGAAGAGTTTATGTATAATGGAAAAGATGTTTTGATTATTTATGATGACTTGTCAAAACATGCGGTTGCATATCGTGCAATGTCTCTATTACTTAGAAGACCTCCAGGACGTGAAGCATACCCTGGTGATGTATTCTACATTCACAGTCGTCTTTTGGAAAGAGCTGCTAAGCTTAGTGATGCACTAGGCGGAGGTTCAATCACAGCATTACCGATCATCGAAACTCAAGCAGGTGATATTTCTGCATATATTCCAACAAACGTAATTTCCATCACAGATGGACAGATTTTCCTTGAATCTGAATTGTTCAACTCTGGTCAAAGACCTGCGGTTAACGCTGGATTATCTGTATCGAGGGTTGGTGGTGATGCACAAACAAAAGCAATGAAAAAAGTTGCAGGTAAAATCAAGTTAGAGTTGGCACAGTTCCGTGAATTAGCAGCATTTGCTCAGTTCGGTTCAGAACTTGACCAAGCAACTCAAAATACATTAAAACATGGTGAACGTTTGATGGAAATCTTAAAACAAGGTCAAAATGACACCATGTCAATGGAACATCAAGTTATTGTTATTTACGTTGTAACGAACAAATACATGATGGATATTCCTGTAAATGAAGTGAAGCGTTTTGAATCTGAATTCCTTAGATTTACAGACGAAAACTATCCTTCTATCGCTTCAACGATTAAAGCAACAGGTAAACTAGAAAAAGAAACTGTAGATCAAATTGAAGAAGCTGTTGGCAAGTTTAAAGAAAAGTTTGTCATCAGTGAATAAAGTCAGGAGATAAAACATGGCAGGTATGGGTACGCGCGATATAAAGCGTAAAATCAAAAGTGTAAACAATACACGACAAATTACCAAAGCGATGGAACTTGTATCAACTGCTAAATTAAAGAGATCAAAGGATCGACTTTCAGTGACTAAACCCTATTTTGATACAGTAATCGATGCAGTTCAAAGCATTATGGCTTCTGAAAAGAATCTTAAGCATGAATTTGTAAACAAAAGAGCTGTTGAAAATACATTGTATATTGTCATCACTGGTGACCGTGGTCTTTGTGGTGGTTACAATGTGAATGCAATGAAAAAAGTGGTTCATGATATGGTTGATCCAAGTAAAGCTTTAATTATAACGATTGGTCGTAAAGCTCAAAGTTACTTTAATGCAAATGGTTTTAATGTCATTGATTCTTTTGAAGGAATTTCTGAGAGTCCAATGTATACAGATGCACAAGCCATTGCTAGAATAGCACTTGAGCTGTATAAACAGGAAAAAGTAGATGAAATTAAGTTTGTATATACAAACTTGGTAAGTACAATTTCTCAAGAACCTGTAATGTTGAAGCTATTACCAGTTGAAGTGGGTGAGGAGGGCGAAGTTGATAAGAATGAGGATTTCGAGTTCATCAACTACGAACCGTCACCTGAAGAAGTATTAAGTTTCATCATACCAAAATATGTGGCAAGCACCATATATGGCGGATTAATTGATTCAGCAGCTTCTGAACAAGCTGCAAGACGTGTTGCGATGGAAAACGCATCTAACAACGCTGATGAATTAATTGGTGATTTAACATTAACTTATAACCAAGCTAGACAAGCTGCAATTACTCAAGAGATTGCCGAGATCGTTGGGGGAGCAGAGGCGCTTAAATAAGACTGTGAATTGGAAGGATGTGTAATAAAAAATGTCACAAGCAATCGGTAAAATCGTTCAAATAATCGGACCTGTATTAGATATTAAGTTCGATGAAAATGCTTTACCTAACATCCTAGACGCGATTGAAATCTTTAATGGTGAAAATAGAATTGTTGCAGAAGTAGCTCAACATATTGGTGATACAACCGTTAGAGCTATAGCAATGAGTTCAACAGATGGATTGGTAAGAGGTATGGATGCCAAAGCACTTGGTTGTCCAATCTCAGTTCCTGTTGGACCTAAGACCTTAGGTAGATTATTAAACGTTCTAGGTGAAACAATAGATAACAAAGAAAGTATTGATGCTGAACTATGGTCAATCCATAGGGAATCACCTAGTTTTGAAGAACAAGAAACTTCTTCAGAAATCTTTGAAACAGGCATAAAAGTAGTAGACTTAATCGCACCTTATGCAAAAGGTGGTAAAATCGGTTTATTCGGTGGTGCTGGTGTTGGTAAAACTGTATTAATTCAGGAATTGATCAACAACATCGCTAAAGAGCATGGTGGTTTATCAGTATTTGCGGGTGTAGGTGAACGTACAAGAGAAGGTAATGACTTGTATCATGAAATGATTGAATCTGGTGTAATTGATAAAACAACATTAGTATTTGGTCAGATGAATGAGCCACCAGGAGCAAGAATGCGTGTTGCATTAACTGGTTTGACTATGGCTGAATACTTTAGAGATGCTGAAGGTAAAGACGTATTATTATTTATTGATAATATCTTTAGATTTACTCAAGCAGGTTCTGAGGTATCTGCCTTACTAGGTCGTATGCCATCAGCCGTTGGTTATCAACCAACATTAGCTACAGACATGGGTGCTTTACAAGAGAGAATCACTTCTACTAAGAAAGGTTCAATTACTTCTGTACAAGCTGTATATGTTCCTGCTGATGACCTTACAGACCCGGCACCAGCAACAACTTTTGCCCACTTGGATGCTACGACTGTATTAAATAGAAAGATTACTGAAAAAGGTATTTATCCTGCTGTGGATCCGCTGGATTCAGTGTCAAGAATCTTGACACCTGAAATTGTTGGTGAAGAGCACTATACAGTGGCAAGAAGGGTACAAGAAATTCTTCAAAGATATAAAGAATTACAGGATATTATTGCCATCTTAGGTATGGATGAATTATCAGACGACGATAAGAAAGTTGTTAACAGAGCGAGAAAAGTAGAAAGATTTTTATCTCAACCTTTCCACGTTGCTGAGCAATTTACAGGTACACCTGGTAAATATGTACCAATCAAGGAAACCATCAAAGGTTTTAAAGAAATTCTTGACGGTTTGCATGATGATGTACCTGAACAAGCTTTCCTACTGGTAGGTACCATTGAGGAAGCACTGGCAAAAGCGAAGACATTATAGTCTGCTTAAGGAGGTGCAAAGATGAGCTCAATGTATAAATTGGAAATCGTAACACCAGATAAAAGCTTTTTCGACGAAGACGTGGAGATGACTATCATCAGAACGACTGAAGGCGATATAGGTATTTTAAAGGATCATGAACCTGTTGTTGCTCCGGTAGCGGTTGGTTCAATCAAAATCAAGCAAAATGGTGAATTTAAGCTTGCTGCGTGTTCAGGTGGTTTTCTTACAATCGATGATGAACGTGTAATTGTGATTACTGATGCTGCTGAATGGGCAGAGGAAATTGATATACAAAGAGCAGAGGAATCTGCTCAACGTGCTGAAAGACGATTGAATGAAAAACAAGGGGAACTGGATGTTCTTAGAGCAAAAATTTCTCTAGAGCGCGCCATGAATAGAATTCGAATTTCAAAAAATATTTAGTGAATAAAAAGAAAGCGCCTAGCGCTTTCTTTGCTTTTTTGAAAGCGCCTAGCGCTTTCTTTGCTTTTTTGAAAGCGCTTAGCGCTTTCTTTGCATTTTTGAAAGCGCCTAGCGCTTTCTTTTCATTTTTTGATAACGCCTAGCGCTTTCTTTGTTTCAATGTATAATACGCTACTTTGGTTTTAGTAAATGAGCTAGATGTAATGTAAATAGATAAGGTGGTTGTAATTCTACTAAATTGGCAGTAGAATGAATAAGCAATGACCGTGTATCAACTTTTACAAATATGGGAATTAATTGTATAATATTAGATGAATAACTCGTGTGTAAAAGGGTATAATGCTTCCAAAGGAGTGTGATAATTTGAAGGGTACAGTAGTAACTACTTGGGTAAAAACGTGTCGTAAAATTTATGGTGACACAGTTGTAAATGCAGCAATAAATGAAGTACATTTAGAAAATAATGGTGTCTATTCACCGCTTGTAGACGTAAGTGATGACAAGGTTTTTAGTTTTATCAAAGCAATAGCATCAAAATCAAAAAATAAATATGATGATGTATGGGGAAAAATTGGTCTGGATAATATTGTTACATTCAGTTCAAATTATCCTGCGTTTTTTAGACATAAGCACGCCTTTCATTTTTTAAGCTCAATGAATGATGTACACCAAATTGTTCGTAAGAGGTTTAAAGGTTCAAACCCACCAGGATTAGATATGGAGCCTTTGAGAGGCAATAAGGCGAAATTTACATATCGTTCAAAAAGAGGAATGTTTCCTTATTTTCTTGGATTGGTAGAGGGTGTTTCAAAGCATTTTAATGAGAAAATTGAAGTTAAAGAATTAAGCAGAACAAATGATACTTTAGAATTGGAATTAACTTTTGAGTATGAAACTGAAGTGGTCAAGAATTATCGACTAAACCGTTTTTTAACCTTTGGTTTTATAAAAAGTACCAGTTTAAAACTGGCATTGTTATCTGTGATTTTAACACTTTTTATAGTAGCACCGATGTCTTTACTAACTGATCGTGTGGATATTGTAACGGCATTGATATCAGCTGGCCTTGGCGGTTTGATGGTTTTCATTTCATCAAAATTGATTCATAGACCTTTAAGTTATGTTCTTGAAGAGCTGAGAGAGTTGAATAATCATAGCTTTGGTAAAAAAATAAAAGTTAAGACAGGCGATGTTTACGAACTTATTTTTGAAGAGTTTAACAATTATAGAAGTATTACATCAAAAGATTTTGTTGGATTCAACAATATGTCGGACGAAATGAATACTTTTAGTGATGAATTGGCAAATATTGCAAGCAATATGACATTAACTTCAGATGAAATTTCAGATGTTGTTGAACAGTTAGCTGAGGCTGCAACGAATCAAGCTCATGAAACAGAATCTTCTATTAACACATTAAGTGAAAACATTGAAGAAGTTAAAAATATTGCAATGGAAGAAAACAGTAACAAGGAATTGCTTGAAGCTTCAGTTGGTAAAATAGAATCAAGTTTTACAAATGTTGAAAGAACTGCAGAAGAAATTAATCAGGTTTTGAAACAATTTGGTGTTGTAAAGGAAAATGGTATCAAATTAAAGAGCTCTGCTCAAAACATTACAGATATTGTATCTATTGTTTCTAGCATTTCAGAGCAAACCAATTTGTTGGCTTTAAACGCTTCTATTGAAGCTGCAAGAGCTGGTGAAGCAGGTAGAGGTTTCGCAGTGGTAGCAGAAGAAGTAAGAAAGTTGTCTGAAGAAACCAGTAGGGCAGTTGATCGCATTAATACGAGTTTGAACCAATTTGTCCGTGAGATTGAAAATCTCGTAGGAGATGTTGATAAGCAATATAATGTATTGGAAAATGAGAATGGTCAATTATCAAAAGCTGTTGATGAATCTTCTGAGGCTAAATCGACCATCAAGGAAGTTGCAAATGTAATGGTAATTACATCTAAAAAACTTATGGACGAAACTGCAAAGATTGCAAAAGTATTTACAAACATTGAATCACTTGCTGCAATTGCAGAAGAAAACTCAGCTTCATCTGAGCAAGTAAGTTCAAATGTAAGTGTCTATACAGATCAAATAAAAGAATTATCGAATAACATTAAGGACTTCAAGGCATTAACAAATGAATTTAGTAAGGAATTAAGTGTTTATAAATTTTAATCAAACTGCCTTTACAGGCAGTTTATTTTTTTGGTAATTTTAAGTTAAGTGAGGAGGTTGATATGAAAGTTGCAGTCGTAGACGATGATAAAAACATAGCCCATCTACTTGAGTCTTACCTAAAAAGAGGCCAATACGAAGTAGAAGTCTTTCATGATGGTATTTCCTTTTATCAATTTTTGAAAGGCAACAAGCCGGATCTAATCTTATTGGATGTAATGCTACCAGGGATTAATGGCTTTGAATTAAAAGAAAAACATATTTTTGATATACCTGTCATTTTTTTAACGGCCAAAAGTGATGTTGAAGACAAAATTAAAGGGTTGAAATTAGGTGCAGATGATTATATTACAAAACCCTTTGATGGACTTGAAGTTTTGGCAAGGGTTGAGGCTGTTCTAAGAAGGGTTAATCCTATAGAACATCAAATTCTTACATTGCCAGGTGTTGTAATTGACAAGGACGCCTATGCCATCACTTATCATAATAAAGTACTCCATTTGCCACAAAAGGAATTTGAATTGTTTGTTTTTATGACCCATAACATCAACCATGTTTTCACAAGAGAACAGTTAATCGAGAAGATATGGGGTATTGATAGTTTATGTGATAATAGAACGGTAGATGTACATGTGAAACGATTAAGAAGTAAGTTTACTGAAAATGACCCATGGGAGTTTAAAACGATTTGGGGTGTTGGTTACAAATTGGAGATGTAAAATGAAATCACTTTTTTCAAAGTTTTTAATGATTGTATGTATTGTTTTGATCTTAAGCTTCTCAGTTATGTTCTTGAGTTTAAAAAACATGCTTGAAAACCATTTTGTTGAGATGAAGGCTGAACAGCTCATCCACCATGCGGAAGGTATTCAAGAGACGTATATGAACAATAGAGTTTTTAATGGCTTGTCGACAGTCGATATAGAAAATGAAATGAATAATCTAGAACAATATTTTGATGCGGAAATATGGATTGTAGATCAAAGAGGTTATGTCTACATCACATCTGATGAACAAGATCTTGATAAAGTAAAATCTGAATTAAACATAAATGAAATTGCACAAATTTTTGATGGCAAAATTATTAATCGTGAAGGTCACTATCAAACTTTGTCACAGGAAACTCTTATTACAATTGGCTATCCTATTAAGAATGCACAAGATGATGTTGTCTTTGCTCTTTACATTCACGTCCCAGTACCTGAGGTTCTTGAAGCGAATCAAGGATTGTTTCAGGTGACATTGTTTGCTTTCTTGATCATCTTGATGATGGCCATTGGAATTATTTTTGTTTTCACGAGAAAGATGATTAAAGACATCAAAAGGCTCAATAAAACAGTTGAAGCGGTTTCTAATGGTGATTACAACCAACGTTATGAAACCAAAAGGAAGGATGAAATTGGTCAGCTTAGCGTTCGTACAAATGAAATGGCAATTTCCCTAGAAGCTGCTGACGAATTCAGGAGACATTTCATTTCTGATATTTCTCATGATTTCAGATCGCCACTTACCAACATTATTGGTTATTCTGAAGGCATTATAGATGGTACAATTCTCAAGGAGGACTATTTATCTTCCATCAGGGTGATTCGAGATGAAAGCAAGAGGTTGTTAAAACTATCAGATAGTATTCTGACTTTAACAGATATTTCAAAACATAAGATGGAAATGACACCTATAAATTTGGAAGCAATGATACTACAAATTCTTGACTATGAGAAGTTGAAAATTGAACAGAAGTCTTTGACGATGGAAATTCAATTTCCTGAGAAACACTTTGATGTATATGGCGATGAGAACTTGATCCATAGGGTTATTTATAATTTAGTAGAGAACAGTATTAAATTTGCACCTGAAGGAAGTGTGATTTATTTGGATGTTTTTAAAAAGGAACATCAAATTGTTTGTATCATAAAAAACAAAACCTATGATGAAGTTGATTTAAACAGAATATGGGATCGCTTTTCAAAAGGAGATACGTCGCGAAGTGAATTTGTATCCTCTTTTGGTTTAGGTTTATCCATTGTAAAAGAAATTTTGACTTTACATCATCAAGTGGCACAAGTATATTTTGAAGACCAATGGATATGCTTTGAATTTCATTTAGATATTTTCAACAATCATTAATTTGTTCATAATTTGTTCATAATTCCTCCTTACAATAAAAGTGTAAGGAGGTTATTTTATATGGACGAAAAAACAAAAGATGAATTTTTAGAAGAACATAAAGAGGCTTTATTCGAGGAACAAAATGTTGATCAAAGTGAACCAGATCTTGAAAAAGAAGAAAAGTTAAAAGATTATGGTGAGGAATTATTTGTTGAAGAAACAATCATCAATAATTCTAAACCCGATGAGTATATTCAGAAGAGTAACATGAAATGGACCTTTGGTAGAGTCCTTGCTTTAGTATTAATTGCTGCTTTAGCTGGTGGTGCAGGTTTTGGTCTAGGCACTAATTTTTCTCCAAAGGATGTGGTGCAAACTAGCGCTAATTATGATTCCTTTGCTAAGACCTTAAGACTATCAACAGCATTTAACACAGATCAAATGGATGCAGTTTCAGTTGCAGAAAAAGTTTCTCCATCAGTAGTTGCCATTACCTCTACTGTAGAGGTTCAAGATTTTTTTAGAACCATGACTACAGAAGGCCAAGGTTCTGGTGTAATTTATAAAATAGAAGATAATAAAATTTTGATTGTGACCAATCATCATGTAATTGAAAATGCAAAAGAAGTTGTCGTTGAGTTTTCAGATGGATCATCTGCTACAGCTCAATTAATAGGTTCAGATCCAGAGACTGACATTGCACTGATCTCCATTGATTTAACAGCGGTTTCTGAAAAAAGTATGTCTGCCATTAAACCTATTGAAATTGGTGACTCGGATGTTTTATTAGTTGGTGAATCTGTTATGGCTGTTGGTAATGCTTTGGGTTATGGTCGTACGGTTACAACTGGTGTAGTCAGTGCACTTAATAGAGAGCTACCCTTAATGAATGGTAAAATGAAATTGGTTCAAACGGATGCTGCAATCAATCCTGGTAACAGTGGTGGTGCTCTTGTCAATTCAACTGGTCAGTTAATCGGTATTAACACCATTAAAATAGCGGATACAAAAGTAGAAGGTATAGGATTTGCATTACCAATCAATGAAGTATTAAGAATAGCCGACCAACTCGATAAAGATGGCTATATCTCAAGACCATACTTAGGTATTTATGGTAAGAATATTGATGATACCTTATCAAATCTTTATGAGCTTCCAATAGGCGTTGTCGTCATGGAAATTGTTGAAGGTAGTGGTGCTTCAGCATCTGATTTACAAACTGGTGATGTCATTATAAAATTTGATGATGTAAAAATTACAAACATGGATGATCTAGTGAAAGCTGTTGAAACTAAAACAGTAGGTGACAAAGTTTCCTTGACTGTCGTCCGAGATGATGAAAAGAAAGTAATTGATATTACTTTAACTGAAAAAAATACAAACTAGTATTTCACATACATTCCTTATATATTGCCCTAAAATGATATGTAATTTAGAAAGACCCGATATTTGCCCATCGGGTTTTTCTAATTGTTCCTATCAACTTTGGAAATGAAGTCGGTGGTATGAAATGCAATGTGATGCAAGTATTGTATTTTCAAAGGTTTGCATGTTAAACATTGCTGAATTAAGCTTTGGAACTTTTCGTATTTCTTGAAAGTATACTTAATATGATATATAATTGTTTGTTGTATACACAATGTGAAACATTTAGATAGGAGGACTCCAATTGGATAAATTGGTTGTAAATAAAAGTGGTCCCTTAACAGGGGAAGTAATTATTAGCGGTGCAAAAAATTCTGTGTTAAAGTTAATGGCAGCATCGATCATGGCCAATGAAACTTGTGTAATTGAAAATGTTCCTAATTTACAGGACGTACGTGTTATGGCAGATATTCTTAGAGCCCTTGGCATGAGTGTAGAGTGGGTAGAATCGAATGTTATTGAAATTACACCTGCAGAGCAATTGGAGATTGAACCACCTTATGATTTGGTTCAATTAATGCGTGCTTCCATTGTGACAATGGGTCCATTGATTGCTAAGGCAGGTCATGCAAGACTTGCGCAGCCAGGTGGTTGTGCCATTGGTGAAAGAAAAATAGATTTACATTTAAAAGGTTTTGCAGCACTTGGTGCTGATGTAAAACAAACACATGGTTATGTAGAAGGTATTTCAAATGGTTTAGTTGGAACAACCATCTATTTGGATTTCCCAAGTGTAGGTGCAACTGAAAACATTATGATGGCTGCAACTTTGGCTGAGGGTACCACTATTATTGAAAATGCTGCAAAAGAACCTGAACTTGTAGATTTAGCAAACTTTATTAATAAATTAGGAGGCAATGTAAAAGGTGCTGGTACGGATACCATTCGTATTAAAGGTGTTAAAAGCCTTGGCGGTACTAGACATGCTGTATTGCCTGATCGAATAGAAGCAGGAACATTTATGGTTGCAGCTGCTATTACAGGTGGCGATGTGATGATAAAAAATGTTATGCCAAACCATTTAAAGGCGATGACTGCAAAATTAATTGAAAGTGGTGCAGAAGTAGAAGTTTTTGATGACGCTGTTCACGTGAAGGCAACAACACCTTTGAAAGCAGTGGATATTAAAACATTACCTTTCCCAGGTTTTCCTACAGATATGCAAGCTCAATTTATGGCCCTAAATGCTGTTGCTGAAGGTACAAGTACAATCACTGAAACCATCTTCGAAAATCGTTTTATGCATGCTACTGAATTTGCCTTAATGGGTGCAAATATTAAAGTGGAAGGTCATAGTGCGATCGTACAAGGCTGTTCAGAATTAGAAGGCGCTAATGTAAAGGCTACAGATTTAAGAGCGGGTGCAGCCCTTGTAATTGCTGCATTGGTAGCTGATGGTCCTACTACAATTCACAATATTTATCATATTGATCGAGGATACGATCGATTTGAAGAAAAGCTTATGAAACTCGGTGTTTCCATTGAAAGAATTGTAGGCAAATATTAGAGTATGATTGCGATCATGAAATTATTATGATCGCATTATTTTTGTTCAATGGGAATATACACTTATAGAATTTGATAGAAAATTATGGGATTTTTTAAGAATAAAAAATTACTTTTATAATATTTATTAAAAACTGTGAAAATAGTTTCCCAAACAGTTGGATATATTGTACAATAGTATGGTAAGAGTGGCTTTTTAAGCAATTTTGAGGTTTCATGACCTTTTATGATAAAGAGAAATTAAGTGGTCAATAGAGATAATGAAGGAGTAATTCATGTTGGGTTTAGGTGCTGAAATTGGTATCGATTTAGGTACAGCAAGCGTTTTGGTTTATATCAAAGGCAAAGGAATTGTTTTACAAGAACCATCTGTAGTTGCCATTGATAAAAACACAGATAAGGTATTAGCTGTAGGCTCTGAGGCAAGAAGAATGTTAGGTAGAACACCTGGCAATATTGTTGCAATTCGACCATTGAAAGATGGTGTCATCTCGGATTATGAAGTAACAGAAAGAATGTTAAGATACTTCATTAATAAGACATGTGGTCGCAAAAGATTTTTCAGACCAAAAACAATAGTCTGTGTACCGAGTGGTGTTACAGAAGTAGAAAAAAGAGCAGTAGAAGAAGCAACAGAAGATGCTGGTGGCGGTAAGGTATATCTTATTGAAGAACCCATTGCTGCAGCGATTGGTGCAGGATTGGATATAACAAAACCTGATGGCAATATGATCATTGATATTGGTGGTGGTACAACTGATATCGCTGTAATTTCATTAGGTGGTATTGTTGTTTCAAAATCTATTAAAGTTGCTGGTGATAAGTTTGATGAATCCATTATCAAATATATGAGAAAAGCACATAACTTATTAATTGGTGAAAGAACAGCTGAAGATTTAAAAATCAATATTGGTACTGCTTCACCAAGAGGTAAATCTATAAAAATGGACTGTAGAGGTAGAGACTTAATTACAGGCCTACCAAAGAACATTACCGTAACCAGTGAAGAAATGTTAGATGCTTTAAAAGAACCTGTAAACGCAGTTTGTGATGCTGTTCATGCAGTACTTGAGAAAACGCCTCCTGAACTTGCTTCAGACATTAGTTCTAGAGGTATTGTTATGACTGGTGGCGGTGCTTTATTACATGGTTTAAACAAACTCATTGAAAAGAGAATGGGTATTCCTACATATATTGCAGAAGATGCAGTCTCTTGTGTGGCAAAGGGTACTGGCATGTCTTTAGAACATATTGATGTGTTGGAACAAACTTCTATGCGTTCCAGTGGACGTAGCTCAAGAAAAAATCGCTATTAATCCTGTTTTTACAGGATTTTTTTTATTTTTGAGTTAATAAAAATCCCAAGTCTTCCGATAATATATTTAGATGGATTAAGGGAGGCATAATAATGCTTAGAGGAATGTATACAGCAGGCAGTGCAATGTTGGCAAATTCAAGAAGAATAGACGTTGTCAGTAATAACTTGGCCAATATTGACACAATAGCATTCAAGAAAGATCAAGTCTTGGTTGAATCCTTTGAAGAGGTTTTATTACAAAAGCAAAACGGATCACATCAAAATAATAATTATACGACACAAGGTTTCTCTAGTGAAAATTATGATGGCAGATATATTGTAAATGCACCGAATGCATTTATTAAATTAGATGGTAAAAGTACCTATAACTATAGTCATTCAGCAGAACTATATGTGGATGATGAAGGATATTTAAGTACCTTCTACAAGGATGGCAATGGTAGCATATATCCTAATAAAGGACAACGTGTTTATGGACAAAATGGTTATATCCAGGTTGGAGATCAAAATTTAGAGTTTGATGATGCTGGTAATGTTCTGCTAAATGGACAAGTTGTTGATAATATTGTATACCTTCCAACGACTAACATTATCGGTACCATGGGCTATGGTATCCAAGTGGAGAGAACAGAAACTTTATTTGAACAAGGACAGTTGGAAAGAACAGATTATGCCTTTGATTTAGCCATAGATGGGAAAGGCTTCTTTGAAATAGAAGGACCTTCTGGACCGATTTATACCAGAGATGGTCGATTTAAGATGAATGAGTTTGGTGAACTCGTGACCTCAGAAAATTTTAAAGTCAACGGTTTAAATGGCACAATTGCAGTAGATGGTGAAAATTTTCAAGTCAACCATTTTGGTGAAGTGATTGTAGATGGTGTTACTGTAGATAAAATAAAGACAGTTCAAATTGATAATTCTTATGATTTAGAAAAACTAGGATCAAGTTATTATCGATTTGAAGCAGGACGTGAACTTTCAGAAGGTGAATTTACTGCAGATGTCCGACAAGGTTATATTGAAAAATCAAATGCTTCAAATTTAAATGAAATGATTGATTTAATGGAATTATACAGAAATTATGAATCCAACCAAAGAATGTTAACGGCATATGATGCAACTTTAGATAAAGCTGTTAATCAAATTGGCAGAGTATAGATAAGGAAGTGAAATTATGAGAGCTTTATATTCAGCAGCACAAGGTATGAAAGCACAACAACTGAATTTAGATACAATTTCGAATAACTTGGCCAATGTGAATACAACAGGTTTTAAGAAAACAAGAGTAGAATTTAAAGATTTATTATATGAGCAAATTAGAAGATCAAACTTTGCCAATGATGAAGGTCGACCAACTGCAATGGAAGTTGGTAATGGTGTAGCTTTAAGTGCTACCTTAAGATCTTTTGAAGGCGGCTCATTTACTCAGACGCAAAATAGCTATGATATGGCCATTGATGGTGATGGCTTTTTCCAAGTGAGAGATGAAAACAATAATATTTTTTATACGAGAGATGGTAGTTTTAAAACAAGTATTACAAGTGGCGGTACAAAACTTGTAACCTCAGAAGGTTATTTTGTACAAGGCGATGGTGGTGATATCGTTTTAGGTACTGATATCAGTGAAACCTCAGTTTCTAGAGATGGTGAAATTAGAGTAAAACGTTTGGATGGTACCGATGAAATCATTGGCAATATGAAACTTGTTAAGTTTGCCAATCCTGCTGGTTTAGAGTCGAAAGGCGGCAACTTGTTTGTTGAAACAGAAGCCTCTGGCGTCTCTGTTAACCCAACAGATGGTTCTGCTGGCAGTATTCTACAAGGGATGTTGGAAACCTCAAATGTTCAAGTGGTAGAAGAAATGATCAACTTAATTACGGCTCAAAGAGCATATGAAATGAGTTCAAAGGTTATCCAGACAGCAGATCAAATGTCTGAATTAGCAAATAATCTTAAAAGATAGGTGAGATAGATGAAAATTGATGCGAATACCATTACCCCTTTGGTTCAGGAAACCTTTAATAATGCAATCAGTCAATCTTCTGATACAGAAGGTGATTCATTTCAAGCAATTTTAGAAGCTGCCAAAGCAAGTGGTGACACGGAAAAACTAAGAGAAGTTTCCAATCAGTTGGAAGGTGTTTTCATTAACATGATGATGAAAGTTATGCGAAATACCATTCCTGATTCAGAAGGAATTTTTCAAAAAAGTACAGCTGAAAAAATGTTTCAATCCATGTTAGATGAAACCTATGCAGATAAAATGGCTGAAGCAGGTGGTATCGGCATTAGTGACATGATATTTGACCAAATGGAAAAATACTTATATAATGAGGAAGATGAAAATCAAGGATCATCTTTCGAGATGAAAGGATAAGTATTGGAGGCGTCATGTTAACAAGTCAAGAAATTCAAGAAATTATACCACATCGTTATCCTTTTCTATTGGTAGATAAAATCGTAGAAATGGAAGTCGGAAAGAAAGCTGTTGGTATTAAGAATGTAACGATTAATGAACCATTTTTCCAAGGTCATTTCCCAGGATATCCTGTTATGCCAGGTGTACTTATTGTTGAAGCCTTAGCACAAGTTGGTGCAGTTGCACTTTTGGCTTCAGAAGAATACAAGGGTAAGATTGCATTGTTTGCTGGTATTGATGAAGTGAGATTTAAACAACAAGTTGTACCAGGAGATACCTTAAGACTTGAAGTTGAAATCCTTTCAGTAAGAAGAGGTATTGGTAAAGGACAAGCAGTTGCTTATGTTGGTGACAAAGTTGCTTGTAAGGGCCAAATTATGTTTGGTGTGACTGATAAATAATCAAAAAAAATTGAAATTAGGAAAACGTTTTAACCTTGCTAAACAGCAAGGTTTTTTGATAGACTGTAAACGGTACCGGAAAAAAGAAATACTATGGTAGAATTCATAAGAATTGGATATAAATCCTCATAGGAGGTCCTATGAAATATGCAATCGCTTTAGAAGGTGGCGGTGCAAAAGGCGCATATCATGCTGGTGCACTAAAAGCCTTGAAGGAACTGGGAATTGAAATAGAAGCAGTGACGGGTACATCTATTGGTTCTATCAATGGTGCCTTCTTTATTCAAGAAGGTGTGGAACCTCTCATTGAGTTTTGGGAGAACATCACACCAGAGAGGTTAATTCCGGATAAGTATCCCATTTTAAAAGAAGCCTTGGTTTCTGGTACCGTTAATGACTATAGAAAATTCTTGAAAGAAATTAGAGGTACAATATCTGATAGAGGGTTGGATTTAACCAATTTTAAACAGACCCTGTATGAGTTTATTGATGAAAAGACAATTCGAGAAAAATCAATTAATTTTGGCTTGGTAACCTATTCTCTAACGGATTTAAAGGCTGAAGAATTAATCCTTAAAGACATACCAGAAGGAAAATTAATTGAGTATCTTATTGCCAGCTCCTATTTGCCTGTTTTCAAAAGAGAAAGAATTTCTGGAAAAGCTTTTTTAGATGGTGCTTTTTATGACAATCTACCGGTGAATTTATTAATTGAAAATGGTTATAAAAAAATTATTGCCATTGAACTGTTGGGTATTGGCTTAAAGAAGAAAGTAAAATCAGATGATGTGGAAATCATCAATATAAAGCCTTCGGATGATACAGGAGGCATTGTGGATTTCAGAGAAGGTTTGAGTCATAAGAATATCTTAATGGGGTATTATGATACCATGAGAATTTTCAAACTGCTCTATGGCAAATGGTACTATTTAACAGATATGTGGTCTCCTAAAAAAGCCTATGATTTTATTGATCATTTGACAGAAGAACAAGTCCATGGTTTGGCAGATGTTTTATATCTGGATAGAATCCCTTATAAGAGATGCTTATTTGAAAGAATTGTACCGGGGATGATGAAGCTTTTGGATATACCAGAGCAAGCAGATTATAATATGATTTTGCTATACATCTTAGAGTATTTAGGTAAAAAATTAGAAGTTGAAAGATATCAAATGTTAACTATGGATCAACTCATAGACTTAATAAAGGATCAACTCTATCAAACCAGTCAAGAAACCATTGATTGGCGTGAATCTTTAGTTAAGTTAATGCAGACGACCAATATTTATAGTTCAACGTTTAAAGATAAAGTAATTTTAGCATGTGCACAAATTATCATTACAGGAAAAAATGAAGGAGGTCCTGATGGATTATAAAGCGAGATATGAAGAATGGTTAAGCAATACATATTTTGATGAAGCCTTTAGAAGCGAGCTACAATCAATTGCTTCAGATGAAAAGGAAATTGAAGAAAGGTTTTATACAGATTTAGAATTTGGTACCGGTGGCATGCGAGGTATTATTGGTGCAGGAACAAATCGTATGAATGCCTATGTCATTAGAAAAGCAAGTCAAGGCTTTGCAAATTTTGCAAAGAAAAGATATGAAGAGAATGCCATTGTTATCGCCCATGACTGTCGTCATAAATCACCGGATTTTGCTTTAGAGACAGCTCTTGTTTTTGCTGCAAATGGTATTAAGGCTTATCTTTTTGAGTCCTTAAGATCAACGCCAGAGTTGTCATTTGCAGTAAGAAATTTAAAGGCTTCTGTAGGTGTAGTGGTTACTGCAAGTCACAATCCTCCTGCTTATAATGGTTTCAAAGTTTATGGGGATGACGGTTGTCAGCTTTTACCTGCTGATGCAGACATGGTAGTTGATGAAGTGAAGAAAATTGAAACCTTTGATCAAGTAAAATATATGACGAAAGAGGAAGCCTTAGAAAAAGGATTATTGGAATACATCAGTGAAGCTCAAGATGATGCTTATTTAGATATGGTTGAAACTGTAGCTGTTAATCCAACAATCATTGAATCCTCCGATTTAAAGGTTGTCTACACACCTCTTCATGGTACAGGTGCAAGACCGATTTCTGAAATGCAAAAAAGAAGAAAGCTTAAAAATTTCTATCCAGTGGAAGCACAAATGATTCCGGATGCGAACTTTTCAACTTTAAAATCACCGAATCCTGAAGATGTAAGTGCCTTTGAAATGGGTATTGCATTGGCGAAAGAGAAGGATGCAGATCTTGTGATTGCAACAGATCCAGACTGTGATAGAGTAGGACTAGTGGTTAAAACAGAGCAGGGTTATGAAGCCTTAAATGGCAATCAAACCGGTGTTCTTTTAGTAGATTATATTTTATCAAATTTACCAGAGTTACCAGAGAAGCCTTTATTGGTAAACACAATCGTGACTTCAGGTATGGCAGAAAAAGTTATTTTATCTTATGGTGCAGAACTTGAAAGTACATTAACAGGCTTTAAGTTCATTGGTGAGAAAATCAAACAATACGAAGATGGCTCAAAGACTTTCTTATTTGGTTATGAAGAAAGTTACGGTTATTTAGCTAGTACCCATGTTAGAGATAAAGATGCTGTTATTGCCACCATGTTAGCCGTTGAAATGGCAGCAAAATACAAAAGTGAAAACAAATCTTTAATGGATCGATTGAATGAGTTGTTTGAGAAGTTTGGGTATTATCAAGAGAGCTTAACTTCTATTGTTCTAGAAGGTAAAGCGGGATTGGAAAAAATAAAGAGAGTCATGAGCTCATTAAGAGCAAATCCAATTCAAGAGGTTGCTGGTTTGAAAGTGGCTTCTGTCATGGATTGTTTGGATCAAAGCATTGTCGATGTGAACGGTAAAAGATCGAATAACTTACCAAAATCAAATGTTTTGAAATATTATTTGGAAGATGGTTCATGGTTTGCAGCAAGACCTTCTGGTACAGAGCCGAAATTAAAAATCTATTTTTCAATTAAAGGTGATACAAGGGATCATTGCCAAATGCATTTGAAAAAAGTTGAGGAAAAAGTATTAGAACTTGTTAATTCAGTGGAATAAGATGGCTTTGCCATCTTTTCTTTTTTCAAATAAAGGATGATGATTTATTTTGTTCCATAAAGAATTTCAAGATGAGAATGGGATAGAATTCAGACAGGCTCTTTAGCGGGTAAGGGTACATAGACCTACTATGAGTTTTATTTACAAGATGATTGTGATACAATTGTTCTGAATTGAGGAAAGTTATGAAAAATATTATTCACTTAAAGGATTATTCAGATATTTATAATCCACCTAAAGAAAAAAAAATATTTAAGAGAGCCTATTGCACCCAGTCAAGGATGGTGGGCGTTATTGGCATAAGAATTCACTATGAAGAAGTGGTTTTGTTTTTTCATTTAGATTATGAAGAATACGGCTTTGATGGTTTTGAAGTCTGTGATGTTAAAGATGAAACACAAATCCATTTTATCACAGAGGAAATGATGGGTGGACTTGGTGCCCCCCTTGTTGAAATTACATTAGAAGAAGCTTCTGCATTGATTTATAAGGCTGTAGATATTGGCTCACAGTTTCTCTATGAAGTCCCATTGGCATTTTTTGATTACGAAGAATTCTTAGAAGAAACATTCAATGATTTAACAAAAGATACCTATGAGAAAATCACAACTGAAATGACCAATGCCTATGAAAAAATCAATTACTTTCTCATGCGTACCGCTGGGTATGATTTTGAATATCGCAATTTGATGTTAGGTGTTGAGTCGCTGAATTTTGTCATGTCTGATGAACCGACTATGCTTTTGAAAAACTCTATTGAAAAATCAAAAGATTGCTATGTTTGTCATGCGGTTACAGATTATAAAGATGCCTATAAAATGCAAGTCATTGAAATTAAAATGGACGGAACTATTGAAAAGGCGGAGATTAAAAGTGAAATGGTTATTTCACCTAAAGAAGCGTCCTTTCAACTGAATCGTCGAGAATATATATTAGTGGGATACGTTGACCATTTAGAAAGTTTTAAAAGGAATTTTGAAAGAAAACATCCATCCGCGATGAAGAATTTATATGATGGCGGCGATTTATATACGATTTTTCATAGCCACAATGATCATGTAAAGCATTCAGTTTATTACTTAAACGAAGATGTAAAGGGTATGATTTATGTTACAGATGCTCACCAAGTAATCATTGCAGCTTATAAGAACACTGAATTTGACGATTTGAAAGACCTTATTCATTTAGAATATCCTACGTTAAGTATGTTAATGGAACTGGAAGCAGAAATGCCTCTTGTTTATCAATTTGTCACTTCTGGTCAAGAAGATTTTCTAGAGTTTGTAGGAGAGTAAAATGGATATAAACAAAATTATTTTATTATTTTTATTAATCATTATCGGCTATATTGCAAAGAAAGCAAAATTTGTCGAATCAGAAATCAAATCCCATATCAGTAGTTTAGTACTGAATGTCACTTTGCCACTGTATATTTTTACAGCCATGCAGTTCGATTTCTCAAGAGATGTATTAAAGGAAACTGGGCAGTTGGTTCTAATTTCTTTTCTATATTATTTAGGCGTAACTCTACTTTCCTACCTGTATGCGAAAGGTTTTAAGTTGAAGGACATGAAAAAAGATGTCTTTCAATATGTCATTATTTTCTCCAATGTCGGTTACATGGGCTATCCTATTATGAATGAAATTGCTGGAGATCAAGGCCGTTTTTACGCTGCGATTTACAACTTATCTTTCAATCTGTTAACATGGACACTTGGCGTTTATATCATGTCTAGACATCAAAATAGATTAGAAAGACCAAGTGTCAAAGATCGCCTGAAGCATATTTTCAATCCGAGTTTAGTAGCGGTTATTTTAGGCTTTCTATGTTTTGTAACATCCTTTAAACTGCCAACAATTGTTATGGAAACCTTCACTTCAGTCGGTGGTGTGACAACACCTCTCTCTATGATGTTTATTGGTATCATCCTAGCAGAAATAACGTTTAAAGATATGATTGCAGATTGGTCTGTTTTATTGGTATCTTCTATTCGATTATTCATTACACCTCTTCTAACATGGGTGATTTTAAGAACCTTTGGTTTTGAAGGTTTGGTTTTGACTATTCCAGTAGTTCTTGCTGCAATGCCTGCAGCTGCTAATACTGCCATTGTAGCTGCTCGTTATGAGAACGACTACCACATGGCTTCAAAACTCATTTTTATGACAACCTTATTATCGATTGTAACAATTCCGATTATATTAAAAATAATTGGGTAAAAAAAGTGTTGCAATGGGTTTCGATATGTGTTATATTTTAATCCGAATTAAATAAACCTATTAAGAGAGACTGAGGGAATAGGCCCGATGACGTCCAGCAACCGGTTTTTTCACGGTGCTAAATCCTACAGAAGATTCTGAGAGATAGGCGAGTACTTTACCTTTTCTTTTAGAGAGGGTTTTTTTATTTTTAAGATATAATACGTGTGTTAGAAGCTTTAAGCAAAAACAAAAGTAATCTGTTGACAGATTCAAATAAAAGGAGGATTAATAAATGAAAAGATTATTTACATCTGAGTCAGTAACTGAAGGTCATCCTGACAAAATGTGTGACCAAATTTCAGACTCAATTCTTGATGCAATTTATGCTCAAGATCCAAATGCAAGAGTAGCTTGCGAAACATCAATTACAACTGGTCTTGTTTTAATTTCTGGTGAAATTACAACGAACTGCTATGTTGACATCCAAAAAACAGTACGTGAGACTGTTAGAGAAATTGGTTATGACCGTGCGAAATTCGGTTTTGACTGTGACACTTGTGGTGTAATTGTTGCTTTAGATGAGCAATCAAGCGACATTGCAATGGGTGTAGATGATGCTTTAGAGCATAGAGAAGGTCAAATGGATGATATCGAAGCAACTGGAGCTGGTGACCAAGGTATTATGTTCGGTTTTGCATGTAATGAAACTGAAGAATTAATGCCATTACCGATTTCTTTAGCTCATAAGTTAGCTAAGCGTCTTTCTGATGTTCGTAAAGATGGTACATTAGATTATTTAAGACCAGATGGTAAAACTCAAGTGACAGTGGAATACGATGATGCTGGTAAGCCAGTAAGAGTTGATACAATCGTTATTTCAACACAACATGCTCCAGAAGCGACAAGAGAGCAAATTCAAAAAGATTTAATCAAACATGTTGTTGAGCCAATTGTTGACGCTTCATTGTTAGATGAAAATACAAAGTACCTAATCAACCCAACGGGTCGTTTCGTAATTGGTGGACCACACGGTGATGCGGGTTTAACAGGTAGAAAGATTATTGTTGACACTTATGGTGGATACTCTCGTCATGGTGGCGGTGCATTCTCAGGTAAGGACCCAACAAAAGTTGACCGTTCTGCTGCATATGCTGCAAGATATGTAGCTAAAAACATTGTAGCTGCTGGTTTAGCAGACAAATGTGAATTAGAATTGGCATACGCTATTGGTGTTGCACACCCAGTTTCATTATTTGTTGAAACATTCGGTACTGGCAAGGTTGATGAGAAATTAATTCAAGAATTAATCATCAAGCACTTTGACTTAAGACCAGCTGCAATCATTAGAGACTTAGAATTAAGACAACCTATTTACAAGCAAACAGCTGCTTATGGTCACTTTGGTAGAACAGATATTGATTTACCATGGGAAAGAACTGATAAAGCTGAAATCTTAAGAAAAGAAGCTGGTTTATAAGAAGATTAATGACCTCGGTAAATTATTTTACCGAGGTTTTCTTATTGATAGTGATTTTCAATAGGCAAACTGGGTATAGGACTTTCAGGAGGTGTTTTTTATGAAATTTCAATGGGAAGAAAACCTGGTGTTAGGTATTACCCAAATCGATAAAGAGCATATGGAATTGGTACAGCAAGCCAACAAACTGTTCGATGCCTTAGGTGATCCAGACAAAAGTTCAAAGGAGATTTTAGAGACGTTGAATTTTTTAGCAGGTTATGTGGTGAACCATTTCAATTCTGAGGAAAAATTACAATTGAAATATGGTTATCCTATGTTTAACCAGCACAAACGTATCCATGAGGATTTTAAGAAAGAAGTAGCGACTTTAATTCATGATATTGAAATAAATGGACTGAAAACCTCGCAAAAATTGTCTATTAACAAAATGGTAATTCATTGGTTAAAAAATCATATTGGCGTAGAAGATCGAAAAGTAGCAGAGTATATAAAGTCAAAACAGTAAGTGGAGATATCTCTTTGAGATATCTTTCTTCATTGAGGACAGTTTATTTACTTTTATAAGTAGTGAAAGTTATAAATTATTAAATTCTTGAACTGTGAAAGCAATTCCATAGAGCTTTGTCCATGAATATGTTATGATTGTTAAGAACATAAATTGGAGATGAAAATGGAAATACAAGGTACAGTTGTTGAAATAATATTTAAAAATGATGAAAATGGTTATACCATTGCTTCCATAGATGACAATATGGAAATGGTCATTGTTGTCGGATATATGCCTTTGATAAAAGAAGGTGAATATATGCGATTCATTGGAGAACCTACTTTTCACAAGACCTATGGAGAACAGTTTAAAGTAACGAGTTCCGAAGTCATTGAACCAAAGGAAGCGACAGGCATTATCAAGTATTTGGGTTCAGGAATCATTAAAGGCATTGGACCCTCATTGGCAGAAAAGATTGTAGAAGTCTTTAAAGAAACTGCTTTAGATGTGATGCGGTATAATCCTGAAAAATTGTTGGTGATTCCAGGCATTGGAAAGAGTAAACTTGAGCAAATTATGGCTTCTTTTGCTGAACAGAATGCCATGAGTGAAATCATCATGTTTTTGCAGAAATACAATATCTCTGTTGCATATGCGACTAAGATTTATAATACCTTTAAAGAAAAAACCATAGCCAAAATAACTGAAAACCCCTATATACTTGCTGAAGAGGTGAAGGGTATTGGTTTTAAGATGGCTGATGAAATCGCTCATATGATGGGTGTTGAGAATGACAGTCCCTACAGATTGTTTTCGGGTATCAAGCATGTCTTGAATAGTATTGTAAACAATGGTCATACTTTTGCCTTCGAGCATCAATTGATAATGGAATCTTGTCAAAATCTTGAAGTGACAGAAGAGGTGGTCAAACAAGAAATTACGGAATTGATTTTAAAAGGAGATTTGCACAGATCTGAAATAGAAGGTGAAAAAGCCATCTATCTTACCAATTACTATAATGCCGAACTGGGTGTGTGTAAAAAACTGTCTCACTTGGCTTATGCACATATTGATATGATCAATGTGGATATGGATAAGGAATTGGAGTATTGTCAACAGAACCAAAACATTGAACTCGCTGAAATGCAAAAGCATGCCATAAAAGAAGCTATTAATCATGGGGTTTTAGTGATTACTGGTGGACCAGGAACAGGTAAGACAACCATTATAAATTCTATCATTGAGATTTTTGAAAGACAAAAATTAAAGGTTCTTTTGGCTGCACCAACGGGAAGAGCTGCAAAGCGTATGTCAGAAGCCTGTTTGAAGGAATCCAAAACCATTCACAGACTATTGGAATATCAATACAGTGATTCAGGGTATTTGGCTTTTAACAAGAATAGTCAGGATCCATTACAAGCGGATCTTATCATTGTAGATGAAGCATCTATGCTGGATATCTTATTAATGTATAGTTTATTGGATGCCATTTCCCATGGGACACGAGTTATTTTCGTTGGAGACGTAGACCAATTGCCTGCTGTTGGTGCAGGGAATGTTTTAAGTGACATGATTGACAGTGAAATGATTGAAACGGTGAAATTAACTGAAATTTTCAGACAAGCTAAAGAAAGTATGATTGTTATGAATGCTCATAGAATCAATACAGGACAGATGCCAACTTTAAATGAAAAAGATCAAGATTTCTATTTTATCAAGGCTGGGCGTCCAGAAGAAGTTGTATGGAATATAGTCAATCTATGCAAAGAGAGATTGCCGAATTATTATGGTTTTGATTCTGTACGAGATATTCAGGTGTTAGCACCTATGAAAAACTCCCCTGTTGGCGTCTTTGCATTAAATCAAGAACTTCAGTTTGTATTAAATCCTGAATCCAAAGAAAAAAGCGAAAAGAAATTTGGCGACCAAATCTTTAGAGTTGGCGATAAAATTATGCAAATTAAAAATAATTATAATATTAAATGGCAAAAGAAATATGGCTTTGAAAAGGGGGAAGGTGTCTTTAATGGTGATATTGGTTATATCACTGATATAGATACAAAAAGTAAAACGGTTTCAGTGTTGTTTGATGATGAACGGGATGTTATCTATGAATTTAGTCAAATGGATGAGTTGGTTTTATCCTATGCTGTAACTGTGCATAAAAGTCAAGGATCAGAATTTCCAGTCGTTGTTATGCCTCTTTATAATATACCACCGATGCTTAGAAATAAGAATATTTTATATACTGCCATTACTAGAGCAAAAGCTTTAGTCGTATTGGTAGGAACACTATTTCAATTGCAAAGCATGATTGAGAACGTCAGTCAAATCAAGCGTAATTCTGGCTTAAAGATGATGCTTAAAATGGTAAAAGAAGCTTATATTGAAAGATAAATCACCACATTTGTGTGTGATTTTTTTTTATTGGGGTATAATACAAAAGTAATTTAAGGCTGAAATCTCAACTGAGAGGTTTTTTTTGTAGTTATTTGGATTGTTTAGGAGGACATCATGGATAAGAGAATTGAAGCTTATTCCCATGAAAATATTCAGGTCATTCAATTCTTGGAAAGACTGACTTATGATGCTATACCCTTTTATAAGGAAGAATTTTTTAGTGCGATTGTACCTGCTTTTGGTTATGTTCTTGATTTAAGGAAAGTTTCATGGATTGATAGTACCGGTATAGGATTATTGGTTTCTGGGCTGAAGAGAATTGTTAATGAAGAACAACCGGTATCAGTGATTGTAACCAGTGAATTAATTAGAAAACTCCTTCATATATCCAAATTGGATGAGTTGTTTTATGTAACAGATGACTTGGATGACGCTTTAAGATATGTAAAGAAAAATTGATGAGAGGATAATATGAAAATTAAAATAACAAATTATTATGAAACTCAATCTACTTTGACTTTCTTGTCAGAAGAGAAGGCGTTGGATTATGAAGAACATACGATGGATTTAATACAATCCTATCAACCTATAGGCATTGTTGTATTGGATCATTTGACCAATCCCTTACCGATTGTTAAACAACTGAATGATATAGGCGTTTTAAACATTATTGTTGCACTGTCCAATGAGCAACTTTATTTGTCTGAGGCCTTATTGGACTTGGGTATTACGGATCTTATTTGGGATGCCATGCCGAGAAGGTTGGTGATTAAGGTCTTTAACAATGCCGTGAATATGATGTTTAAGAAATTCGTAGATCACATGAATATAATGTCTGTTATTTCAGACGCCAACGAAAAAATTATTTATGCAAATCCTACATTTTATCATGAGACAGGGTATGATGAAAACGATGTCATTGGTAATAAAACAAACATTCTTAAGTCCGGTAAGCATAGCTTAATGTTTTATAATAATATTAAGCATACCTTAAAGGCTGGTTTTCCATGGGGTGGCATGTTTGTGAACAAAAGAAAAGATCAGTCTATGTTTAAGGAAAAATCCTATATCTTTCCTTTTGATCTCGATGGAACCAATTATTATGGTAAGGCAGCTTTTAACGTCACTTTGGAAGAGAATATTGCGACTGAAAATAGACAAGCCCTTGAACTGGCTCGAATAATTCAACAGTCATTGCTTCCAGATGAAGTTTATGAAGAAAATATAACCATTCGTACCCGCTATGAACCCCTTGAGCATGTCAGTGGAGATATCTATAATATTTATCCTATTAATGAGGATCTGTATGCTGTATTTTTGGCAGACGTTGTAGGTCATGGTATTGGGAGCTCACTTTTAAGTACCTCCATTATTGCCATTGCCAATGATTTGGTTAAAACATATTATATGCCAGATGCGTTTTTAAATCGCTTAAATAACAAAATTATGGAATTATTCAAATCAAACGAGTTGCCACAAACCAGTTATTTTACTGCGATTTATATGATTATTGATTTAAAGGAACATAAAGTGCACTATGCAAATTGTGGTCATCCATCCTTTTACTTAAAGGATGCTCATGGTCTTCAAAGTTTGATTAAAATAAACTTTTTTATTGGTATGTTTCAAAATGCAGCATTTGAATACAATACTTTTTCATATGAATCTGATTGTGAAATATTTTTGCATACAGATGGTTTAAATGAATTTAACAAAGGTTTAGAAGAAGGGGATATGTTGACTGAAGAACTTACATACTACTATAATTCACATACAGAGAAACCTCTTATTCAACATTTGGAAGAAAGTATTGTAAAAGCCAACAGAGATAAGTTAATTGATGATGTTACAATGATTCAAATAGATTTAAAAAGGAGCTAAAATGAAAACCTTTATAGCCAGACAGCCGATGATTGACATCAATGGTGAAATTATTGGATACGAGTTGCTGTTTAGGAACAGTATGGTCAATCAAGCCGAAATTACGGATAATTATACAGCAACATTAAAAGTAATAAAGGATTTGATTATTAATTTTAATGTAAAGGAAATGTCCAATAATAAAAGAATGTTTATCAATTTTAACGATGAGACTATTTTACAGGGCGCACCAGATTTATTTATGCCAGAAACTTTGGTTATAGAATTATTAGAAGACACTTCTGGCAGTGATGAACTTGTTGAAAAGCTCATGGCGTATAAAGATAAGGGATACCTTATTGCCCTAGATGACTTTTTATTTAAAAAAGGACTGGAAGCATTAATCGCCTTGGCAGATATTATTAAGTTGGATTTTTTTGATCATGACCGACAAGCCGTTGTGGAAACCGTCAATTCATTAAAACCTTATAGAAAAATTCTACTGGCGGAAAAAGTTGAAACGGAAGAAGATGTGAATTTTGCAAAAGCTTTAGGCTGTACGATTTTTCAAGGTTATTTTTTCCAAAAACCAAAGATCTTTGAAGGCAAGGAAGTTGTAACGATGCCGACGGTATACCTGGAATTGTTAAAAATCCTCAATGAACCGGTAGTGGATTTTGAAGCATTGTCCAGTGTTATTTTGAGAGATTCGAGCTTAACCCTTTCTCTTTTGAAACTGCTAAATTCTGCAGCCTATTATTCCAATAAAAGAGTGACATCAGTGAAAATTGCATTGATTCGTTTAGGCATCAATGAAAGCAAGAAGCTCATTTTAGTCAATATGCTTAAAAACTTTATTGCAGAAGGAACCCTTGATGAAATCGTGAATATTTCCTTGAAAAGAGCCAAGCAAGCGGAATTACTTTCAGAGAAATTTAATTTAATCAAACGTAAAGATGAACTTTTTATTGTCGGTCTTTTGTCATTAATCAATATTATCATGAAAAGGCAAATGACGGATATATTAAGTAATGTGCCTTTAAATGGCGATGTCATAGATGCGTTGTTGGGCAAAGAGAATCAACTGAGCAAGGTCATTGACTTGATCATTTTATATGAAATGGGAGAAATCAATGGTGTAGAAGTGATTCTCACTCAAAGGAATCTTGATATTGAGACTTTCAATAGAATGTACATTGAAGCCACAATGTGGGCAGATGAGTTGTTAAGAGAGTAAATGCACACCCCAAGGTGTGCATTACATTTTTAGATGCATTTGGTCTAATTTTTCTTTTGCAAGCTGTACATAATCTAATAGAGTAGACTTAATTTGTAACCTATCTGTATTCAAAAGATTGATGAGAAGTTTCTCTGAAAAATCTATGGTATCCACCAACACAAGATAGTCTGATTTTTCAGGTTCCAAAAGGTATCTTGAAATTGATGCATAAATATAAAGTAATTCTTTGGTCCATACTCTGGCAACATGGTGTGGATCTTCTGTTTCCCAATCCTTATGATTGCCTTTTTCAATTAAAGTGGTGTAGAAGGCTCTTGTGGATTCTTCAAAGGATAAACCCATACGGAGAATAATAACATCTGAGCCTGGAAAAGCCATCATTTTCATAAGTTCTGGCCATCTTTCAAACTGCTCTTTTTTAAATCGGTTAATCGCTTCAAAGACACCCGTGAAAACTTTCTTATAGTCCTGATGATGATCTTCATAAAGATGATTTAAGTAGTTGTTGACGTCTACAATATACAATTGGAGAATTTCCTCAAGAATGGCTTCTTTACTGTTAAAGTGATGGTAGAAGCCACCTTTGGAAGCGCCAGCTTTTTTTAGAATCTCAGCAATGGTCGTTTTTGCGAATCCCTTTGTCCCAAATAATTCATAGGCAGCTTTTAGGATTTCATCTTTTAGCGACATAAAAAGTCCTTTCTAAATGTTCAAGCTCTTTTTATCAAACAATACGATACTACCATAAAATATCCCTGTGCCGAAAAGTAAGGTTATTGCACTTATAGTAACAGTGAAAGATCCACTGCCTAAAATACGATTAACATCTAAGAGTGAGAATAAGGTGAAATATTTTAAGAATGCAAGTTCTTCACCAAGTGCCGATAACATTTTAAGGGCTATAAATAATATTGGGATACTGGCACCAATACTCAACATTTTCTTAGAATCATTGAAGAAACAAGATAGGAAGAAATCAAAACTCGCTATTAAATAGAGGGTACCAAAAGTAGCTATATTTAATGCGATGTAGGGTCCAATTTGTAAATGACCTGGAAACATGGTTATACTCATAAGGATCCCAGTCATGACATTGATCAGTAAAATGAGAAACAAAGTAGAAACTAAAAATGAACTTTGAGTCAATGCAATGGATTTTCTCGTATTGGGTGTTGTCAAGAGATAAGCCATTGAGCCTGAATCCACATGTTTTACAATGACATTTTGTGAAACCACAACAATATAGATAATTGGAAAAGTCAGGTAAATGAAACCATAAAGATAACTTCCTAAATACGCTGTCAATTCAGTGCCGATGCCTTCAAAGCCAAAGCCTTTAATCATGGCTTCAGGAAGCATTTTTAACATGCCTTCTAAAGATTCAGCACTCTCTGGACTAAACATGCCAATGGCTATGGTTGTATACATTAACATCATACCTGTAATAAATAATAAGATTAACCAATTGTTTTTTAGATTGGCTTTAAAAAGTACTTTATTCATTATTTTACCTCCCCATAATACTTCATGAAGATTTCTTCTAGTGATTGTTGTTTAGTTTCGATACTTGTGACATGACATTTTGAAAGAATCTCAAAGAATTTAGGATAATCCAAGGTTTTTTCTACATAAAGCTTATTATATTTCTTTTGGACTTTTAAGCCACTTTCAGAAATACGTTTGAAATCCTCAGGATCAGAAGTCGTTAAAATAAAGGTTTCAGTTTTCATAGCCTTCAGTTCATTGACTGCTTCAATAGCGACTAATTGACCTTCCTTAATGATGCCTGCCCGGTCACATACCTTTTGAACCTCGTCAAAAATATGAGAGGACATGATAATGGTCTTTCCTGCTTTTTTTTCTTCGAGGATGAGATCTAAAAAAATATTTTGCATTAAAGGATCTAAACCACTTGTAGGTTCATCGAGGATTAACACTTCTGGATCGTGCATGAAAGCTGCAACTATGGCAACTTTTTGCTTCATTCCTTTGGACATTTTTTTTATTTTGCCTGAAGCGTCTAATTGAAAACGTTCAATAAGTGCATCTCTCTTTTGAAGATCTTTGAGGTTTCTCATTTGTCCAACAAAAGTTAAGAACTCAATGCCAGTCATGTTGTCAAAAAACGCAATTTCTCCTGGGAGATAACCAATAATCTTCTGTAGTGCTGCGGCATGTTCTCTTGCATCTTGGTTTTGAATGGTTACTTGGCCCTCGGTAGCATTTGAAAAGCCTAAAATATTTCTAATGGTTGTTGTTTTACCAGCACCGTTTGGCCCCAAATAACCAAAGACTTCACCTTTTTCTACTGTGAAATTCAAGTTGAATATCCCTTTCCCAGAGGGATAGATTTGAGATAAGTTTTTTATTTCTATCATACGACCTCCTTAAAGACCGACCGTCGGTCTGTATAATCATATTAGGATAAAAAATTGGAAAGGTCAATGGAAAATATTGACAAATAGTGCAATTTTACATATTCTGGGAATGAGGAGGTTGTTATGTGGTTTCTCGATTATTTATTTCCTAAGTACTTAAATTGTGTCATATGTCAAAGACACCTTTATGAAAAAGAATGGTTTTGTAACCTGTGTAAAAGTGAGTTTCAAATACAAACAGGCTATTGTTGCAAATACTGTGGTCGAATGCTTTTGAAAGGGAGTTATCCCGTCTGTAATATTTGTAAAGTGCTGAATCGATACTTTGAAGGAGGCACTTCGGTAGTGGTTTATGACGATCCTGTAAAAGAATTGATTAAAGCCTACAAATATAAAAACAAGAAGTATTTGGCTGAAGTGCTTTCAGAATATATGCATCTGCGTTTTATGCATGTTTTTGGTGACATCCAGTTGGATGGCATCGTTTATGTGCCAACCCATGAGGATAAACTAAAACATAAGAAATGGTGTCCAGCGGAGCAGTTGGCACTTCAGTTAGGCCATAGAATGGATTTGGAGGTAAAGCCTGTACTCAAGCGTACAAGAAATACCCCACCGTTAAATGCAATACCCTTAGATGAAAGGTATGAGATTCTTAAAGGTGCTTTTACTTCGGAGAAAGTAGATGGGCGTTATCTTTTGGTAGATGATATTATTACCAGTGGCAACACGTTAAATGAATGTGCAAAGGTGTTAAAAGAAAAGGGTGCAAGTGAAATTTATATTTTGACTTTTGCCGCCAGTGAGTAGGTTTTGACAGGGGTATAGGGGTTTGCTATAATAGCCATATGAGAGGAGATATATCTATGGCAAATTTAGCAAATTGCGAAAAGTGTGGCAGAATGTTTCAAACCATTGGCAGCATTAAATTATGCTCAAAATGTAGAACGACTGATGACGAAATGTATAAAGTTGTCCGTGAATTTATATACGATAACCCTGGTGCAACCGTACCGGAAGTTGCAGAAGCAACAGATGTTCCAGAAAAGAAAATACTGGCATTCTTAAAAGAAGGACGCTTGGAAACTGTAGGTGATAGCATGCTCATTGAATGTGAAAAATGTGGTTCTCCTATACGTTCAGGAAAAATGTGTGAGAAATGCAATAGAGAATTGACCATGGGATTAAAAGACCTGGCAAAGAAAATGCAACAGGATCTAAGTTCATCTGATCGTGAAAAAAAATCAATTGGTAGTGGGATGCATACACAGTACAAGAAAGTTTAAAATTGAGTACTGAAAGGAAAAATGGGGTATCTTATGACCAAGAGAGAGAGGCCGTTATGAGTGATGTAAGAACATGTTCCATATGTGGGAAGGAATTTGATGCAGACAGCATTAAATCTCTTTGTTATGATTGTCGAAAAGTAGACCGACATTTGTTTGGCATTATCCGAGATTTTCTCTACGATAACCCAGGTGCTTCTGTAAATGATGTGGTGGAACATACTGGTGTGACATCTTCAGTGGTCTTAAAATATTTACGTGAAGGCAGACTGGAAACCGTTGGAGAGATTAAGCTTTTAAATTGTGAGATTTGTGGCAAGCCAATTTCCTATGGGACTAAATGTACAGACTGTCAACACAAAATGGATCATTCATTCCAAGCTGTGGCAAATGTGAAAGAACGTAACACAAAACAAAAAATGTATACCACGACGAAAAAAAAATAATAAAAAGGTTAATGAACACCTCTGTTTTGCCGATATAAGTTTTAGAAGGTATCGGCTGAACGGAGGTGTTTTTTATGAAAATACAAGGTAACTTTAATATTCAAAAAATCCAAAAGGCTTACACTAAAAATGTAGGCAAAGTAAACGGTACAGAAAAATCTGAAATGAAAAGGGACAAAATCGAGATTTCTCAAAGTTCGAAAGAGTTCCAAATAGCTATGGATGCCTTCAAAAAATTGCCGGATGTGAGACAAGATAAAGTTGATGAAGTGAAAGAGTCAATTAAAAATGACACTTACAAGCCTTCTACTGAAGATATAATCAAGAAGATGTTGTCAAACGCAAAATAAACAGTAGATAAGGATAACAGCCGAGTCCTTTCTACTGCTTTGGTTTTTTAGAAGTAAATAAATGAAAATATATGAAGGTTGGGTATTATGTCGAAATCAATCGAACAGCTCTTATTGGTATTAAATAAGGAACAAGAAATTTATGATCAGATTATTTTGCTTTCCAATGACAAGCAAAATGCTATTGTAAGAAATGATATAAAATTATTGGAACAGATTGTAGAAAAAGAAAAAACCTATTCAATCAGTTTAGTGAAATTAGAGGAAATTAGAACGAAAGTCATCGATCAACTTGTAAAGGATTACAATTTGATGGAAATTAGTGTACTTTCAGATTTATATCCATTTTTAAGTGACAAGGAAGTTCGACAAGTGGATTCAGTAAAGACAAAACTCGTAAATACAGTAAGTATACTTGGACAAAAAAATGAGTTGTCAAGAAAACTCATTGAACAGTCATTGTCACAAATTCAGTTCGACTTGAACTTGTTAACAACAGTTGGTGATGGCAGTGTCAATTATGAAGGCACTGCAAGTGATAAAGATGTTGAGCGTCGAAGTATATTTGACCGAAAGGTATAGGAGGATCTCATGGCTTCAACATTCTTTGGACTCAATGTCGTAAAATCAGGCTTAACAGCCAATCAAATGGCTTTAAATACAGTTTCTCATAATATTGCGAATGCAAATACTGAAGGGTTCTCTCGTCAAAGATTAACCACACATGCAGAATCACCGGACACATTCCCGTCTGCACCTGGTACCATTGGTAAAGGTGTAAGAATGGACAATGTCATTCAAATACGAGATGAATTTCTTGATTTTAAATACCGTGGCGAAATGACAAAGTCAGGGGAATTTAGTGCGCTTTCAAATACCTATCAAACCTTGGAAGCGATTATCAATGAGCCTTCAGATTCAGGTATTCGTACCATTATGGATGAATTCTTCAGTGCTTTACATGAACTGAACAAAGCACCAGAATCTTTAACCACTAGAGCCCTTGTAAGACAAAGAGCCATCGCACTGACAGAAGCGGTAAATGGAATGAGTGAATCTTTCCAAAGAGAACAAGCCAATCTGGACTTTGAAATCACTGTAGTGGCAGATGAAATCAATGGTTATGCGAGACAAATAGCAGATTTAAATAGAATTATTTATAACTCAGAATTAAATGGTCAGTCTGCCAATGACCTTAGAGATCAAAGAAACCTGGTTTTAGATAAATTATCAGAATTAGTGGATATTAACTACTATGAAGATTCCATGGGAAGATTTTATGTAGATGTTACAGGACGACCATTGGTTTCTCATTATACTTATGATCAATTGGAATCCGTTGAAAGACCTGTGAGAGAAAATCCCTATGATGTAGATAGACTCCACGACTTGGAATGGGCTTCAGGTTCAACTTTTGATACAACCGGTGGTAAACTTAGAGCCCTAATGGATATGAGAGACAATGTTAGTGGTAATAATAAAGGTATTCCTTATTATGTAGACAAGTTAAATGAATTTATTGATACCCTTGCGACAGAACTTAACAGAGTACACAAATCTGGTTATGATTTAAATGGTGATACAGGAATCAACCTATTTACCATAAATAATATGACCACAGCAGAATATGAAACTGAAATGCTCACAAAGGGATTAAATGGTGGACCTGCTGTAGATGTAACCAGTGCTATTATATCTGGGACTTCTACTGCAAATACAGATGCAGAAAACCAAAAGATAATTCGTGAGAATATAACCAGTCTTTTAGACAACAACCCTCAATATGCAGGAAAATCCATTAAGTTTATTGATAATAAGTATGTCGTGGTGGATCGTATAGAAGCGACAGAAATTTCAATTTCAAAAGATGTAGAGATGGATTTAGATAAAATATCCGCTTCAGCAACAGCTGAAGGTGCACCTGGTGATGGTGACAATGCCCTTAACCTAGCACAAGTCCGACACAATGTGGCACTTTTCGCTTGGGGCTCTCCCGATGACTTTGTGAAGTCATTGGTTTCAAATTTAGGTGTAGATGCTCAGGATGCCATTAGAAATGGTGAAAATGAAAAAGTGCTTTTAACACAGATCGAATTTAATAGACAAGCGATAATGGGTGTTTCACTAGACGAAGAAATGACGGAAATGGTGAAATTCCAACAAAGTTACAACGCCTGTGCAAGAGTGATGAATGCAATGGATGAAATGATTGATTTGGTTGTCAATCGATTAGGTACTGTAGGAAGATAATGAGGTGACATCATGAGAGTAACGAATAATATGATGACCATGCAACTCCTTTTAAATGTGAATCGAAATTTAGCATATATGTCCAAACGACAAGATGAGTTGGCAACAGGTAAAAAAATATCTGTACCTTCTGATGATCCAGTACTGGCTTCAAAGGTACTTGCCAGAAGAACGGATCTAGCAGAATTGGAGCAATATGCTAAAAACACGGATGATGCTTTAGGTTGGATGGAAATTACTGAAAAGTCCATTGAAGACAATGGCAATGTATTACAGAGAATGCGGGAGCTCATGGTTCAAGCAGCCAATGGTATTAATACCGCAGAAGAGACTCAAAAGATTGCAGAAGAAATAAAGAATCTTAAAGATCAGTTGATTTCAAATGGAAATGCGACCTTTGCAGGCAGATATATCTTTTCAGGGTTTGAGACCAATCAAAAGTTACTGGATGAAAACGGCAATTTTAATATCGATGTAGACCAGTATGCTTTAAATAATTCGCCGGTTGTAAAATATGAAGTATCTGTTGGTGAATCCATGAACGTTATGACTTCAGGTTTAGATGTTTATGGTTATGTCCCTGAAACGAATATTATGACCAATGCCTTTCCAAGTGGAAATGCAACAGGGATACCTTCTTCAAAAGAATATGTCTCAGGTGCATTTGATTTGAATTTAAACTATACGGCTCAAAACTTAGATGTGACCATTGGTGGCGTAACTTATAACGTGGATGAATCGAGCTTAAACGGTACGGTTAGACCACTTACTAAAGAACAAGTGGTAACAGCATATAATGATGCCATAGGTACCAATGGCATAGCTTATTTTAATGCAAATAATCAGCTGGTAATAGAATCTTCTAATTATGGACCTGGTGTGCCACCTATGTCTGTAGCTGCCAGTGCCTATGTAACCACCTATACAGCAGGTGTAGCAAAGACTGAGGCAACTTTGAGTAATGGGACAACGACTTTTGTTGATCCTTTAACAGCAGATGGTCGAGATATTTTAACCAAGAATAATTTAAATATTGTGGTTAATGGCATTTCAAGGAAAATAAAACCGGATGCAACACTGCCAGTCGGTTTTACAGTAGCAGATTATATAGCCCATATGAATACAAAAATTGATACGGCATTTGGCAGTGATATTGTCGATTTTAGCATCAATGGCGCAAACCAGTTTGAAATTACGACTAAAAACACTTCTGAAGGGGTAGCTGCAGAACTGATTGTAGATTTTCCAAGAGTGCATCAAAGTCAATTGATTGCAGATGTAGATGAGCTTTTAAGTTATATGATGTCAGGTGATAATAAAGCCATTGGAGGTATGTTAGATACCATAGATGACCATATTGGAAAGATGCTCTCCTTAAGAGCAGATATTGGTGCAAGAAATAATAGACTTGATATGATTTCAAAAAAAATTGCTTCCAATAATATTTCATTTACAAAGTTACTTTCGGATGCAGAAGATGCAGATATGTCAGAAGTCATCATGCTTTTAAAAAATGCTGAAAATGTTTATCAAGCTTCATTATCAACAGGAGCAAGAGTCATTCAACCCTCATTAGTAGATTTTTTAAGATAATTAATAATTTTTTAATTTTAGGGTATAATGTTTTTAAGAAGGTGAGATTATGGCACTAGAAATAAGAACACAACCTGCGATATTGGGATATCATATATCAAAGCCCGTACAATCCATTGAGCAACCAAAAGCCCATGTGGAAGGCGCTTTAACGCAGCCACAGATTCAGGTGGAAGTGAGGCTGCCTAAAATACAAATTGACCAAACCCAAGCTTTTAATGAATCAGGGTTAAAAAACATAGAAGCCTTTTCTCAAGAATATGTGGCCATTGCAAAACAAAGAATGCTTGAAAGTATTGGAAGAATTGCGGAGCAAGGGGATCAGTTGGCGCAAATCAACAAGAAAGGCAATCCGGTTCCGGATATTGCAAAATACAATGCCTTTGACCAATTCAAACATGAGTTTGGCATGGTGACCATGCCCAGAAATGGCCCAGATATTTCGGTCATTGAGGGTAATGTGAATGTGCGTGTTGTGGAAGGTGAATTGTCTGGTAAAATCATAGCGGAAAAACCAAGGATTCATTATCAGCAGGGGCAAGTAGAAAGATATGTAGCGCAGTACAATAGTATTTCAATAAGATATTTAGGTGAAAAACTGGATTTACAAGTTTAATAGGAGGATCAGTTTTGAAGATAGTAACGGATTACAGGGGAGAAGTTGAATACACGGAAGATGATATCATCCACTTCGAAGATAGTATGTATGGTTTTGATGGGAAAAAGGATTTTCTTTTAATTGCAAATATAGAACCTGAACTGCCTTTTCATTGGTTGCAATCCATTGAAGATGAATCACTTACCTTTGTCATTACTGATCCGTTCTTGTTTGTGGAAAAATATGACTTTGAGTTAGATGATTTAACCGTAGAAAAACTTAATTTAAATTCAGTTGAAGACATTATGATTTATACGACTGTGATTATTCCCGACAGCGTAGAGGAAATTACCATTAACTTAAAGTCACCAATTATCATTAATATCAACGATCGAAAAGCTAAACAAGTGATTTTAAGTGAAGACTATCCCTATAAACATAAGATATTTCAAAAAGGAGAGGCGTAATGTTAGTCCTTTCAAGAAAAAAAGATGAATCCATTATTATAGATGGAAAAATTGAAATCAAAATCATTGAAGCCGAAGATGGGCGTGTGAGAATAGGTATAGATGCGCCTAAGAATATAGAGATTCATAGAAAAGAAGTATATGATGAAATTATGACAGAAAACAAAGCTGCTGTTTCAGCAAAACAAAATGTAGAGGCTTTAAAAGGCAAGACCTTTAACAAGCAAGTGACTAAACAACCGGATCAAAGTGAAAAACATAAGAAATTAATGAAGTAAAGTTTCTATTAAGAAACTTTTTCTTTCTTTTTTGGATTAAAATAAATATTAAAAAATTTATCAAAAAAATGTTAAGAAGACAATAAATATGCCGATAATATAAATGAGGATTTTTCTTGAGACGGCCGCGAGAGAAAGAGTCTCAAATCAATCAGGGCAAGGACGCCCTTAACTAATTCTATATTCAAGGAGGAATATTATGAGAATTAATAATAACTTAATGGCTATGAATACTCATAGACAACTTGGCTTAAACTCAAATGCTGGTGCAAAATCAATTGAAAAATTATCATCAGGTTTCAGAATTAACCGTGCTGGCGATGACGCAGCTGGTTTAGCAATCTCTGAAAAAATGAGAGCTCAAATCAGAGGTTTGAACCAAGCTTCTAGAAACTCTCAAGATGCAATCTCATTAGTACAAACTGCAGAAGGCGCTTTAAATGAAACTCAAGCAATTTTACAAAGAATGAGAGAACTTGCTGTACAATCTGCCAACGATACTAACGTTACGATTGACCGTGATGCTATCCAAAATGAGATTGATCAATTAACTACAGAAATTGATAGAATTGGTAATACTACTGAATTTAACACAAGAAAACTTTTAAATGGTGGTGCTGGCATCCAAGCAACACAAACAACTGGTACAGGTGCTGTAGTCGTTTCTGGTTCAGCTGATGTTGTTGCTGGTGGCGACTTAGTATTAACTGGTGTCGCAGCTGCTGATAACGCAAAAATGGTTATTGATGGTGCTGCTGCATTAGTAGTTGGTTCAGCTGGAGCTGATATCGAAATTAATGGTGTAACAGTTTCGTTAGCTGCAGGTACTACTGGTGACGATATTGCCACTGCAATTAATGATGTTAATGGACAAACTGGTGTTTCAGCAACTTATGATTCCACTTTATTTACTTTGACTATTCAATCTGATGGCGTAGGCTCGGCTGCACAATTAGATATTTCGGGTTTAGTAATGTCTGATGGTGGTGCTACAGCAACCGATAGTATTGCATCAACTGGAGCAGTTACAGTTGTTGATCAAAATGGTACAGATTTAGTACCAGCAACAGATTTAGCTGTAACAGATTTAACAACAATTGTTGGTGATGATGCTGCTGTTACTATTGATGCATCTACTACTGGTAATGATCCTACAAGTTATTCTGCTTCTGGAAATAGAGTAACTTTCAATGGTGGAGATTATGATGGTCTTGTATTAGATGTTGAAAATGCATCTGCAGCAAGTACAATTCACATTGATGCAAACGGTTCATTATCAATGCAAATTGGAGCAAATGAAGGTCAAGATATGAATGTATCATTAGGTGATATGAGAGCTGCAGCTTTAGGTGTAAGTTCAATTGATATTACTACTGCTTCATCTGCGAAAACATCAATCACTACAATTAACGATGCGATCACTTCAGTTTCAACTGAAAGAGCTAAACTTGGTGCTGTTCAAAACAGATTAGAGCATACAATCAAGAACTTAGATACATCAGCTGAGAACTTACAAGCATCTGAATCTCGTATTAGAGACGTAGATATGGCTAAAGAAATGATGGAATTCACTAAGAATAACATCTTACAACAAGCTGCACAAGCTATGTTGGCTCAAGCGAATAATGCTCCTCAAGGTGTTTTACAACTATTGAGATAATTATTCAAGGGCGTCTTAAAAAGTAATTTTTAAGATTATCATTGGGTGAATTGCTGGGACTTCCTTAAGATCTATATACTACAACGTAACTTGAAAAGGTAAGCGTGAAGGTTTAAAAAATATAGATATTGGATAATCAGCAGCCAAGCTCCTGTAACGAAAGTTTGGAGAAGGTTCAACGACTAGGATATACCACCTAAGGCAATGCTATGGTGATGAAATCCGTAGGGATAGAGGTGTCCCGAAGTGCCCAACTCCTTTAAAAGGATGAAGATATAGTCTGGCCTTTAATGAAAGTTATTGGATAACCGCAAGCAAATCAAGCACCTCAAGGTGTATTACAATTATTGAGATAATTAGTAATCGGCCGTTAATTTAGGGAACCTTCGGTTCCCTTTTTTAAATCTTATTTGGAATGAATTAAATACTGTATAGCAATGATTTTTCTTCTTTTTGAAGTAATGAGAAAGTTGCTATGCAACATTTCTTAAGAAAAGAGGTGTTCTATGCGTATACAAAATAATATGCTAGCAATGAACACTCAGCGGATGATGAATCTCAATAGTAATGCTACTGGTAAAGTACTCGAAAAATTATCATCTGGTTTTCGTATTAATCGAGCAGGTGATGATGCTGCAGGACTTGTAATTTCAGAGAAAATGAGAGCACAGATTCGTGGTTTGAATCAAGCCTCTAGAAATTCTCAAGATGCAATATCTCTTATACAAACTGCTGAAGGCGCAACTGCAGAAGTACATGAAATTCTACAACGCATGAGACAGCTTACCATACAATCTGCAAATGATACAAATGTATCTGCTGATCGGGATGCTATGCAAAGTGAAATAGATCAACTCATTACAGAAGTTGATCGTATTGCTACAACAACAGAGTTCAACGGTATTAGTTTGTTAGATGGAAGTGGCTCAGGTCCGTCCATATCACAAGCAACTATAGATGCTATAAGTGCTGCGTTACCAGAATATCTCAATGATGCAATGACTGTGATTCAATCAAGATTTGATTTGTTGGCACCTGCAGGTGTTAGAAATATGGATATCACATATTATTATGATGATACAACAACCACTGGTGCTTCTATGGGGACTGTGGATTCTGGTGCAAATTTAACACTACGTGTTAATTTAGCAGGAGTCACAGATGCTAGTGGCAATCTCAAGTCAACGGATATTGTGGATACACTCATTGCCCATGAGATGATGCATGCCTATCAATATACGAATTTACCTTTTGTATTTGATGGTGCAACGACAGCAGCAGAAGGATGGTTTTTAGAAGGATTATCTATGGCAGTTCAAGGTGGAAATTTTTTTCCCGTAACTGACCATAATATTGCAGCTGGAGGCTTTGATGGTGATTATCGTTCTGCCTTTGAAGGTGTTAAAGTCATGCATGAACTGATCAATGGTGGTTTAGATGCCTTACTAGACCAATTAGAAGGTGGACTTTCTATTGATGCTGCAATTGCAGCAGTGACATGGAATGCTGGAGGCACTGATATTGGTACCGCTGATGGTGCACATACAGTCGCCAGTATTGTAGATTTAGAATCCTTTAGAAATTATTTCAATGATTCTACAGATGTGGATACTTTTCTAGGAAGAACTGGAGCTGGTCAGGAGTTTGATCCTACCGTCTCTGGAGTTATTACAGATGCCACAGCTAAAGGATCTACTTCCACATTATCACTTGCTGATACCATTCCAAATGGTACCGGTACAGCTCTGGTTAATGCAAATTTCACTTTGAATTTTACCAATCCTAATTTTGCAGGAAGTGGTGGTATTTTATCGATGCAAGTCGGTGCAAACGAAACCCAAGAATTTAGTATCCAGCTTGGAAATGTAACAGCATCTAATCTAGGTATTGATAATGTTGATATATCCACTCGATCTGATGCAGAATCATCCATTAAGTTTTTAGATGATGCCATAGAAACCGTTTCAAATATTCGTAGTAGATTTGGAGCATACCAAAATAGATTAGAGCATACCATAAAGAATTTAGATAACACTTCTGAAAATTTAACTTCAGCTGAATCAAGAATAAGAGATTTTGATATGGCTAAAGGGATGATGACGTTCAGCAAAGTAAATATTTTATCTCAAGCTGCTCAAGCAATGTTGAGTCAAGCGAATAATGCTCCGCAAAGTGTTCTCCAATTACTAAGATAAGATGCGAAATTTTCGCATCTTTTTCAAATTTTATTTTCAATTTTTAATCGACGTATCTTATCGACAACACTGTAGTAACTCCTTCCAAGTAAACTCGCAATTTCTTTCTGAGGCATATGCATATGATAATGTTCAATTAAGCATTGAGTCTCTTGAATAGAGTATTTGGAATCCTTAACAAAAGTTGAATCTAGAATGACATCTGGATGTAACATTTTATATGCATTCAGTCGACTTAAGACATCTATTTTATACAACATGCATTTGATTTCTGTGGCATAAGGTTTTATTGACTCAATGAAATTTATAAGTTCGTTTCTCTTTGATATTTCTAAACACCAACCTGAACCATTTGGAACTTTTTTGAGCTTAAATGTAATGTTAAATACAGTCTTAATATGTTCAAGTAATAATAGATTCTCCTCTCTTGTAAAGGATTGTGTATAGAGGTAGATCCTTGGAAATGCATGGATTCCATTTTTCTTCTTATAGGTATCTATGACGAGACTGCCATCATCCAAATATAAACAAAGTAAGCCTATTGGGTGTGATAATAATTGAATATTTGTAGGTGTTATCACTTTAGTGTTATTTCGGTAGAAAAGTTCGTGATATTTTGTAAATATAGGTAAGCTTTTTGAAGTAATTTTATTGTGTTTTTCATGATATGAAATTTCTAATTTTTCTGCTTTCCAATGTCTATAGCCATTTTGCTTCAAACAACCATGTTCCCTATAATAAGCATTTTTACTTCTACCATATTTAGCTAATGAACCATCTCCCAAAATACTTCCAACTAAAATATTTTCTTGCTCCAATGACAAAATCCTACTCATTTACACGTCCTCCTTACTGGAACATATGTTCTATATTTAGATTAGCATAAAATCATAAGGATTAAAAGTGTTTAGAATAAGGATGAAAACTAACAGAATTCAACCTTAAAAATTAGGATTTTATTTAAATAAGTGTTGAATTTCCTAATATTATGGTTAACAGTTGCCGATAAAGTATATAGATCATGTATATAACGTAAGGTGGTGTATTTATGAGTGACATGTTAAGGATAACAGGATTAGTTTCAGGGATGGATACCGAGACCACAGTAAAAAAATTAATAGAAGTCGAACAAATGAAAGTAGATAAAGCTGAACAAGAAAAACAATATCTTGTTTGGCAACAAGAAGATTATAGAGAAGTTGCAAATGTGCTTCGCGGCTTTCAGGATGAATATTTTGATATCTTAAAACCTGCAACGAATATGCGTTCAGCAAGCGCATTTAGTTTATTTGCTGGAGAAACAACCATTGGTGGTGTCAGTTCTTCAGCGGTTTCAATTAAAACAACAGCATCATCAATTGTAGGAAGTTTTTCAATTGATTCTGTAACCCAGTTGGCAACAAAGGATAAATATGCATCAGCGAGTGAAGTGCTAGGAGATATTACCACAGGTAACATGGGTGATGAAGCTACTGCCATTGCAGCTATTAAAGCTCAACTTGGTGTCGATAGTACTTTGAGTTTTACCTTAGATGGTGTAACAAAAACGATATCCTTTGATCCAACAGAATATGATGACCCTGGTGAAATGGATACATTTGAGCAATATGCATCATTATTATCCACTAAGTTGCAAGAAGCTTTTTCAAATGTTGATATTACTGCAGAAGTGACTGGCGATGTGATGTCCTTTAGAATTTACGAGGATGGTTATGATCCATTAGTCGATTTGGGTCCTCCATCAGATTATTATGAAACAGGACATACATTGACCCTTGCTAATGATAATGCAGATTTGTTGTCTATCATGAAACTTTCAGAGGGTCAAAGTAACACCGTTAATGTAAGTAAATCACTGTCTGATGTATTTGGTGTAAGTACGACTTCTTCTATGAGTATCAATGGTGTATCCTTTAGCTTTAGTCCAGATACGACTGTAAGCGAAGTGATGAGCCAAATTAATTCCAGTTCAGCTGGTGTAAGTATCTCATATGATACTTTTTCAGATAAATTTATGATGGAGTCGACATCAGTAGGTACAGATGGTACCATTGCAATAACGGATACAACGGGCTTATTAAGTGCTTTTAAATTGCAAGGAGATGTGGATCATACGGCTGCACAAAATGCAGAATTCGTTGTGAATGGTGTATCGACAACTCGTTCAAGCAATACCTTTACACTTAATGGAACAGAAATTACATTAAATGCTATTCCTACAGCAGCTGTAGATATTAATGTATCGACAGATACGACAGATGTGAAGGATTTAATTGTTAAATTTGTAGATGCCTATAATGAAATGTTGACAAAAATTAATGATATGGTCACAGAAAGTAGAAATTACGATTATGATCCATTAACAGATACACAAAAAGAATCAATGTCAGATGATGATATTGAAAAGTGGCAAGCAGAAGCGCGAAAGGGTACATTGAGAAATGATACATCTTTATCTAGTTTAACCAGTTCACTTCGTGAAGCTATGTATGAATCTGTAGAAGGTTTAGGCATTTCTCTTTATGAAATCGGTATTCAATCTTCTTCGAATTATAAAGAAGGTGGAAAGCTGATAATTGATGAAACCAAATTAGATGCCGCGTTAGAAGAAAGACCAAATGAAATTATTGCTTTGTTTACTCAGGAATCGGATATTACCTATACAAGTTATTCTGATAGAAGTACAAGATATTCTGAAAATGGTCTTTCGGCTAGAATTTATGATATTTTACAAGACAACATCAGATTAACTCGTGATGATAATGGTAACAAGGGTTATTTAATTGATAAAGCGGGTTTAGATACTGGTATAGACACAACATCTGACATGGCTAAGAAAATTGCAGCCATGGACAGCAAGATTGATGATTTGTTAGAAATGCTAGCAGATCAGGAAGATAAGTATTATACTCAGTTTGCAGCAATGGAATCTGCAATGAGTCAGTTCCAAAGTCAAAGTTCATGGTTAACATCACAATTTGGAGGTTAAGATGCATAAGACAGAATTGCTTCTTGAATTCGAAAAAATAACGGATAAATTAAATGCTTTGGATTTAACAATAGATAAAACCATTCTTATTGAAAAAGTAAAGGTTCTGTTGAATCAACGAGAGAAAATTATTGAGAAATCAAATGATTTAAAGGAAGAGCAAGTAGATTCAGATTTACTCAATCGAATTATTGCAAAAAATTTAGCAGTGGAAACCCATTTAAAGGAAATTGTATTGTTAATACAAGATGATCTAGCCAAGGTTGTAAAAGAGAAAAGTTTATCTTCTGTAAAGAAAAAAGCCAATAGAGGTTACATGAATGTTGGTATTCAGAGAGATGGTTATTTCATTGATAAAAAAAAGTAGAAACCGATAAAAAACCTAAAGAACCAGTGAACAAATGTCGATAATATTATTAGACCCATTGTAGAAGGATATACAATGATATGATATTCAGGAGGATCGTGTTATGAAAATCGACGGTATGAGTGGATTACAAGGGACGGTATCATCACCAGATAAAGTAGCTGTTGAGCGACCTGCATACCAACCAAAATCCGAGAAGTCTGTTGAAGTAAGTGCTGACAATCAGAAGGAATTCACCTCTCAAAAAGGTGTAGAAGAGCATGTAGATATTATCAATGATGAAATGCTTGATAAAGCTATTGAGATGGCAAATAAAACCTTGAAATTGCATAACAACTTCATTGAGAGATCAGTACATGATGTGACTAAAACCGTTATGTATGTTATGAAAGATACAGAGACCAATGAAGTGATTAGGGAATTCCCACCTAAGAAAATTCAAGATATGATTGCAAAAATGTGGGAATTGGCAGGTTTATTTGTAGACGAGCAGGCATAATGATTGAAGAAAAAAAGTTGAATGATATTATTGATGAACTCATTGATTTAAGCAATACCAAGTATGGCTTACTTAAAGTCGGCCGTGATACCCTGAATGTAGATATCTTGTTCATTGAAAAGTTTTCAGAGCTTAAGTTGAAGTTAGGTGTGGAATCTCTTCATGAAGCAGATTTATCAAAATATCCTAAAATGAAAAACTTGATTGAATTGATAAAAAAGATTAATCAATATGAAGATGAAAATAGAGTGACAAATAAGCGAGTGAATCAAGCGATTAACGCTTATAAAAAATAGATTGGAGCGAGAGTTATGGCTATGCAGAATATTTATAATTATCAAAAACCCAAAATGATGCCTAAATCGATCAATACCATGAAACCTCAGGCAAATTTATATGATACAAGAAAAGCAACGGTTAACGATCAGTATTTAGAGCAAAAGGTTATGAGTGCAAAACCTGAAGAATTGACTTTAATGCTGTATGAAGGCATAGTGAAGTTTATAAAACAAGCGATGTTGTATAACGATCAAAAGAATGTTGAAAAGACGCATACGGCTTTAATGAGAGCTCAGGCAATCATCACTGAATTGGATGTTACATTGAATGAAGAGTATGAAGTTTCTCAAAATCTAAAGCAAATGTATGGTTACATGAATGCTCGCTTACTTGATGCCAATCTAGAAAAAGAAACAGCAATTATGGCAGAGATTCTTGTATTTGCTGAAGACTTAAGGGACACATGGAAAGAAGCTATGGTTCTTGCAAGATAATTAAGACCACTAAACTTAAGAAATTATTCTTAAGTTTTTTTTATAAGAACAGTATATTTAAAACATTTGCTCAGTGATCAATTCACAGTAGAACAGTAAGGGTAAATCAATTTACCCATTAAGTCCTACAGGGCATCTTCGTTTAGATGGTTGATTTGAATTATGATGGGTATCTAATCATATATATATTATATTTGGAAGGAATTAAATCTATGAAAATTATTGAAAGATACTTTGGACATGTAGATGAAGCCATCATAATATTTTCAAAATCAAATTACGAAATTACTTATATGAATTTGCTGGCTGAACGTTTTTTTGACATGGATCGGAAATTAATGATTGGAGAATCCATTCATAAATTCATCAAGTTACATGATGCTTATTTGAATGAGCCTATTTTAACCAGTTCAGTTGTATTGTCCTATGTACATGATGAAATGATGACGATTCAACTTTTTCATTTTAAAAGTATGGATGGTGATTATATTGGTTGTATTTTAAATCCAATGAAAAAAGTTGAATTACTTGACTTGCATTTACAAGGCAAATGGCCAATGGGACTTGTTGAAATAGATTCAACCATGATTCATTGGGTTAATTTTAATAAGCCACTCGAAGTTTTGTTTGAATTGGATTCAGTTGAAAATCCAATATCTTATTTGGATCATCAATTGACTTTTGAGAA
>JAFGVN010000027.1 GCA_016937975.1 Clostridia bacterium
AGCAGAAGCCATTAGTTCATTTTTAAATGTCATTGGTGCGATTGAATCGGTATTCAAGTTTGAAGATATCCGAATCAAGCGAGACTTCAATAATTCAATTAACCGATTGATCAATATCGAAATTGCAAATGAGAAGAAAACCATCTCTGCAGCAAATGAACAATTAGAAGACATTGAACTCATTAAATCGAATAAGATGTATGGGACCATCGACAACAAGCTTAAAGAAACCATTCGATTACGAGAAACGTATCCAGATGCCTCACTAAATGAATTAATTGCTTTTTATAAGAACGAAACTGGTCTGAATTTATCCAAATCAGGGATGAACCACCGGTTATCTAAAATTAAGCTTTTGGCAGATTCAATTAGGGAGGGTCAAAAATGAGTTATGAGATTGGTATTGACCTAGTTGAGATCAAACGGATTGAAGAAAAACTCACCGATAAATTTGTTGAACGCATTTTATCTTTAAGTGAGTTAAACTTCTATCAAAGCATTAGCGATAAAACCAGAAGGCTTACATACCTCGCTGGCAGATTTGCCTCAAAAGAAGCGCTATTTAAGGCGTTAAAGAAGGGTGATAAAACCGCTAATTATAGCGATTTTACAGTCCTTAATGATGAGTTTGGTGCACCTTACTTCGTCAAAAACGATGTATTAAAAGCGTATCACATTAAAGTCTCAATTTCGCATACTGCCAATTACGCAACCGCAATTGTCATGATCGAGAAAATAGAATAAATACCATATTTAGGCTTATGCTTGTGTACCAGTATTAATTTTTGTATAATAACTAAGGAGTTAGGAGAGATTATATGCCACGCGTTACAGACCAAAAAACTAAGAAAACAACTAAAACTCAAAAGACAGTAACTAAAAAAGACAAGACCGATTATAAAATTTTAAAAATAACTGGTGTTACACTCCTTGGTGTCATTGTCTTATTTGTCGGGTATTTATTACTAGACAAATATGTATTAAATCCTAAAAATGATACAACCGTTGAACGTTTTGAAGACTTAGAACATTTAACATTAAACCAATACAAATGGTTATTAAACGCAGATGAAACAGAACCTGTAGATGATGTTTTATACGACGTTTATGTATTTATTTATAATAGCGATTATGAAACATGTACGCTTTGTGAATCACTAGAAGCAGACATCGAAGAAGCAGCCGCATTAGCCGCTTCAAAAGGTTATTCATTCTATGTCCTTGATTATCAAAAATATCAAGAAATTGCAACCTATGTCACAGGGACTTTTTTACCAAATCGTCCAGCTTTAATTCACATCACTGGTGAAGCTTATGCAGAAACTGGTGCCGTTCAAACAAGCGAAACATCTATTCTATACACATTAAGTCAAATAACTAAGTAAAGGGCAAACATGCCCTTTTCGCACGAAAAAAGGTGGTTAATATGGATCAATTATTAGTAAAAGAAATATCAAACACATTATATGTGAAAGAGACTCAAGTTCAATCTGTCCTATCTTTATTAGATGAAGGGAATACGATTCCTTTTATCGCGAGATACCGTAAAGAAGTCACTGGTGGCTTGGATGAAGAACAAATCAATGAGATTCATAAGTCATGGGAATACGGCATTAACCTATTCAAACGTAAAGAAGATGTCATTAGACTAATTGAAGAAAAAGGGATGATGAATGATGCCTTAAGGGCACAAATCTTGTCATCCAATAAATTGGTTGAAGTCGAGGATTTATATCGTCCTTATAAAGAAAAGAAGAAAACAAAAGCAACTGAAGCGATTGCATTAGGATTAGAACCACTGGCAAACATGATCATGGCACTACCTAACCAAATCAACATCGAAAAAGAAGCAGAAGCGTTCTTAACAGATCAAGTTTTAACTGTAGCAGATGCACTCCAAGGTGCAAAATACATCATCTCTGAACAAATCAGCGATAATGCCGACTACAGAAAAGCATTACGTGTTGAAATGGAAGTAGACGGGTTAATTACATCTAAGGCAAAGAAAAACGCTGAAGCATTAGATGAAAAACATACCTATGAAATGTATTATGAACACGTCGAAAAGGTTTCAAAAATTGCACCTCACCGAGTGTTAGCAATGAATCGTGCAGAAGATGAAAAAATTATTACGATTTCTATTGACAGCAACATAGATGCAATGTTAAAATATCTCGGCTCAAAAATTCTTACCAATTCGAATTCACCAGTTTCATACCTCGTAAAAGAAGCCATTGAGGATGCATTGAAGCGTTTGATCTATCCAAGCTTAGAAAGAGAAATCCGTTCTGATTTAACGTCTAAAGCTGAAGATCAAGCCATTGAAGTATTCGCAATGAACTTAAGAAACTTACTTTTACAAAGACCTATGAAAGATAAAGTCGTGTTGGGGGTTGACCCTGCTTACCGTACTGGTTGTAAACTATGTGTGGTAAATGAACAAGGCACTGTCTTGCAAAAAGGTGTGATTTACCCACATGAGAAATTCAAAGGTGAAAAAGAAGCGATAGAGCGTCTACCACTTTCAGAGAAAATAGTGAAGCAATTCATTGCCAAATATCAAGTTAGCATCATTGCCATCGGTAATGGGACAGCATCCCGTGAAACCGAAGCCTTTATTGCGGACTTATTGAAGAAAAACAATTTAGACACCAAATATGTCATTGTTTCTGAAGCTGGCGCATCTGTTTATTCAGCCTCTGAAATCGCAAGAGAAGAATTCCCGGATTATTCGGTTGAAGAACGTAGCGCAGCATCGATTGCAAGACGTCTTCAAGACCCACTATCTGAATTAGTTAAGATTGATCCAAAATCAATTGGTGTTGGTCAATATCAACACGATGTATCACAAAAGAAATTAACCGAATCCCTAGATTTTATTGTAAGTAATGCTGTAAACCAAGTGGGTGTTAACATTAACACGGCTTCAAAATCATTACTCACATTCGTATCTGGATTAAATAAAACGGTATCTGAAAATATTGTAAAATACCGTGATCAAAATGGCGCATTTAAAAATCGCGCACAAATCAAAAAAGTCCCTCGTTTAGGGGACAAAGCGTTTGAACAATCGGTGGGGTTCTTACGCATCGTTGGTGGCGATGAAGCCTTAGATATGACTCAGGTTCACCCTGAATCTTATGAACCAGCGAAAAAAATCATGTCTATGTACCATATAACACCTGAGTTATTTGGTAAACCAGAGTTAAAGTCAATCGTTGAAAAAATCGATCGAGCTAAACTCCAACAAGAACTAGGCATTGATAAATACACCTTAGCAGACATTCTAGATGCATTTATTGCCCCTCTAAGAGACCCAAGAGACCAATTTGACGCACCAGTATTAAGAAATGATATCCTGCATTTAGAGGATCTCAAACCTGGTATGATGTTAGAAGGTACCGTAAGAAACGTTGTTGATTTCGGTGCATTCGTAGACTGTGGTTTAAAAGAAGATGGTTTAGTCCATATTTCGAAACTGTCCAAAGGCTTTGTCAAACATCCAAAAGATGTGGTCGCCGTTGGAGATATAGTTAAAGTATGGGTATTAAGTGTAGATGAAAAACGAGGTAAAGTCTCTCTCTCCATGATTGAGCCTCGATAGAAATTATATGGTTTTAAAAAAAGCACAACTCTCCAGTGCTTTTTTTATACCCGAATTTACGATTTATTTTTCAAAAAAAACCTTAAATAAGTTGACACCTAGGACAAAATAGGTTATCATATAATAGCGCATTCTGGAGTAGTACTCAAGAGGCTGAAGAGGCGCCCCTGCTAAGGGTGTAGGCCGGTGAAAATCGGCGCGAGGGTTCAAATCCCTCCTGCTCCGCCAGATGCGCAATTTTTAAAAGTATGGCCCGTTGGAGAAACGGTTAACTCACATGCCTTTCACGCATGCATTCACGGGTTCGAATCCCGTACGGGTCACCAATAAAAACATTAAATGCTCTTCTCACTCGTGGGAAGGGCTTTTCTATTGACTTTAATATAACCTTTATAGGACATTACAATTATGTGCAATTGTAAATATACACGTGAAACAAAGATTTCCATCCAAACAGAATGAATCGTAAAAATTTATACACGTATAAACGAAAATCTGATATGTTATATAGAGTTTCATGACGGTATTTACTTTATAATCTAAAAAAATGACTTATATCGACATAAAAAATAACTGTTTTCCATAGACACATTAGTCATGATATAATTAATAGTAAATTAATGACAAAAGGTAGATGGGATAAAATGGACAATCAAATAAAAAAATACTTGAATCGTTTTAAAGGAGCTAGCGTTACTGAAATAAATGAATATCAAAACATTACTTTCTTACTTAAAGACAAAGATATAAAATATATGCTTTTAGAAGGAGGATGGCGCTTATTTGATCATCATAAAATGGTTATGACTAAATCAGAGTATAAGCAAACTGAGGATATAAAAAATTATCTTGTTGGAGCAATCATTAATCACATTGAAATAAGTGAGTTTAATGATTTAAAAATTGTATTCGATAACCATATTATTCTCCAAATCATTGCCGACTCAATGAGATTTGAAAATTGGGTACTTAATCAAGAACTCATATGTCTACCTGGTGGAGAACTAACCGATTTTCTATAATCCTAATCTTTACAAACCACTCAATGGGTGGTATTATAGAGTTGAGGTGAGATACAATGGATTGGATAATTAAAGAAGCCAGAGCAGAATATGGTTTAACTCAAAAAGATTTGAGTGAAATCACTGATATACCACTAAGAACGATAGAAAATTGGGAAAGTGGTAAACGTACACCCAGTCCATGGGTTGAAAAATTGGTATACAGTTATTTAAAACAATACCCCAAAAATCGATATGGTATTGTCACCGAGACAAAAGGCACTTATGAAGTCAATCAAATCAAAGATGCCTTATTACCTTTAACGATTAAATATGATATAAACAAGATTATATTATATGGATCATATGCTAAAGGTGAACAAGAACCACTAAGTGATATCGATTTAGTAGTCTATGGAAACATAAAAGGTATAAAGTTCTTTGGCTTGCTTGAGGATGTGAATAACGCATTCGTCAAATCAGTAGACCTCATTCACATATCCCAAATAGAACATAATTCTGATATTTATAAGAATGTTATGAAGGGTATCATCCTTTATGAACGATAGAGACACTAAAGCAATTAAAAGAATTGTCGCTCATATTGAAAGTATACTTCATTATGTAAAATCGATTCAATCACTTGAAGACTTCACACATAACCAACTTGTTGTTGATGCAGTCGTATTCAACTTAGCACAAATAGGTGAAATATCTAAACATAGAGTATCATCAACTTTAAAAGATATCCATGTTGATGTTCCTTGGCATGAGATGTATGGATTTAGAAATCGTATTATACATGATTATGATCAAATCAACATGAATATTGTTTATGAT
>JAFGVN010000028.1 GCA_016937975.1 Clostridia bacterium
GTGCTAAACTTTGACTATCCAATGATACCTCCTTGCTTTATTTGGTTGGCAGACCAAATTCTATTATAGCAAAGGGGTATTATTTATTTATAGCTATAAGCTTTTTTGAACCACAGGCATAGCCCGTGGTATTCGTTAACACAAAAAAACTACGACCATTGTCGTAGTCATAATTGCTATACCTCTCCATGCACATCCAGTGTACGCATGACCGGTGGATCCACCTCTCCATTAATCTCAGGATTTCTTTCTTGTACTTTTCCACCTCCTGCATAAGCATATGATGTTATGACAGCAAGTAATACTATGATACTAATAATTTTTCTCATAAAACCTCCTTAATCACTACTGTCTATGTATACCCCTATGTAACAATTTCAAACAGTTCATTAATAGCGTTTTATAATTTTTAAGGTCTCAAACAAGTTCCCTGGATTAATGATATGTGTTGCTTGTATATTATCTTTAAACGCCGGTGAACAGTTGGTTTGAAGATAGATGCTTTTCATTTGAAAGTAATTTGCAATTTCTATATCTGAGTTATAATCATTGCCAATGAAAAGAGCTTCAGATGGATCTAGACTGAAATCCTCAAAAACATGTTTAAGAAAATTCGGTTCAGGCTTAACCATTTCATAATCTGATGAAATGTATAAACGATCAAAATATTGCTTGATATCTAGCATATTAAGTTCTGGCAAAGTAAAGGCACTTTGAGCATTTGACAGCAAAATGATTTTAAATTTTTTTTCCTTCAACCATTCCAAAAGTTCGATGGCTCCAGGATACAAGGTTATGTAATCCGTTGACAGGCATCTGAATATTTCTGCTGTATATTTTACTTTTACATCATCAGCTTCTACACCAAAATGGTTATACAAGTCTTTAAAAACTTTCAGAATTTCAATGTCAGGATAATTTGTGTGCATAACCTCTTTTAAATGCTTCTCTACCAAATTATGATACAAGTTCTTAATGGTACTTGGTTCAGCCTTTTTAATAGAATACCTTAAGAACAAAGTAAATTGCTCCCAAAACAAATCATGATCTTCATCTGTATGAAGGTCAACTAACGTACCATATAAATCAAAAATAACTGCTTTTAACATTTTCTCTCCTTTGTCAATTATGAACCATAATGATATACTTTAATAAAGGAGGTGTTCCATGAAACATAAAGTTGAAATCCAATATTGCACATCATGAGGTTATGTCGATAGGGCCGTGAGCCTTGCACAAAAAGTACTTAGTGAACACAAAAATAATATCGAAGACTTGTCTATTGTTCCGTCAACTGGAGGTGCTTTTGAAATCAGAGTCAACGGAAATCTCATTTTCTCAAAATTAATGGAGAACAGATTTCCTGGTCTCGGTGAAGCTGAATCTCTTATTCGAAATGAAGTCTTTTAATTAAACGGCCCAAGGGTCGTTTTTATTTTACATGATTTCATAAAGAAAGAAAATGCTACTTAAAAGTAGCATCATATTTTCACTCTAAAAGAGCTTCCAATACAACATAGGATATTAATGGTCTATTGTAGAAATGCATTAAAAGGTTTTCCTCTCTTGCTGCAAAAATACCATTCTGTAGAAGTGTCGTTTTAAAACCTCTTTCTTCGGCTCCATTATAGGTAGCTCCAACACAATATTCTGCAGCATTGCCGCATAACACTAGAAAATCTACATCCAAATCCTGAAGTATTTTCTCTAAATTAGTCTTCCAGAAGGCATTGTTATAAACTTTTGTGATAGAAAGATCAGAATCCACAGTTTCTAGTTCTTCAATATTTCTATAAGCTTCACCATCTCCTTCAGCGATATCTCGAACAACTATAATTGGACTTCCAGCTTTTCTAAACAATTCCATAGCATAGTTTATATGGCCCATGATGTTTTCAAAACTATCTTTTCCTCTTTTATTGCCTACGTATGCTTCTTGTACATCAATTACAATTAAAGCCATTTTCATATTTTATGATCCTTTCCATAAAATACGACTCGTGATGAGTCGTACTATTTATCCCCAATTATAATGTTTTTCATTTTCTTCAAGCAATTTCAAACCTTCATAAGAAAGTCTTAAATTAGAGAACTTATACTTAAACTGATTATCTATAAAGGCCAAATCTGACAAACCCAGTAGCAAATGATCTCTTTGCATTTTAAGTAAAACATCATGCAAATCCATATGTTCAGTGTCGCAATTTTGAATAAAATCATCTGAATGTTCATGAATTAATTTAAGAATTTTGTTTTCTAATTTGTCGTAAGCTAATGTTGATTTTAACATAAATACCACCTTTCTTTTGATGTTGGTTGTTAATTATCTACCCACTTGTGCTCTTTAATAATCAGCACGAAGAGACATTATTTTACAGTCATATGAAAATAAAAAATATTTTAATCATGTTATATTTCATTTATTTAGTCGTCCAATAAGTATTAAAAGTTCACTTTAATTACTAGTGGTTTTATTATCCTCCAATAAGATATCAGCATTGAAGATTTGCTCTTTCTTATAGATAAATTTATAGAGTTTAAAAGCATCTTCAGCCATCTTTTCATCGCCCATACTCAAGAAATAGGCACCAAAAAGGAGTTCAATGCTTTCCATCACAGGTTTCATGGCCTTTATTTCAGAGCCACTTAATGGCATTAAAGCATGATATCCCTTTATGACTTCATTGGTTATTTTAAACCACCGGTCCTCATGAAGCTGATAATAATTGCCTTCACATAAAAGTCCCAACAGGAAATAGCAAATGTCAAATATTCGAATATTACTCTGACTGAGATCAAAGTCAATGTAGCCTGAAAATGTTTGATTCTCAAAAATGAAATTTCCTAAATGAACATCTCTGTGAATCAATTGTTTTGGTAGCAAGTGATAATACTTTTCTAACCGCTTTGTTGTATCATGCACCTCATCCTTTTTTACTTCAAAACTTTCAATATGAGTTAACTGATCACTTACCCAACCCTTCATTTCTTCTAATAAACTGTTGTTCCAATAACTCATGGTTTCTTGGCAAACCAAAAAAGCTTGATGCAATTTTGCCAGTATTTCACCAAAGGTGTAAAACCATTTGTCATTTAAAGAATCAATCTCATTTATGCCTTTGCCTTTTAAATGCGTCGTCATTAAATAGAATCTATTTTGATCTTCATAGTAATCCATATCCTTTACTGGAACAATCTCAGGAACAGGCACTTCTTCTTGATGTAGAATCTTTAACATCTCTACATTTCTCACTAAAGCTGTCTTATCTTCATAGATTTTAATAACATACAAGCTACCTATTGCCCAAGTGGTTTGTGTAAGTTGTTTGATTTCACCTTGAACACCCCATATGTCACATAGGCGTTTCATAAATTCCATAACAGGTTCCATTTCTCTCTTTTTTATTAAAATGATTCTTCTTATACTTTTTTCTGATAAATAATTTTGCAAAGCAATTTCTTCAACAGGCTTTCCAGATAGAAATTGATCATATATTCTACTATTTCTGATTTTAACTTCTTTATGAAAATTAGTTTCTGTATTGGTCTTCCTACTTTTATCTTCTCCTTTTGGGATATAGACATATAATCCTTCAACGTATTTCCTGATTTCCTTTATTAAATCTTGTGGCAGCACAGAATTTCCATTTACATATCTCATGATTCATCACTCCTTTGAGTTGATTCTAGCATAGCAAATTTCATATTTCATGCTAATTCTCATTTCTGTCGTAAAAATGAGCAAAAGAAAACTACTTAGTCATACACTAAGTAGTTTAATTCTTTAGTTACCTGAGCTTCTGTATCTTGCCATCATTCTTGCAAGACCACCGCCATTTTCTGCATTTGTAAAGCCATATGCTTTTAAAATTTGTAAACCATATGCACTTCTTGCACCTGATGCACAGTAAAGTGTGATTTTTCTATCTTTGCTGCCTAATTCTGGTACTCTATATTCTAATTCATCTAAAGGAATGTTAATTGCACCTGGGTATGCACCATATGCATATTCCTCTTCAGTTCTAGTATCAATTACAATTGGAGAAGTTGTATCTACTGCTTTTTCTTCTTCTTTCTTTACTTCTTCAACTACTTCTTGAGTTGATTCATGAAGCGTTTTAGCTTCAGGAGCTGGTAAATTCAGAACAAAGTTTAATGGTTTAACTGCTCTAGTGTAATTCGATAAACTGATAAAACCACCACTTACGTTAATAACATTTTCAAATCCTGCACCAACCAATGTACGCAATGCTTGGTGACCTTTCTTACCAGTTTGATCATATACTAAAATAAGTTGATTTTGTGGTAATTGGTGTACATTTGCTGCAAGTAATTCTAATGGAATGTTTACTGCACCTTGTACATGTGATTTTTCAAATGAGAATACATCTCTCACGTCAATCCATAAAGCTTTTTTCTCTTCTAAGTAAGAGTCTAACTCGTTGATTGTTAATGTTGGTGAATATCCTGTCATTCTATTTTCAGCTACATAGGCAGCCATGTTAATTGCATCATTTGCGTTTCCAAGTGGTGGAGAATATGCAAAGTCCATATCCGCTAAATCAGATACTTTTAATTTTGCAGCAACAGCGGTTGCTAAAACATCTAATCTTCTGTCAGCGCCATCATAACCAGCAGTTTGACCACCTAAAATTGTACCAGTTGCTTTATCATAAACAACTTGAACTGTTACAAGTTCTGAACCTGGATAGTATGATGTATGGTTTTCCTTATGAATAACAATTGCATCCGCATCAATACCTTCTGCTCTTGCTGCTTTTAATGAAATACCAGTAATACCAGCTACTGCCTCGAATACTTTAACAATTGAAGTACCAATCGAGCCTTTATATTCATGTTTTTTTCCTAATGCGTTTTCTGCAGCGATTCTACCTTGACGATTTGCAGGACCAGCCAATGGAATACGAACTTTCTTTCCAAGTACACGGTGTTCTAATTCAATCATATCACCAGCGCCATAAATATTGTCATCACTTGTTTTTAATGTAGAGTCTACAAGTAAGCCACCAGCAGCGCCCATAGCTAAACCAGCTTCTTGAGCTAATTTTAATGTTGGACGAACACCGATTGATAATAATACCATATCAGCTTTTACTCTTGTACCATCATTTAAAATTACTTCTTTCGCATCAATTTCAGCTAATGCTTTGTTTGTATATAAATCTACGCCGTAAGAAATTAATTCTTCTTGAATGAAGCCTGCAATTTCATCTTCCATAATACCCATTACATGTGGCATCATTTCGATTACTGATACTTTCATACCTCTTTTAGCAAGGGCTTCAGTCATTTCAAGACCGATGAAACCACCACCAACTACAACGGCATGCTTTGGTTCTTCATCATTAATGTATGCGTTAATATTGTCCATATCTTCTAGTGTCCATAATTTGAAAACATGATCTTGATCAGCACCTGGTAGCGGTGGAGCAATTGGTCTACCACCTTGAGCCAAAATTAATTTAGTATATTCAAATTCTTTTTTCTCACCAGTACGTGAATCAATAGTATGGACAATTTTGTTTTCTCTATCAATTCTTGAAGCAGTTGTATGAATATGAACTGCTGTTTGATATTGTTCATTGAAACTTTCAGGACTTTGTAAAATTAATTTAGATCTGCTCTTAATGTCGCCACCTATATAATAAGGTAAACCACAGTTTGCAAAAGAAATATCTGCACCTGCTTCTAAAATTGTAATCTCAGCATCAGCTGATAATCTTCTTGCTTTTGCTGCAGCAGTTGCACCAGCTGCAACACCACCAATAATAACTATTTTTTCCATAATACTCTCCTCATATAATGTATTTAAATAAATCATGATACTCAACTTTGTAATACCACCCCCTCCTAAGGGGGTATGGTTACATTTTAAATGCTAATTTATTATTTGTCAATCGTATTCAGAAAAAAATATTGATAACCTATCAATAAGAAAATCTTAAAGACTCATAGATAAAGAAATAGATGTAATAACCCAAGTTTTCAGTATCATGATAAGTATTGTAAATATTGAAATAACCTGCTCTTCGTTACTTACCCTATCATTTCTACTTAAACCAATACATGATATAATTAGGTTGCTAACCAAAAAAAATTATAATGTAAGCTGATGATGATTTAAGCTTTTATTCAAATAGACAGAATATTTATGAAATGAATTAACAAATCTTTATCAATTTTGAAACACTTATCCCAATTCCAAAGGAAAAGATGATCAAAAACTATAAATATTTTTCATATTTGCCTTGCACTTCTGATGACAAGAGTAGCTTCTATTGTCATTCTAAATAATAGACTTGTTATAATTGTAATTAAGATATTACACCTGTGAATTTCCTTTGGGACGAAGAATTAACCCGATATGTGATGAAAGCATTACATTTTCCTGAATTTTAAAGGGGGCTGTCGGGAAATAGATAGTTTCTAAATTAACAAAAATTACCAAAAAGGAATCCTCCTATCTTATGTCGAATATATAAGTAGGA
>JAFGVN010000029.1 GCA_016937975.1 Clostridia bacterium
ATATTTTTTATTATAGTAACATAATATAATATAAATGTGAACAAAAATAGCACTTGGAGGAGAAAAATGGAAGAGTTAGATTTAAGAGATCTGTATTATATGATTAAGAAAAGAATATGGTTGGTCATTGCATTGTTTGTAATCTCAACTGTGACTGCAGGTCTTTTAAGTATTTATGTTATTACACCGAAATACAGTACGGATGTAACTGTGATGTTAGGAAAATTTGAGAATTACGAAGGAGAAGGTATTGATTATAATACGATTCAAATCAATCAGAAATTAATCAGTACTTATGCAGAAGTTGCTAAGTCGAAAAGTGTGTTAAATGAAGTAGTAGACTTGTTGCCTTTTGAAACAACTAGAAGTTATATTGCGAGTAATCTAAATATTAGTTTGCAAAATAATTCTGAAATTATCAAAATATCTATGTCAGGAACATCTCCAGAGGAAATTACAATAATTGCCAATACATTAGCAGAAGTTTTTATGACTCAAATCGCCGAAAGAATGCAAATTGACAATATTTCAATTTTGGATAAAGCTGAAATTCCCACAAATCCTGACTCACCTAATATTAAAATGAATATTGCAATTGCTGGAGTGCTTGGAATCATGTTATCTTTTTTCATAATCTTTATGCTTGAAATGTTTGATCATACGATGAAAGTACCTGAAGATGTAAGTAAACATTTGCAATTGCCTGTATTAGGTATGATTCCAGAACATGAATAGGAGTAAAAATGAAAAAAACGATAATAAATAGAGAGCCTAAATCACCAATTTCAGAAGCTTATCGTACATTACGAACGAATATCTTATTTTCTGGCGTGGATAAAAAAATACAATCTATTGTCATTACTTCAAGTGGTGCAGCTGAAGGTAAATCCACAACTGTAGTGAATACAGCTTCAGCATTTGTTCAAATGGAAAAGAAGGTCATTCTAATAGATTGTGATTTAAGAAAGCCTAGATTGCATAAAATATTTGAAGTAAGCAATACAAGTGGTCTAACCAATGTGTTGATGGATAGTACTTTACTCAAAAGTAATATTCAAAAGGTTGATGGATTAGATTTGTTGACTTCAGGTCCGGTACCTCCTAATCCATCGGAAATGTTAGGGTCAGAAAAAATGAAAGCCCTAATTGAATCTTTAAAAAGTGAATATGATTATGTCATTATTGATTCGCCTCCCGTAGCCTATGTTACAGATGGAGCGTTATTGGCTTCCTATGCTGATGGTACGATATTAGTGGTAGCAGCAGGTCAAACTGACGCTCGTGCAGCATCCAATGCAAAACTACAGCTAGATAAAGTATCAGCAAATATCATTGGGGTTGTCTTAACTAAAATACCCAAAAAGGGCAATGGTTACTACAAATATCATTATGCTAATTTATATGCATATCAAGAGGAGCACTAAATGTTTGATTGTCATACGCATATTTTATTTGGTGTAGATGACGGTGCAAAATCCATAGAGGAATCCAAAGCAATTATTCATGAGTTAATGGCTTTGGGTTTTAAACATATTATGCTGACGCCACATCATATAAAATATAGTGTTGAGAATAAGTTAGAAGATTTAAGAACAAAATTTGAACAATTAAAAGAAGCATTTCATGAAGAAGAAGTTACTTTATATCTTGGAAATGAAATTTATTTGGATATAGCTACAAAAGAGGATTTAGAAACCGCAAAGTGTTTACCTTTGAATAAAGGACCTTATGTCCTTATTGAGTTGCCTTTTGATGGACAGATACAACATCTTGAAGATTTGTTGTTTGAAATAAAATTAAAAGGTTATGTCATTATCCTTGCTCATGCGGAGCGTTATACTTTTGTGCAAAATAACTTGGAGATGCTTAAGAAATTAATGGATCAAGGGATATTAATCCAAATGAACTTAGCATCATTAGCCGGCGGTTATGGCAAGGTCGTTGAAAAAACTGCAAAGCAAATGGTTAAGAAACAATATCTCCATTTTATAGGAAGTGATGTCCATAGGAAAGACAGTAAGTTATTGAATATAGAATCGAGTATTGCTTACTTGAAAAAACATTTACCAAAACCGTTATTCCACTCAATAGTTTCTGATAATGGAAACCAATTGCTTCAAGGTGAAATCATTGAACCTCATACCTATGTTCGTAAAAAGAAAAGATGGTTAAAACGTGTTATGTCTTCACTTCTAATCATAACCATTTTAGTAGGCAGTGGGATTTTTTATGGCTACAAAAAAATTGAAAAAGAGTTTGAATCTGCAATGATTGAGCAAGCAAAGATTTATCAAGAAAATCGTGATAAGGAAGAAGCTATAAGAAAAGCGGAAGAAGAAAAAAAATATCAAGAAGAAAAATTATTAAGGGAAAATCAACGAGAAGAAGATCGCTTGGCGCGATTGGAACTTAGAAAAATTGAAGATGCCAGACTAATCGCTTATAAGGCTCAAATAGAAGAAAAAATCAAAGCTGAAGAAGAAGCTGAAAAAGCGGCTGTTGAAGCTGCGAAAAATGAAGCTGAAAAGCAACAGGCTATAGAAGCTGCACGGATAAAAAGAGAAGAATTGGAACAAGAAAAAAAAGAGGCTGAAGCTGAGGCGGAAGCTTTGGAGCAAAAGAGAATAGAAGAAGAAGCAAGAATCCAAGCAGAGGCTGAAGCTGAAGAAGTGAGAATAGAAGCTGAAAAAGCTGAAAAGGCAAGATTGGAAGCTGAGGAAAAAGCAAGATTAGAAGCAGAAATGGAAGCTAAATATACGGATTATGATACAGATAAGGCTAAAGCAATGGACTTGGCGTTATCGAAACTTTCAATTGATCAAGTGAATGATTTAATAAAAATGGCATCGGGAGGGTTTAACCCCGAAGAGAAGGCCAAAGCAAAAAAAATGTTTTATAACAATTTTACACAAGAGGAACAAACCTGGATTTTAGAGATGTATGTGAAATATTATGGAGGCTAAAATGAAAAAGGGAATACTCGTTTTTATATGCTTAATACTTTTCTCCTTACCGATCTATGCAGAATCTATTGATGAGAGTTATATTGACTTAATCTTTGATAAGTTTGCAGATTATAGTGAAAGTATAAGAAACGGAAAAGCAGAAGAACTTAAAGTATTTATGGAAGAGAACGCTAGATTGGATTTGTTATATACCGTTATTATAACAACAAAGTCTGATTTAATGGCAAAATATAATATTTCTGAAGCTGATCTGAAGAAAAACATTGATGCTTTAAAAACATGGAGTGCTTTAGATCGGTTAAAATTAGTAGAAGCTGGCGCAAGTGGCGATCGTAGTACTGTTGATGCTTTAAATGCAAAGTATGCTTCAGAGAATAATACAACACCAACATTACCAACCGTTCCTACTATACCTTCAACACCTGCTTTGCCACCAAGTGGCTATATTCCACTTGACGATGAGGAAACTCCATTAGCTTATATCAGTTTTAAAGGGGTTCTGAAAAGTTCGGGATTTATTTATGAATCAATTGAGGTTAAGGAAATTGGAAAGACTTTTGGTGATGTAAAATTTCATTGGTCAAAAGAATATGTCAATTATCTTGCTGAAAGACATATTATTTCAGGTTATAACAGTAAAACTTTTATGCCAGATGCTAATATAAAAAAATCGGAGATTGTTGCATTATTGATGAAATTACTAGTTGTAGATCCATTGAAGTTGCCGGAGTATTCGGGGCATATATCTGACTTGGACTACAATAACTGGTATGATCAAACCATGAAAAATGCCTTTACATTGGGCATCATAGAACCTAATTATCTTGGTTATATAGAACCAAATCATTATTCGACAAGAGAAGAAGTTGTGGATATGATTATTCGTTCCATTGGAGCCATGCATATTAAAATTGATGATCATTTGAAAATCTATAAGAGCAATTTCAATGACTTTGATAAAGTAAAATCAGAGTTTAAGGAATCTATGACAATTGCTATAAATTTAGGTTTTATAAGTGGTATGGGAAATAATACAATTGCTCCAAATAAAGAAATCACAAGAGGAGAAATTGCAGTTGTGGTTAAAAAGCTTTATCTTTATATATTGGATGAAATTAATGAGGAGGTAACAGATGAAAATTAAAAGGAATGTAGCCTTGGTTCTGATTTTAACTTTGTTGTTCACATCAATACCAGCATTTGCAGTAAGTGATAAAACTAGTAGCGAAGGTTTGTTTGTTGCTTTGTATAGCAAATTTAAAACAGTAATTACAGAAAGAGATAATTTGATAGATACATACCTAGTCTTTAGAGTTTTAAAGGGCAATGGCTTGTTCTTAAAGTTAGAAGAAACAGTTGATGAACTAGATCCAACAGAAAAGGCTCTTATTACTTCATACGGTTTGACTGCAAATGAAATCAAACAAGAAATGGATTATTTCTTTAATTTATTGCCATCCGTTGAAGAAGTATTGAATGGTACAAGTGAGTCATCGAATATTTTTGTAAGGATGTATAAAGAACGCGATGATTTATCATCAAAATATTTTGATTATGCTCCAGAGCTTAAAGAAATTGCTCGAGGTATGTACAATCAAATGCCACAACAAGTTTTGGATGAGATTAATGCTTTGGATGTAAATGGATATGGCGAAGTTGTTATATTCAGCAGATTATTAAAAAGTATTATTGATGACCAACTTGGCAGTGCAAAATACAACACCTTCACTAAAGAGTATTATGATTTTGATTTAAGAGTTGAAGCAGCAACTAAAAATAAACTGCTGGATGAACTTAAAGTCATTGCTGGAGAAAATTACAATACTGATAAGCTAGAAGAATTAGCAGGAGTATTCTTTGGATTAACAAATGTTATGCTGAAAGCTTCTGAAAGAGAAATAGAAAATCAGAATGCTGTAAATTCAGCTTGTAGAGTATTGGAAGCTGCTAAACTCATCGATGTACAGGATGTGACACCTGAATCTGATATTGAATTGAGTGCAAACCAAGTACGCTTGGAAGTAGGTAGCAACGCAGTAAATACTTCCTATCAAATAATTGCAAGTGCATCTAATGTAAATAGTCCGGTCTTTACATATGAATCAGAAGATACAAATATTGCATCGGTTTCTAATACAGGATTAATCTCAGCAAAAAATTCAGGAACAACAAAAATTATTGTTGGTATTCAAGGTAGAAGCGAAACCGCAGAACTAAGAGTAACAGTTCAAGTTAATAATGGGAATGGCGGTGGTCCTGTTGTTGTTCCAGTTGTACCACAAGCAAACATAAAGCTAACCAACAAAGAAATTTTGTTGGAAGTGGGTTTAGGTGCAGAAGATATAAGTTATCAATTAAAACCAGTTGTTACAAATAGCACAGCAAAAGTACTATATTCTACTTCTGATGAGAATGTAGTAAAAGTAAGTAGTGCTGGTTTGATTGAAGCTGTTGGCGCAGGTAGTGCGGTCATTACAGCTACTTTAGAAGGTACAGATATCAGTGATTCAGTTGATGTTGTTGTATTTTTAATCGACGAAGAAGTTGCTCCATTGGGTTCGGTTACATTTTTGCAACCCTATATATCTGGTTATCAAGATGGTACATTTAGACCAGATGCTTCTGTAACCAGAGCAGAAGTTGCTGCTATGTTTGCTAAAGTTTTAGGGTATAATACGGATCCTATAGGGACTCAAACTTATTCTGATGTATCTGACGCGCACTGGGCATTTGGAGTCATACAGGCGATCTCAAGACATGGATTATTTTCCGGATATGAAGATGGAACCTTTAAACCAGATGAACCGATTACCAGGGCTGAAATTATGGCTGTATTCTCAAATTATTGGACTACAGCAGGTATTGTTATAGATGACAGTTCAAATCATTATATCAAAGATGTATCCACTTCCCATTGGGCTTTGAAATTTATTAATAAAGCTTTCAATGCAAATCTCGTAAGTGGTTATGCTGATAATAGCTTTAAGCCTGAACAAAATGCTTCAAGAGCTGAAATGGTTGTCATGATTAATAAGTTATTAGGGAGAGCGGATTTAGTAAAAGATAAATCTTCCTTTAAGGATATTTCGGTAATTCATTGGGCACGTCATGCAATTGAGGCAGCTTCTTCAATTCAAGTAGAGAAGAACAATTTAGACGAATAATTCGCCTAATTTTGAAAGAATTTCATTAAGTTAACTCAATAATTTAAAACAAGTAAGAAGAAACGGTTTTCGTTTTCTTCTTACTTGTTTTTTTGTATGCCTCTAACTATACATGCCTAACTTAATATGATTGCCTCGATTATGATGGGTTTAATAGCATACCACTTGATTTTTTCCTTTGTGTTTTGCCTGGTACATTAATGTATCGGCTTTATGCAAAACTTCATCCGTATTGCTTGAGAAACAATCTGTAATACCAATGCTTGCGGTTGTTTTTAAAGAATCATATTCCCATACGAGGGTTTCAATATTCTTGCGAACTCTTTCTCCGACAAGCATCATTTCTTGAATGGTAGCATTCGGTAATAAAATTAGAAATTCTTCCCCGCCATATCGCCCCAAAATATCATCTGTACGAATAGAATTCTTGATGGTAGAAGAAACAGTTTTAAGGACATGGTCTCCAAAAACATGACCATAAGTATCGTTAATATTTTTAAAATTATCCAAATCCAACAAAATAACGCCACAATGCTGATCGATATTCTTTTCAAACAATTCCATGATTTTACTGCGGTTATAAGTTTGAGTAAGAGCATCAGTAATTGAGTGCTTGTAGAGAAGAGCTTCAGCCTTCCTTTTATTCAAGTATGCTTTAATAGCAAAAATTGAAAGTAAAACTAAGACAACAATGCTGACAATCATACCAATTATAAAACGTCTTGCCAATTGAAATTTCTCAGCATTTAAACGATTTAATGATTCTAATAGAGTCATTTGTTCATTGATGCTTTTCATTTTATAAGTCTCTAATGTTGCAAAATTCTGCTCAATATCTTTATTGCTGTCAGGAAAACTGATATGGATTGCTTTTTCATAATATTTAACTGCTTTATCATACTGACCTAAATGATTATAAATCTGCGCAAGGGATAAATAGGTGTCGTATTCATATGGGTATGCTTTATCTATTATTTTAGCTTTGCTCAAAGCGATTAAACTAGCTTCATATGCAATTCTTGCCTCATTTTCATTAGGCGGTTGAAGTTGCATATAGTAATCTCCAAGATAACTGTAATAGTTAAATTGATCATAGGGGTTTAGATTAAGCAAGTTTTTCTTTGATTCAGTCAGCAGCAAATTAGCTTCGTAGGTATTATCTCTATTCAATTGAGTGCTTATAAGTGCTAAGTTCATTGTAAAGGATTCATTTCCTATCACTGAATACCAATGCTCATCATAAAGGTTCTTTGCATCCAGGAAATGATTTAAGGCTTTATCGTAATCCTGTTCAAACTTATACATAACCCCTAAAATAATGTGATAAAGATATTCGCCCTTTTGATTATGATTTTCTTTACTGAGGACTAAAAGTTCTTCTGCAAGAGTCAAAGCAGGATCTGTATCATAATAAAGTAAGAAGGTATAGGATAAAATGAAATCTGCTTCAATGATATAGTCTGAATAGGATTGAGCTTCAGATAACTCCTTTAGTGCTTGACTATAGTTTAATGCATTGGTAATATCACCATATTCAAAGGCGATGTACATTAAATGATATAAAATTTCTGCTTCCAATTCAAAATCATTTTTACCTTGAACCGTGTTGTAAGCTTCCTGTAATGATAAGTATCCTTGATTATAATCTTGATTTCTCAACATAAGAAAACCTTTGAGAAATTGAGCTAATGATTTTTGTTCCTCAGAATTCTCAATCGTCTGTATTAAATAAGTGATTTCTTCGTTAGAAGTATTGCTGTCCCGAATGGTTTCGATAACTTCTTCAGTGCTAATCTCATTAGCAAAAGTCAAATGACTTGCCAAGAGAGCAAGTAAAATGAATACAATTATTTTTTTCATATTACGCTCCTATATATATTCTACATTATACCCATTTCTCGAGAAAATACTAATGTAAATTATTAGGGGATATAATCGATAAGGACTTAAAACTACAATTTTAGGTCATATTAAGATATTTTAGTGCAATATTACTTCTCATATTAAAATAATACGATATAATAGGAATTGAAGTGAAAGGATAAGAGATGTCAGAGATATCATGGTTTTATGAGAGACTTAACGAAGTTGTTAAATCAAAAAATATACCTGTAAAGGATATTGCAGAGTCTGTAGATGTTAATTATGCAAGGTTTCTACAAGTGATGAAAGGCAGAAAACGCATTAAATTAAAAGAACTTTCAAAGGTATTAGACAGCAATTTTTTTACAGAATATGAGAGAAAAGAATTATTAGATTTACATCAATATACTGATGTGGACGAAGAAATTAGAAATCAGGTTCTTTTTTTCGAGTCAGTTTTAATTGGATTATATGAAACGGTAATAGAAAAAGAGAGTTTGCCAACATTAATCAGTAAAAGACATGAATCCACAGAAGCAGTAACCAAAACCTGTGAATTACTAAATGATCATATTTTCTTAAGTTATGCAAATAAAGCAAGAATGTATATGTTAAAGAAAACGGATGAGACCTTTAAAATTGATTTCTATTTACCAACAGTAGAACCGATTTTACATGAAGTGTTCCATACATTGAATGCCTTGTTAAAATGTATAGACAAACATTTGAAGTTGGATTTATGTATTTATATTTATATACCAGAAGCGAATTCAAAGGATTTTGATCAAGCGATATTGAACTTGGTTCGGTATTTTAAGCTGGCAACTCTTGATGCGCCTATTCAAGTGAGGGGATTGAGAGAGCTGTATAAAGGCCAAGAAAACTACGATTATTTTGTTTGTTTGGAAGATCGTAGAGTTTGGATGAACCATGATGGTAGTAAATCCTTTGTTGTACACGGGAATCAAAACAAAGCTTATATTGATCAGCAAAAGATCGAAACCCTTTCATTTACTGAAAAAATGGAAACCCATGAATTGAACAATTATTTGTATGAATCTACTTTAAAGAAGGAATATCATAAGAGTAAAATGAGGAACCTCCGATACTGCTTTAATTCGATGGTTTTTGATGAAGAATTATTTAAACAGGCTTTATCTGAGAGAATCTGTAAAACAGCAAAATCTTTTAAGCAAGCGGATTTGATTAATGCATATGGTGTTCGCATAACCTCTATGGAAAAGAGACTTCAACAAGGTGGTGATGTTGTTCAATACTTGTGTGGAAGAGGAATAGAAATTTTTATAAAAGACGGAATATTAAATGACTATGCAGAATTCGTTGGTGCATTTTCAAGATATGAACGTTTAAAGGTTTTAATCAACACCATAGAGCTTATAAAAAATGGGCCTAATATTAAGGTGATTTTACCCGAAGTCTCTATTAAATATAAGATGTTAAACGTATTAAGGTTTTTTGAAATACATTTGGATTTAAATGTTTTAATGATTATTAAGCACTTTAGATTTAAAGAACTGAGGTTACCTGAAGAAAATCATTATGAAATTGATGGTAGAACTGTAAAACATGCTTTGAAATTTACACACCCTAAATTAATAGAAGCATGGCAATGGTATACAGATGTTTTTTTGAACTCTATTGCTTCAGATCAAGAAGCATCAATCCATTATCTTGAAAAGCTAATAGATGAACATTTTTCAGGAGATGAAGAACCTTTGGTTCAAAAGACTTTATTGGATTATAATCTTCAAAAGAAAATGAATGCATTAAAGATAGAAAATGAGGAAATTAGCTGAAAGGCTAATTTTTTTTGGCTAAATAGGTATGAATTATGTCTAAATAAAATTTAAAACAGACAAGTTGGATTTCGTATGTTAAAATAGTCTTGCGTGACTCAAAAGAATGACTAAAATTTATCAATATATGAAAGAGGTTTGACATGAGAAAGTGGCTATATTTATGCATAACGATAATGCTATTTAGTGGAATTTTCTGGTTTTCTTCTAAAGATGCGGATACGTCTACGGCCCAATCTGATGAAGTGATTATTAAATTAAGACTAATGACAGAAGAAGAAATAATAAAGCATCCTGAAAAAGCCAGTGACATTAGACATATTGTTAGAAAAGCGGCACATTTTACATTTTATATGTTGCTAGGTGTATTTACATTTTTAACGATTTATGAATTTACAAATGCTCTAGAGTTCAGCCTTTTGTCAGGACAAATCATGACCATGATTTTTGCAGGAATAGATGAATACCATCAATCTTTTGTACCAGGAAGATCCATGGAATTAACAGATGTACTAATAGATAGTACAGGTGCACTATTAGGTATAATGATGTTGTTTTTATTCTTGAAATCAAAAAGAAAAAGAAAGCCCTTTGACCGTGTTTACTACTTCGGCAGATGAATAAACCCCACTTACTGAAATCAGTTGTACTGATTTTATAAGCGGGGTTTTAATTTTGATGATCTTCTTTCTATAAGGATGATCTGTATGCTTTTTTTAACTTCTTATAAAGAAGAATGCCTAGGGTCATTAAAACTATACCAAATAATGCGCCAACAGAATCTAATATTACATCCTTCACTTGAGGCCCTCTTCCAGGGACAAACATTTGATGTGTCTCATCTAAAATTGCCATTAAAGTAGCACTTAGATAACTAAAAGTTGCTAGTTTAATACCTGTGAATTTAAAAGAAAATGCAAATGTGAAGGCAACGCCCAATGTAGCAAATAAAACGAAATGAGCAAGTTTTCTCACAAAGTGCATAGTTATATTTTCAAAACCAAATGACTCAAACACATTTAAAATCGTACCTGATTGTAGTTTCGATATACTTGCAGGCTGTGCTGAAAAATAAAATGCAGCTCCAATGATACTCAAAACAAATAACATGCCTAATAATTTCCCTGTATGACTTTCTTTTTTCAGTTGACCAGCAACTATTGTTTTATTCATTATTTCCATAAGTTTCTCCTAACTGAAATGAAGAACCAAATGATGTAAATAAAAAAGTGGCTAAAAGCCACCGAATAAACTTATTCACACAATTCGGTAACTTGGCGATCGTAGGTAAGCCCCTTAGACCCATAGTTTTGCGTCCCAAGATTTCTCTTGGTTTGCTATTATCGTTGTATATATTTGATTAAATTTTACACTAAATAATTGGAGCTGTCAAGAGATAAACGAGCAATTGCAATGTGTTCCTAGGTTGCACATTATTTAACTAGCTTCACAACTCGTTCGCCAACTTGGCGAATATTACCTGCACCCATTGTTAAAATAATATCGTCTGGTTGTGCAGTTGCTTGAATGTAATCCACAATTTCATCAAAGGTTTCAATGTATTTAACTTTATCATTTTCATGCGCTATTTCGTTAACAAGATCTTTAGCATGAATATTGTACTTGTTTTCTTCTCTAGCGGCATAAATATCTGTAATGATAATATTGTCAGCATCACCAAAGGCTGTAGCAAATTGCAATAATAAATCATTGGTTCTTGTATACGTGTGTGGCTGAAAAATACATGTAATCTTGTTGTTTGGTATTTTTTGAGCTGCTGCCAAGGTTGCTTTGATTTCATTGGGATGATGTGCATAATCGTCAATAATGGTTGCATCATTGTAATGTCCAAGAACTTCAAAACGTCTTTTTGTACCTTGATATGAGCGAATGGCTTCAACAATTTGTTCTACTGGAATTTCCATGGCATGAGAAACGACGATTGCCGCTAAGGCATTGTAAATATTATGTTGTCCTGGGAATTTTAGCATGAAAGTTGCTAAGCATTCATCTTTGTGATAAACATCAAATTTAGAATGACCTTCGTTATTAAACGTAATGTTTCTTGCTTGAAAATCACATTCTGTGTTGATGCCGAAAGTTAGAACTTCACAAGAAACATGTGAAATAACTTTTCTAGCATTATAATCATCATTGTTAAGAACCAAAAGACCAGAAGTAGGAATTTTCTTACCAAATTTAATGAAAGCTTGAATAATATGTTCCAAATCTTCATAGTAATCCAGATGATCTTCATCAATATTTAAAATAACACCAATATTATGATTGAAATGTAAGAAGTTTTCCTTGTATTCACAGGCTTCCAACAAGAAGACTGAGTTGTCACCAATTTGTACATTACTCCCCATATTTGCGGAAATACCACCGACTAAAATAGTAGGGTTCAATTCTGTTTTTGTCAGTAAGTTTGACATCATAGAAGTTGTGGTTGTTTTCCCATGTGCTCCTGAGATTGCAATGCTTGTATTGTAATCACTCATGATAATGCCTGCCATTTCTGCTCTAGACAAGCAAGGGATATCAAGAGCTTTTGCATTTAATAATTCTGGATTATCATCTGCAACAGCGGATGTATAGACTATCAAATCAGCGCCAACAACATTATCTGCTTCGTGATCTTTATAAATTTTAATGCCTAGTTCTTCTAAATGTTCTGTACGATCCGATTGACTTTTGTCCGAGCCAGTAATAATGTAAGATTTGTGTTGCATTAACTCGGCAATGCCACTCATCATAATACCGCCGATACCGACGAAGTGGACATGGCGGATCTTAGATAAATCAATCATGTAAATTCTCCTCATTTTTCTTGCAAGCAAGAAGTTCTTTTTAACTACAAGATTATATCATAGATTAACTGTAGATTAAATAGTTTTTTAGACCGGAAAGGGCTTTGACACTGTATCTACCCAGAGATGTTCAAAATTATAGCACCGAACATATTTTTTTTGCAATGCTTGCAAATCCACAGAAATACGGATAAAATTAATATATATGATAAAAACATTCGTAATAGGAGAATAATTGTGAATAAATTCAAACGAAATGAGCGTATTGCTGCAATGACTCAAATTTTAGTGAATTCGCCAAACAAGGTATTTACTTTAACGTGTTTCACCGATATGTTTGCTGCATCAAAATCAACAATTAGTGAAGACTTAGTTATTGTGAAGGAAATCTTTGAAAATCAAAAATTAGGAAAAATTGAAACCATTACAGGTGCTGCAGGTGGTGTAAAGTATATTCCAATTATTTCAAAGGAAAAGAAAAAGCATTTTGTCGAACAACTTCAAAGTGAATTGTCTAAACCAAACAGAAGAATTTCAGGTGGTTTAATCTATTTAGGTGACATTTTATATGATCCTTCCTATGCACAGCAAATTGGTTCAATTTTTGCCGAGGAATTCTTAAACCGACATGTGGATTGTATTGTTACAGTAGAAACAAAAGGCATTCCCTTGGCACTGCAAACAGCCCATGCTTTAAACGTCCCTTTAGTTGTCTTTAGAAATACTTTTAAAGCCGATGATGGACCTACCATTAGTATTCATTACCCATCAAGTTCCGGTGGCAGTTTAAAGACGATGTACGCACCAAAAAATGCTATTTATAAAAACAGCAATGTCCTCATTATTGATGCCTTTATGCGTGGTGGTGGTACTTTGGTTGGCATGCGTTCGTTGGTGAAAGAGCTTGAAGCCAATGTAGTCGGTACAGGTGTTCTATTTGAAGAAATTACAGGGCGAGAAAAGGCAGTTGAAGACTATTTCAGTATTTTTACCATTGATCCGAGAAAATCTTCCGAACATGTAAGAATACAATCTGGCATCTTGAAAAAAAGTGTTTTGGAATAATTGTAGTTTTTTTTAGAATATTTCAACAATTTAGAAGGAGTTATCCTGCTTATGTCGAATAATAACATGGGGCTTAAAATAAAACGTCAGAAAGGCAGGAGGAATCAATGAATATTACAGACGTTAGAATCAGAAAATTGAAAGATGACGGTAAAATGAAAGCAGTAGTTTCGGTTACATTTGAAGAGGCTTTTGTAGTTCATGATATCAAGATTATTGAAGGACAGAATGGTCTGTTTGTAGCAATGCCAAGTAGAAAAGTTGGGGAGTCTGATTATAGAGACATTGCACATCCAATTAACTCAGAAATGCGTAATTTGCTTCAGGATGTTATTTTTGATGCATATGAAAAAGCGAAAGAGGATATGGATGATCGTATTGAGGAAACCTTTCTAGCGAGTACAAGTGTTTAATACCAAATATTTCCTAAGTTACTTAGGAAATATTTTTTTCTTGTAGTAAAGGGTGTTATCAAATATCACCAACGGTATAATAATGTCCCGCAATATTTAAGGAAATGAAACAAAATAAGTGTATATTTCTTCTTCAAATAATGTTATAATGCATACGGCTTAAGAATAGAGAAATACTGCTTTGTGGAGAAATAACAGAGAGTTTTTGTACACTTGTAAAACAATAACAAGGAGGAAAAAAATGATGAAAGCAATCATTCACATAGACTCAAATCATAACAAAATGCAGTCAAGAATTCAGAAGGAAAGTCAAAAGATATTTGGTAAAACGGTATTAAACATTTTAAAGGATACCCTTGAAAGTGAATGGACACTGATTAGTAAAGCAGATTTAATGCCAGAAGACCCTGTGATATTCTTTATGGGTAATGTTCCGTTGCTGTGTTTAGATGCCATTAAGGCGGATTTAAAGCAATATGAAGAGGATCTTATCTTTTTTAAAGATGAAAGAGAAAATCCATTGGCCTTATACATTAATGGTAAAACATTGGGAAAAGGAATTGATTTAATAAAATCACAATGGCTGAGTTTTTCAGATTTGTTAACAGACCTTAAGATGCCATATCGAGTTGAAATCATTGAAAGTACTTTATGTATATTTGATAAAAGAGATTTACATGAAGCGACAAAACGCATTCAGAGAATTCTTAATAACAAACACTTGGATCAAGGTGTAACAATCATAGATATGGAAAGCACATACATCGATTTTGATGTGGCAATAGAAATGGATACAGTGATTTATCCGAATTCATTTCTCACGGGTCGAACCTTAATCGGTGAAGGATGTGAAATTGGACCTGCAGCTAGAATAGACAACAGTAAAATAGGTCATAAAACAGTTGTGAAGGATAGTACTATTTTATCTTCAGAAATCTCTAGTGAAACCAGTGTTGGACCATATGCATATATTCGTCCAAACTCATTCGTTGGCAGTCATGTTAAAATTGGTGATTTCGTGGAAGTGAAAAATGCTAAAATTGGTGATCATACAAAGATTTCTCATTTGAGCTATGTAGGTGACGCAGATTTAGGAGAACACGTCAATGTAGGATGTGGTGTAGTATTTGTTAATTACAATGGTAAGGACAAATCACGTTCAACTGTAGGCGATAATGTTTTTATTGGATGTAATAGTAATATTGTAGCACCGGTGGTTTTAGAAGAATTAGCTTATGTAGCAGCAGGCACAACTGTAACTAAAAAAGTTGAATCAGGAGACTTGGCAGTTGGTCGGGCAAAACAAGAAAATAAAAAAGGCTGGGTTGAACGACGCAACTTAATTTCAAAAAAATAATAGGGATAAATCATTGGATGATGTATCACCTATAAAATAAATGACATAAGTCATCAAAGAATTCTAGGAGGAGAGTCATGCATTCTAAAGGTAAGAAAATCAAGATTTTTGCGGGGAATTCAAATCAAGACCTGGCAAAGAAGATTTGTGGTGAGTTAGGAGTACCGCTAGGTGATGTTGAAGTAAAGACTTTCAGTGATGGAGAAATTGCTGTAAATCTTTCTGAAACAGTACGTGGTGTTGACGTCTATATCGTTCAATCTACAAGTCCTCCAGCTGTAAATACTTATTTGATGGAACTGTTAATCATGATTGATGCTTTAAAACGAGCTTCAGCTGGTAGAATTACAGCAGTTATTCCATACTATGGATATGCACGTCAAGATCGTAAAGCAAAAGCTAGAGATCCAATTTCAGCAAAATTATGTGCAGATATTTTAACAGCAGCAGGTGCAGATCGTGTGTTAACTATGGACTTGCATGCCGCTCAAATTCAAGGTTACTTCAATATTCCAGTAGATCATTTATTAGGAGTTCCTATTTTAGCGGATCACTTTAAAAAACAAGAGATTGAAGATTTGGTTATTGTTTCACCAGACTTAGGTTCTGTAACAAGAGCTAGAAAATTCGCTGATCGATTAAATGCAGAAATTGCAATTATCGATAAAAGAAGACCGGAAGCAAATGCTGTTGAAGTCATGAATATCATTGGTGATGTTAAAGGTAAAAATGTTATTTTAATTGATGACATGATTGATACTGCAGGAACAATTACACAAGGTGCTCAAGCTTTAGTGGATAGTGGTGCAAAAAGAATTATTGCTTGTTGTACACATCCTGTTTTATCAGGTCCGGCATTAGAGAGACTTGAAAAATCTGTTATTGATGAACTAGTTGTTTTAGATACAATCGAATTGACTCAAGAAGCAAAAGCAATGGAGAAAATTACTCAATTGTCAGTTGCTGAGATCTTTGCTGAATCGATTAGAAGAATTTTCAATAATGATTCTGTAAGCAAATTATTTGATTAAAATTCATATATTTTAACCTAAAAGCCCGGATTTATATCCGGGCTTTGTCAATATTTTTGCCTATTTAGCCTATATAATGATTATTTATCCTAAATTCAAAATATTCTGAATAATATCTCTCTAAATAGGTATAATACCATTATATGGAGGTGGCTTATGGAGAATAAGGTTAGAGCAGGTTTGGGTTTAAAGATAATTTCTATGTTTTTATTGGTAATTATAATTCCCTTAGGTGTTTTGGGTACGATATCATTTTTAAGTTCAAGAACATCATTGTTGGATAGTATGGACGTTAATGGTACAAAGTATGTCGAGGCAACCGTAGGTTCAATTGATAACTTTTTGGGTAGTTTTGGTTTAATGATTGAAAGTTTAGCATACGATGAACAAGTAATAAGTATTGAAGATAGCGCTTCGGCAAAACAAGTTGTGCTAAATAAGTTTGGCAATATTATGAATATCAATAAGGCGTTTTTAAATATATATATAGGTACTGAAACTGGAAATATGCATATCTATCCGGAACAAGAATTACCGGATTGGTTTGTTGCAAAAGAAAGACCTTGGTATCAAGCTGCCGTACAAAATGGTGTTATGTCTTGGACTGAACCCTATGTTGATGCTGGAAGTGGAACTATGGTTATTTCAAATGCGATGATTGCAAAAAGAAATGGTCAATTAATGGGTGTTATGGCCAGTGATATTGCCTTATCAGATTTAACGGATAGTTTAGCGGATTATAAATTAGGTGAAACCGGAGAGTTAATTATATTATCGCCAACAAATCAGGTTATAGTACATCCCGATTCTAAGTGGAATGGTAAACCATATTTAGATAAAGGTATATTGGATCAAATTACAGGAGATCAAGGTTCATTCGAATATAAACCATTTAAAACTTTGATTGCACCTCCAGAGACACCTGAAGGACAAAATCCTATTGAATTTCCTGAAACAAAGGTTGGGGATGTTAGAACTGCTTATTACAAAAAAACGGATTTAGGTTGGACTGTAATTGTAACAGTTGAAGAAGCAGAAATCTTGAAACCAGCAACTGCAGTTCTAATAAGAATTGCTATAGTAGGGTTTGTTGCGATTGTTATAGCCAACATTTTAGCGATGATATTCTCAAGACGCTTAACCACAAGAATCAAACAAATTATGTCTGTAACTGAAAAAGCTAAAAATGGAGATTTAACTGGTGATTTGGCTGTTAAAAGTCATGACGAAATTAATGTACTCGCTGTCAACTTAAAGAATGCTTTTAGTTCGTTAGCCATTATGATGAAGGACATTAAGTTAATTTCTACCGAGGTGTCAGAAGCTGCTACTAATTTAGCAGCAACTTCACAGGAAGCTTCAGCAAGTGCTGATGAAGTAGGTAGAACCGTAGAGGAAATTGCTGATGGAGCTTCATCACAAGCAAAAGATACGGAACTCTCAGCAGAAATTGCTTATAGTTTGTCTCATAAGTTTGAAACCTTAAATCAGAGTACTAATGCCATGATCGAGTCGACAAAAGAAGCGATTGCCGCAAACACTACTGGTACCGAAAGAATTGAGATGCTTTCAAAATCTTCAGCGGCATCTGGTGAAGCAAGTGCAAGAATTGGTAAATCTATTTCAGAACTCAACAGCCAAACAAGAGATATTGATACAATCTTAGTTTCGATTACTGGTATTGCAGAACAAACAAACTTGTTAGCTTTAAATGCTTCCATAGAGGCTGCTAGAGCAGGTGAGCATGGTAGAGGTTTTGCAGTAGTTGCTGATGAAATTAGAAAACTAGCAGAAGAATCTAACCGTTCTGCTGAGCAAATAAGAGGCATCATTAACAATATTCAAAGAGATAGTGAAAAGACAGTGAATGAAATGGCTGAAGTTGAATCGATTACAAAAGATCAAGGTAAAGCTGTTGAAGATATGAAATATTCCTACACTATTATCTCAAAATCTGTTGAAGCAATAGCTTCAATGATTGATAATATTGGTGCTGCAGTAGCAGAGTTAACTTCTGATAAGGATAAATTGGTCAGTGCTATCGAAAACATATCGGCTGTATCTCAACAGACTGCAGCAGGAGCACATCAAGTTAGTGCTTCTACAGATCAACAAAGAATTGCTGTTGGTGACGTTGCAGAGTCTGCAGAATTGTTAAATGAAATCGCATTAAGACTTAACTCAGAATTATCTAAATTTAAAATCGAATAATTTAAAAAGGGAATCAAAGATTCCCTTTTTTGTTACATAAAAGGTACTATTTTGCAATGAATCACTTAATGCTTATTTCATTATTCAAGAGTGACAGGAAAATGTGTTATATATAATCATGTTTTAAGCGGGAATCTTAAAAAAAATCATTACATTCTTTTGATAACGTTTAATTTCCATAAATTCTATTGAGGTTGATATGGTTTAGTGATAAAATGCTCTATAGAATTGGAGGAATTCCTATGAACTCAAAAAATAGATTACCATTTCTGTTGTTGTTTCTTGCAATGGTAGTGAAATTTGCTTGGTTTTATAATATGTTATCAGTAACAAGTAATTATTTTTTTGTCATCATTTTCACAACGGTATTTTATGGTGGCCTTTTGTTGCTATTCTCAAAAAAACCTTGGATAACCATAGGGCTTGCAAGTATCTTAACAATTATTTTTGAATGTGAAGTATTATATTTCAGATATTTTAACAAGTTGTTGTCCTTTTATAATGTGTCTCAAGCGAGATTCGTTAATAGTGTTTCAAATGTCATGTTAAGCCTAATAAGACCCGGTGATATTATATTGTTGTTGGACCTGTTGGTGTTGGCTATAATTTTATTTTATAATAAAGACTTATTGGTTCTAAAAAAACGATTTAAGATTGTAACGACTGCATTTGTTGTGATATTAGTGCCATGTTTAACCCTTGCTTCTTTTGGAAGTGATTTTGGCATCAGTGTTATGAATCAAGAATTTTTCATGTATCATACCAAGGATGGCATAGAAGTATATCAATCTGAGATTACAGATGAGTCTGAGCCTGTTTTAATGCCTGAACCTATTTCTATTCACAAGCCAGAAATAATACCAGATGATGAAATAAGATTGACAGGCTTATTTAAAGGGAAAAATTTAATTACCATACAAGTAGAATCTTTACAAGATATGGTGATTAACAAAACATACAACGGACAGGAAATTACGCCATTTCTAAATAGTTTGATAGGAAATGATACATTCTATTTCAGTAGCTACTATCAGCAATTGGGAAAAGGAAACACTTCTGACGCAGAATTTTCAAGTCATAATTCTTTGTATCCTTCAATGGAAAGTATTTCATATTTAAGGTATCAAAATTTTAAATTCAGTGGCTTGCCAGTCTTACTCAAAGAACAAGGTTATAAAACCCTGGCATTCCATGGTAATGAAGCTTCTTTTTGGTGTCGTGAAGAAGCCTATCCTACACAAGGCTTTGAAGAGTTTTATAGTGAAGAACGATTAGACATCAATGAAGTTATCGGCATGGGATTATCGGATAAATCTTTATTTAAACAAGGTGCTGAAATTCTTTCTAAAGAGAAATCGCCTTTCTATGGTTTCTTTGTTACAATCACCAACCATAACCCTTATAAGATTCCGAAGGCATTAGTAACAATAGATCTTAAGCCGGAAGATGAAGACACGTTGTTTGGCAGATACATTGAAAGTGTCCATTATACAGATGAAGCTTTAAAACTGTTTTATGATGAATTGGAAGCAAAAGGGTTATTAGAAAATACAGTATTTGTTATTTATGGAGATCATCATGGTATCTCTGCAATGGATAAGAGTTATAATGAAAGTGTTACAAAATTTATTGGGGAGAAGTATGATTTAGATCAGATGATGAATATTCCTTTGTTTATTCATGCCCCTGGTATGAATATTTCAGAAAATATTGACGAGGTATCAGATCAGCAAGATTTATTGCCAACTTTAAAAAACCTCTTTGATTTAAAAGATGATTCTTTTACAGTAGGTCAAGACTTGTTGAACACCAATGATCATTTTGTATTGTTCCAAACCTATATGATTAAAGGTTCCTTTATCTGGGATGATATTGTCTTTGATATGTCACGAGATGGTATTTATGAACATTCGAGAGCATGGAACAGAAAAACAAAAGAACCAATTGATTTGGAATTGTGTCGTGACGGGTATGAAAGAGCATTGTATGAAATTGCCTTGAGTCGATACTATCTTGAAAACAATATTGTTGTATCAGAGTAGCCTAGCTACTCTTTTTTGTATAGTTTTTTGTGAATTGTTTTTTCTCTTGAGAATTTCATAGGTGAAGCTTAAAATAAAGCTGAGGTGAGATTATGATACAAGTAAAAAAGAGTGAAGTTGAAAATATTAAAAATTGGTTGAAAAGTGAAGGCTATTTAACCTTGAATATTCAAGGGATGATTGAAAATACGGATTATCCTATTTTTACGGATGATGTGAATGCGCCCAATGGTATATACATAAAAGAAGGCTACTTTTACTATATTTACGGAAAAACAAGTTCCTTTGTAGAAGCCTTCCATGAGACTTTGGAAGACTCTTTTATAGGTTTTTCTGGTACGAATGAAGTGGTATTAAGATTTTATGAAAATTATTGTATGCAGTGGGAAAATTCTTGTCGCCAATATCACTATCCAAAAAAGACTGTTGATGAGCTTAAGGTTTTGGAGTCTTTAAAAATTGAAGATGCAGCATTTGTACAAGAACATTATGAATATGCCAGTGATGAATCCTATACAAGTATTCAAAGTGCAATTTTAAATCGACCAACTTCATGTTTACGAAATGAAGAAGGCTTAATGTCCTTTGTAATGCTTCATGATGACAATTCTATTGGCTATATGTATACTTTAGAGAAATATCGTGGTCAAGGCCACGCTTACGCTTTAACTCAAAGCATAGTGGCGAAAGCCCTCGAGACAGGTCGATTACCTTATATTCAAATCGTTTATGGTAATGAACCTTCAATGGGTTTGGCAAAAAAATCAGGTTTTGAATATCATGGAGATGTTTATTGGTTTGGTATTGTTCATACAAAAGGTGAGGATTTTGAAAATGGGGTGTTAGAATACCGTCAACATTACAAATGTCTGCCCCAAAGCATAGCGACAAGACTCAGTCTAAAAAAAGATTATGAGAAGAAAGGTGTTGTTCTTATGGATGGTTCTTTTGTTTATGATGAAATCTCATATCCTTTTCAATGTGTAGAGCGAGACGGATTGTACTGTATGTTTATTGAAAATACACCGGATTGGTTGATTAAAGAAGGTTTGATAGAACTCATGAAAGAGGATGATCATGTGGTGATGCTTAATCAAAAGATTACCCTAAAAGGCTTTCAAATTGTGAATTCACTTGAATAAAATGTGAAATTTATCTATACTTAAAGAGCAAATCACAAGCATTGAACAAATATAACAGCCCCCTATTTGGGAAAAGTTATATTTTTTGTGTTGTTTACGTTTTCTGTTTAATGTTAAAAATTAAGCCTTGATAATGACTTTTAAGTTATAAAGTCATGGGCTCGATGAAATAAAGGAGTTTAATGTGTATATAGTAGTAGGCCTGGGGAATCCTGGGAAAAAATATGATGTGACAAGACATAATATTGGATTTGAAGTTGTTGAGGAATTGGCAAGAGAAAATCAAATTAAAATCAATAAAACTAAATTTAAAAGCTTAATTGGAGAAGGTAATATTGGCTCTGAGAAAGTTGTTTTAATGAAACCCCAAACCTATATGAATTTAAGTGGCGAAGCGGTTATGAAAGCCATGGAATTTTATAAGGTTCCCATAGAGCATCTTATTGTGATTTATGATGATATTGATGTGGAGTTTGCGAAAATTAGAATTCGAAAAAAAGGCAGTGGCGGTTCTCACAATGGCATGCGAAATATCATATATCTTTTGAAAGATGATCAATTTCCAAGAGTAAGAATGGGAGTTGGAAGACCGTATCCCAATCAACCATTAGCCGATTTTGTATTGCAGAGATTTTCAAAATCAGAACAAGAAGAGATGATGCCTGTTGTAAGAGACAGTGTAAAGGCTATTGAAACCATTATTAGAGAAGACGTAGATCTTGCAATGAATCGATTTAACAAAAAGTAGGTGTGAAATGATTTATAATCAGATAATAGGCCAAACCCGGGAATATGAGGAGCTTAAAAAGGCAATAGATAACAAGCTTTCACCTGTTTGTGCGCAAGGTGTTTTTGAAACTTTTGGTTCTCATGTGACAAAATGTTTGATTGATGATTTGAAGAGACAAACCTTAATTGTTTGCAGTACCAGTGCTGAAGCAAAAAAAGTATTGGAAGATCTTGAAGTTTACAATGAACGTGTAAGTTTAATGCCTACAAAAGAAGTTGTATTTTTCGACACTTATGCCCATAGTAAGCAGTTAATTCAAGATAGAGCAAGAGCCCTTCATAAAATTTTAACAGATCCTCAAGCGATCATCGTCACAACCATAGAGAGTTTAATGATTGCGCATATGCCAAAAGATATATTTTCATCTCATCATTTGGAATTAACCGTTGGCAACATCATTGATTTAAGTGTTACTGAAAAGCACTTGATTGACGGTGGTTATGAGAAAGTAGATATGGTCGATCAACCAGGTCAATTTGCAAGAAGGGGTGCAATTTTAGATGTCTTTTCACCAGCCCTTTCTGAACCTGTTCGTATGGAACTTTTTGATGAGGAAATTGATTCCATAAGAACCTTTGATGTAGAATCACAAAAGTCCATTGAAAAACTTGATGCTGTAACTTTATATCCCTGTCGTGAAGTGGTCATGAATGAAGATGTCATTGCTCTTGCCATGGATAAGTTAAAGAAAAGCAAAATAAAAAATCATGAACCCCTCAATGAAAAGATTGATTTTATCATAGAACACTTATCTCAAGGCATATATTTAGAGGAATTTGATAAATACCACAGTTACTTTTTTAAACAACAATCCTTACTGTCTTATTTTAATAATCCTTTGATCATTTGGCAGTACCCTGATCGCATTAGAGAAAAAGCTTTAGCCCATTCAGATGACTTTCAAGAAAGATTTAAAACCTATTTGGAAAAGCCTGATGCCATAAAGGAAACTCTAAACTATATGATTCCATTTGAACAACTGCTTTTGGAAATGAATCATTATCAAGTTCTTTTAATGATGACTTTAAGAAAAAGAGTTGTAGATTTTAAACTTGAAGAAATTGTTGAATTTAAATCCCGAGAAGCTGCAACGTATCATAGCAAGTTAGATCAACTTGCTTCTGACATGAAAAGACAAATGCACTCGGGAAGTAAGATTTTAATTGCTGCAAGTACGGAAGAAAGAGCGGACCGTATTAAAAGAGTTTTAACAGAACAAGGTGTTCACATTACCAAAACGACAAAAGAAGATACGACCATTTTTTCAGGACAAGCAAAAGTTGTTGTATGCCATGAACGTTTAGGTTATGAGTTAAGTTCTGCAAAGTTTATTTTATTAACAGAGCATGAATTATTTGGTGTTAACAAAAGAAAGAAAACTTCTAGAAAATTCAAAGAAGGACGTGCAATCAAGTCTTTTAGAGATTTAAATATTGGAGATTATGTGGTTCATGAGAATCATGGTATTGGAAAATATATTGGTTTAGAGCAACTTGTTGTAGAGCATACTAAACGTGATTATTTGAAAATTAGCTATCAGAAGGATGATTTCCTATATATTCCCATTGAACAAATGGATTTGGTTCAGAAGTACGTTGGTGCTGAAGGCAAAGAAGTAAAACTGAATAAACTAGGTGGTACTGAGTGGCAAAAGACCAAATCTTATGCTAAAAAAGTCATAGAGGATATGACAGATGAACTTCTAGCCCTATACGCTGAAAGACATCATGCCAGAGGTTTTGCTTTTTCTCCAGATACGGATTGGCAAAAGCAATTTGAAGATATGTTCCCTTATGAAGAAACACCTGATCAATTAAAATGTATTGAAGAAATTAAAGTGGATATGGAATCACATTCTCCAATGGATCGTTTGCTCTGTGGGGATGTTGGTTATGGTAAAACCGAAGTTGCTGTTCGTGCAGTGTTTAAAGCTGTGAATGATGGGAAACAGGTTGTATTTTTAGTGCCGACCACCATTTTGGCTCAACAACATTTTAATACCATAGTCACAAGACTTTCTAAGTATCCTGTACGTATCGAAATGCTCAGTAGATTTAGAACACCAAAGCAGCAAGAACAAACCATTGAAAATATCCGTACAGGTGTAACGGATATTGTTGTAGGAACTCATCGTGTTTTGAGCAAGGATGTTGTTTTTAAGGATTTGGGGCTTCTTGTTATTGATGAAGAGCAACGTTTTGGCGTTAAGCATAAAGAAAGAATAAAGCATTTGAAAAAAAATGTGGATATTCTTACCTTGACAGCGACACCAATTCCGAGAACACTCCATATGTCTATGGTTGGGATAAGGGATATGTCAGTTATAGAAGATCCACCGGAAGAGCGTTATCCCATTCAGACCTATGTGGTTGAAAATGAACCTATGCTGATTAAAGATGTTCTTGAAAGAGAATTGGATCGTTCAGGACAAGTGTATTACGTTCACAATCGCGTTGAAGATATTGATGTGGTTGCAGGTCATGTGCAAAGTTTAGTACCCGATGCAAAAGTTGTTTATGCCCATGGTCAGATGAATGAGAGAAAACTTGAAAAAATCATGTTGGATTTTATGAATCATGAGTTTGATGTATTAGTATGTACCACAATTATTGAGACAGGTTTGGATATTGCAAATGCAAATACCATTATTATTGATAATGCTGATAAAATGGGATTGTCTCAATTGTATCAATTAAAGGGTAGAGTAGGCAGATCCAATCGTCTTGCCTATGCTTATCTAACTTATAAAAAAGACAAAGTGCTTTCGGAAGTTGCAGAAAAGAGATTAAAGGCGATTAAGGAGTTCACTGAACTGGGTGCTGGTTTTAAAATCGCAATGCGTGACCTTGAAATTAGAGGTGCAGGAAATTTGTTGGGTTCTCAGCAACATGGACACATTGCAGCCATTGGATATGATTTGTATACAAAAATGTTAGAACAACAAGTGAATAAAGTAAAAGGTGTAGAAGTTGAAGAAGATCTTGAAGTATCTATTGATTTCAAAATTTCTGCATTTATTCCTTCGAAATTTGTTGAAAACCAACAGTATAAGTTAGAATTATATAAGAAAATATCTTCCATTAGAGATCAAGAAGATGCCTTTGCCATCGAAGAAGAGATTGAAGATCGATATGGTACCATAGCAACAGTTGTATATAACTTGATTGGTATTTCATTAGTGAAAGCTTTGGCGAGACATATTAAAGTGAAGGCAGTAACGGATATGCATGATCGATGTGTTCTGGAATTTGCTGATTCCAATAATCTTGATTTAAAATTAATCAATGATATTGGTGTTGTTTTTAATCGAAATGTGAAGTTCGAGTTTTCGAAAGTGCCAAACATGGTCTTTAGATATTCAAAAAAAGATTTAATTCCTGAAAAAAGGCTGAAAGAATTAACTGACTTTTTATTAAAAGTTCATAACATAAAAGATAATAAGTTGTCTCAGTAATCCGAGTTATTGTACAATTAACTGAGGAAAATCCGAGGAGTATAAGATGAAAAAAATATTGATTTTAATTTTAGGTGTTTTGTTGTTGGTTGGCTGTAGTAAAAATGAATCAAACAATGGCAATGATGCAAATGGACCTTCATTGGTTCAAGAAGAAGCAAAAAATGTATTAGTAGATGTTAATGGTAAACCGGTTACAATTGAAACTTATCAAAAATACTATGCAATGCAAAGTTATGATTTCGAAAAAGAATACGGTGAATCTGTTTGGAATCTAGAAGAGAATGGTAAAAGCATGCGTGAAATCCGTCAGGAACAGACCATTGAATATCTTGTGAAGATTTCGCTCATTGAAGACTATTTGACACAAAAAAACATAAATGTTGATGCATCTGTTATAGATACAGCATTAAGAAAATATCAAGATTCCATTAAAAATGATGATGAAATCAATGCCTATTTTAAAGAAAATAACATAGATGATGATTTCTTAAAGCGTTTTTTAAAGGATCAATATTATATCTCATTGTTTAATCAATCTATTTATGAAGAGGTGTCTCAAGATGATGCTGTAATGCATGACTTGTTTGATGATCAATATATCAGATATAAAACAAGACATATCTTGGTAGAAAAGAAAGAAGATCTAGATGAAATTCTAGCTCAATTAAACGATGAAGAGAATCCTGCTGATTTTTCTGATATGGCAAGATTATATTCTATTCATTCAACCTCTGCTGTAACAGGAGGCGATTTAGGTTATCGTTTGGTTGGTTCTATGCCTAAAGCCTATGAAGATGTTGCTTTATCCATTGAACCCTACACCGTAAGTGAACCTGTAGAAACTGAATTTGGTTTTCATTTAATTTTTGTGGATGACCGCCAAATGTTATCCGATATGATTGAATCTGGTATGCCAGAAGAAGAAATTGAATCTTACAAAGCAGAAATCATTAAAAAATATGCAACTTCTGAAACTACAAAAGTCTATAATACCCTTAGAAGTGAGGCTGTTGTGAAGATCAATGAAGCCTTATTAAACGAAGAATAGAGGCGATATGTCGAAAAAACAATCATTCTTAAAAGGAGCAACAATTTTAGGGGTTGCTGGGATTATCATTAAAGTACTCGGAGCAGCTTTTAAAATTCCTCTGTTTAACTGGATTGGTGATGCTGGAAGCAGTTACTTCATGGCACCATATCCCATTTACAACTGGTTACTTGTTGTTTCTACTGCGGGTATTCCAACTGCTATTGCACGTTTAATTGCTGAAAAAGAAACACTAGGGGATACCCATGGTATTTTTAGGATTGTGCAAGCGATTTTTAAACCTATGCTTATTGTCTCTGTTGTCATATTTTCCATTTTGTTTTTTGGTGCAGAAGCCATCTCCGATTTGGTTAAAATTCCAGAAGCTAAATATGCTTTTATGACCCTTGCACCAGCTTTGTTGTTTGTGCCGGCAATGTCAATTTTTCGAGGCTTTTTCCAAGGTATACAAAAATTGCAAGGTTTCGCCATTACTCAATTATTCGAGCAGTTGATTCGTGTAATCTTCGGTCTGGGTTTAGCTTATTTTGTATTCAAGATTTTAAATAAAGATGTACAATATGCAGCGGCAGCAGCGTCTTTCGGTGCTTCGGCAGGTGCAGCAGCAGGATTTGGTATTAGCTTCTTCATGTATAAATATGTGAAGAAGAAAAGCTATAGTGAAATCTTAATGACCCCACCTACACATGAACTAGATAGCAGTTGGTATTTACTGAAGCAAGTGTTGATTATTTCAATTCCGATTACAATTGGTGCTTCTATTATGCCGACGATGAACTCTATAGATTTATTGCTGGTAGTTAGACGTTTGGAAGACATTGGTGTAGAGAATGCGAAGGGTTTGTATGGTGTTTTAACTGGTTTTGCGGTAACCATCGTTAACTTCCCGCAAATTTTAACCGCTTCTTTACAGATTTCGTTGGTGCCAGCGATAACGCAATTCTTTGTGATTTATAAGAACTCAGGTAAAGAAGAGGACCGCAAATATTTATCAGATACCGTCAATGCTGGTTTGAAAACCGCTTTGATTATTGGTATTCCATGCGCTGTTGGTTTAGCAGTACTCAGTAAACCTGTGATGATGTTGTTGTTCTCTGCTCAACCAGATAGTGCTATTATTGCTGGAGATATTTTAAAATACTTAGCTTGGGATTTGATATTCTTAGCGGTTTATCAGGCGACTACAGGCATCTTGCAAGGGATTAAGAAGCAAATGCTACCTGCAATCCATTTGGCAGTAGGTATGGTCTTTAAAATAGCATTAACGTACATTTTAGTTGGTAACCCTGATTTCGGTATCAATGGTGCTGCAATTTCAACAGTAGTCGCTTTTGCAGTGGCAAGTTTGTTGAATGTTTATGCCTTGACAAAATGTGAGTATTTAGATGTTAAACTGATTCAATTAAGTATTAAACCGTTGATCAGTGGTGGGGTTATGGGCCTGTTTGTTTGGCTTGCCTATAGTCCTGTAGAAAATGCCTTAGGTGGCAAATTGGCAACACTTATTACAATTATAATCGCTGCAATTCTTTATGGTTTTATGATCATCATGACAAAAGCTTTAAATCATGATGAGTATGATATGTTACCAGGTGGTTCAAAAATAAAGAAGCTTGCAATAAAGTTAGGAAGATAATATGAATACATTAACAATCGTTGGTTTAGGACCGGGTTCAAAAAACTATTTAACACTAGAAGCTTTAGATGTTTTACTGACAGGTGAAACTGTATATGTTAGAACCATGAAGCACCCTGTTATTGATGATTTAATCGAAAAAGGTGCCAAGTTTAGTGGTTTAGATCATCACTATGAGACTCAAAATACTTTTGAAGAGGTTTATGAAGCCATTGCCAATGAAGTGCTGATGCACTTGAAGGAAGGTGATGTGACTTATGCGGTGCCAGGGAATCCTTTTGTTGCAGAATCTACAGTAGAAAGACTTCTTGAAATCGTGGATGATGAACATTTGAAAATTGTACATGGTGCAAGTTTTATAGATGCCATCGTAACCACTTTACGCATAGATCCTGTTTATGGTTTGAAAATAATGGATGGACTTACCATTGAGGATATGGTGCCTGATGTAAACAGTGACGCTTTAGTGATACAAGTTTATGACCAACAGGTTGCCTCTAATGTAAAAATAAAATTGATGGCGTATTATTCTGATGACCATGAAGTGACGGTTGTTAGAGGTGCAGGTATCCCTGGTGAAGAAGTGGTTTTGACTGTGCTGTTATATGAGTTGGATCGTGTGGACTGTTTAGATCATTTAACAAGTGTTTATATCAATGCAGTTCATCCTGAAGACAGAGATCGTTATTTCATGCAAGATTTGGAACAAGTGATGACAATTCTTAGATCGCCTGAAGGTTGTCCTTGGGATCGTGAACAAAGTCATGAATCTTTAAAAAAATATTTGATTGAAGAAGCTTATGAAGTTATAGATGCCATTGACTCAGGTGATTTATGGAGTCTAGAGGAAGAACTTGGTGATTTATTGTTACAAGTTGTTTTTCATTCGGAAATTGCCCGTGAAAATGGATACTTCAACATGACGGATGTCATTACCGGCATTTATGAAAAGATGGTTAGACGTCACCCACATGTTTTTTCTGATGTAGATGTGACTGGTTCTGATGAAGTTCTTGTAAACTGGGATAACATCAAGAATGATGAAAAAGCTGAAGAGACAATTTCTGATGAGATCGATCATATTGCTGCATTGCCACCTTTAATGAAAGCGGAAAAGATATTTAAGAAAATGGCCAAAGCAGGCTTTGATTATGATTCTGTAGAGGGTGCTTTGGACAAAATTCACGAAGAGCTAGAGGAACTTAAGGCAGATATCAAAGAAAGCCATTCTGAGCGTATATTCAATGAATATGGTGACCTTTTAGGTGCTGTTGTTGATCTTGGCAGAAAATTGTCCCTTGATCCTAGTGAAGCACTTTTAAAAACACTTTCCAAAATTACTCGAAGATTTAGGTTTGTTGAAGAATCTTTACTTGCTGAAAACAAGTCTATGACTGATGTTTCTCTTAAAATAATGGAAGATTTATGGGAAAAATCAAAAAAACACGACATTTAGTCAAAAAAATCAAAAAAACACTTGATAAAATCAGTGTTTTCAATATATCATATATATAGTGAGATGAGTGATATCAATCACTTCGGAAATCTGCAAGAGATTTTCGCATTATATTAATAAGGAGGAATTACTGTGAATAAAGCAGAATTAATTACAAGCATGGCAGAAAAGTCAGGTTTAACTAAGAAAGACGCAGAATTAGCATTAAACGCATTCATGAAGAGTGTTGAAGAAGCATTAATCGAAAGCGATAAAGTACAACTAGTAGGTTTCGGTACTTTCGACGTAAGAGAAAGAAAAGCAAGATTAGGTAGAAATCCTAGAAATCCTGAAGAAGTGATCGATATCCCTGCTTCTAAGGCACCTGTATTCAAAGCTGGTAAAGCATTAAAAGAATTAGTAAACAAATAATTCTGATACATATTTAAACGTAGCAATACCCTTGAGTGCTGCTACGTTTTTTAATTGCCCAGAAATCTAATGTTGAAGGATTTATAGTCGGTTTTGAGCATTTCTTTTCTTGTTGAATTATAGGAACTTAAAGTCCTGTTTGTTTTGGAAAGTTAGTTTTAAAGGAATGTACCTTTGATTGAGGCTTTATTAATAACTTTAAATAAGGTAAAATAAGAGTAGATTAATTGGTCATAAAATCTAAGCAGATATGACCATTATTTTGTAATAAGTTCAACGTTCTTAAGTTGAGGTGGTAGAATGAGAATAGATAAGTATTTAAAGAACTCAAGATTGATTAAGAGAAGAACCATAGCAAAAGAAGCTTGTGATCAAGGTAGAATTTTGATCAATGGTCATTTGGCAAAGGCAGGTTCCTTAGTAAAAGTAGGTGACGAAATATCAATGGATTTTTCTTCTAGAATTATCAAAGTCAAAGTGACAGATTTGAGAGAACATGTTACAAAAGATGATGCAAAAGAAATGTACGAAGTCGTTGAGGGGTAGTTATGAAACGTCGAAAATCTTTTTTAAAACGACATTTTATTGCTTTGACGATATTACTTCTCGTAGGGGTTTATTCTGTTTCTGTGACTTTTGTGAAACAACAGAGGCTAGATGAATTAAGAGTGAAAAGTGATCTTGCTGTAGCTAAAATACAACAATTGGAAATGACCTTAAAAGATAAAGAGTACGAGTTGAACAAAACAGCTGATTTGGATTATGTTGAAAAATTTGCAAGAGAAAATCTGAAAATGGTTTATCCCAATGAAGTATATTTCCAAATGACAAAGAATAAATAACCTTATTGTAAGGTTATTTTGAGGAGTTTATGAAAAAAGTAGCATGTATAGATATAGGAACCAATTCTGTTCGAATGGTTATCCTGAATAGTCATACTGGGATAGAAGCAGAAAAACACATGGTAACAACTAGAATTGGTCGAGGTGTAGACAAAACAAGGGAATTATCACAAGAGGCTGTGGAAGACACCTTAGCAGCGCTCATGACATTTAAAGAAATCGCTGAGGCTGAAAATGTTGATGAATTCTATGCAATAGCAACTAGTGCAGTACGAGATGCAAAGAATGGTTCAGATTTTATCCGTAATGTTTATGAAAAGACTGGTATTACTGTAGAGGTAATCAGTGGCTCTGAAGAAGCTCGATTAGGCTTCTTAGGTGTATCTAAAGGTTTATCCCATGATGTTAAATCAGAGGATCATCTTCTTGTTGTGGACATTGGTGGTGGTTCAACGGAACTTATCGTTGGTCATGGCGGTGAAATAGATTATAGTATCAGTTTAGATGTTGGTGCGGTACGTTTAAGTGACAAGTTTATTACATCCGATCCAGTTGATTTAAATGAACAACAAGATATGTCGGATTTCATCCGTATAACCATAAAAGATGCTTTGGCAGAGATTATGAATTATGATATAAAATTTGTAGTTGGTATTGGTGGTACAATTACCACTGCTGGATCTATGAATCTTGAAATGATCGATTATGATCGCCAAAGAGTGCATAATTATTTTGTGCCTTTAGAAGATTTACATCATATGAATAGAAAATTACTTTCTCAAACCATAGAAGAAAGAAAACAAATGCCAGGATTACAGCCTAAAAGAGCAGATATCATCCCCTGTGGTTTTATGATTTTACAGCAGATTCTTTTAAAGCTTGAAAAGAGTGGTATTGTTATCAGTGAATATGATAATTTGGAAGGTTTATATTTCGATAAAAGCAAAGCGCAATAGCGCTTTTTTTTAACGTTGATATTGAGTGAAAAATCTGAAAATATTACAGAAAAGCAACATTAAAAAAATTTTAAAAAAACTAAAAAAAATGTGTATAAGTTGTTGACAAAAGGTCCTATCTAAGATATTATAGTATTTGTCAGTTGCGAGTGATTCAACACAAGCGAGCATGCCGAGGTGGCGGAACTGGCAGACGCACAGGACTTAAAATCCTGCGATCATTGCGATCGTACCGGTTCGATTCCGGTCCTCGGCA
>JAFGVN010000030.1 GCA_016937975.1 Clostridia bacterium
TAAAATTGATCCAATCAAGAGTCCAATTGTACTAATTAATGAAAATGGATATGCAACCTGATATAAATAACCACCATTTTTTATCACAATTGCGATGCTTATTATTGTAGATAGATTGTTATCATTACCACAACTAAAGTTGTAATTTTCAAAGTTTTCATATTTGATCTTTCCTTATTTGTTTTATTGCTTATAAATTTTCAATTGCTTTCAAATAATACTTCATATATTGTAAATATTCTTTTAACTGTTTTCCTGTTTCTTCTAAATTTATCTAAGTAGAATTTACTTTTCAAAACTGTATCTAAATATCTTCTTCTAAAAAAACCTTTTTTTGATTTATATTCTATTACGACATATGTATCATTAATGATTTCTTCTATATATTCATAGATATCTTGTTCTTCGACATTGGATTCAAATTTACCATTAATATAAGCATTAAAGAAAACCCCATTAAATTTGACTTCAAACTTAAAATCCTTATGAAATTCAAAACTTACTGTATCATTCTCATATTTCATAATAGTCTTTATATAATCTTTTTTATTTAGCTCATTAAACAATCCATTTATACTACAGTCTGTTTGCCACCATTTTGGAATTGCCTTCATTTTCATATAGATTCCTCCTAGTTCTTTGTAATAATCATTTTAAATAAACTTTATAATAAACAAGTCCGCTAAATACTGTCAGAAAAAATGTTACGTATAAGGCACTAAAAAGTTTATCTCTTATTTCTATGATTATAGAACTCGAAAACAAATTAACCGAAAGTCCAATATGAAGTATTCCATAACTCAAAATTGAAAACATGAATAATAGGGATGAAATTAATAATATTAAATATACAGTCTTTCTCACCTAACCACCTCTTAATATATTTGGCTTCTTGTTCTGAATCTTTACTAGCCAAATTTAGATTCTAACTCTTTCAGTAATACATCTAAATCAAAATCTTTGTAGTCATATCTCACAATGGAGTTTTCTACATCTTCAGGTGTACATCCTGCTAAATAAAAACACGTTTCATAGTTATCACTTAAGAAATCAATACCGATGTTTTTATTTCCTTTTCTAATATTAATCTGTAAATCTAATCCTAGTTTATAATTGCCATCTACATAAACTTCAATCAAATCAAAACTGTACTTACTGAGTATTTCTTCCAAAGTACCATCTGTATATAATTTCAATAAGTCATTTTGTGTAGTTTTTTGATCGGTTTTTTTCAAATATTTTATTACTTTGTTTTTTCCTAAAAATATATTCTTAGGTTCTGGTTTTTTAAACAAACTCATGTGTATCCTCCACAGTTATTATTTAATTTCTTTAATTCCAACTCGGTCCCAAATTTGTTTAAGTGAATATTTTTTGTTTTTACCTAAATTGAAAACTTTATATGTATGATCATATTTTTTATAAAAACAAACACTTTCAGATCTATCAGGTACTGGGTCTATACAAATCATAATTAATTCATTACCATTATGTAGAACATCAACATTTCTGAATAATTTACATGACTTATAATGTGCATAATCGGTTATATGAAAACTGACTTCATGTATTTGACCTTCTTCTAATAGATTCATCATATTTTTATATTCTAATTTATTTTCCATAAAGTTCCTCCATTTATAACAAATCAAAAGCCCCTAAAAGATAATTGTTCTATCTATAAAGGCTTTGTTTTTTACACTTCCACTTAGCCCCAAGTAGTAAATTATTTTAGCTTAATCACTTATAATTAGTATAGCATATTTGAACTTGAGTTTAAATTCATTTTTGTTACTTTATATTAGTTGCATCATTTTCAAATTGATCTTCTAATCCACAGATGTTACAAATACAAAGGTATGCAGCGTATTTTTTAGCTACTTTTTTTGATGTTGCATATGCTATTTCTTTAATAGAATGACTTCTTAAAGTACAAGTGCATGCCCATCTCGAATTGCCATCATTATCATATACCTGGTCTTCTGATAAATCATACTCCGGCATTGAAACATAACCTTTTTGTGCGAGTTCTTGAAGTGTGTTTATTGAATTTTCTAGTGTCAATTCTTCTGGAAGTTCATCTAAGATAGTAAATAACTCATCATGTTCGTCTAAATCATTGTATGCTAATTCAGCAACATTTACTCTAGCTTCTGCTTTACTGTCTCCTTCAGCTTGATAACGAATTCTACCTCTTGGTGTATCTAAAATTAAATAAGCAATGAATCCACCATTGTATTGTTCTTGAAAATCATAATCCGGAACCTCACCATGCTCTTTTTGATTCCATTGTTGAACTAATCCAACGTAGTCATCATCTTCAGTAAAACCGTGATTCAGGTAATGGTCCATGTTAAGCATAAAGCTCACTGAATTCTCTAACTCATCAGGATTCCAATTTGAGTCAATTGCTATGGCACCAAGTATTGCTTCAAACAGGTCCTCTTTTACTGATTCTTCGTTTTCTTTATGTTGTTGGATGTCTCCATTTCCCATAAAGAGGTATTCTTTAAATCCAAGCTTATCAATTCGATGTGCAAGCATCTTTTTATTAACTAATTTCTTCTTGATATTCGTTAAACTACCTTCATTCGTGTACGTGTCAACAACAAACTCATCATCACTTTCTTCTGAATCAAAGTCATCAAGCTGTGATTTTGTATAACCATATCGATCCATAAGTATCTTGGTCACATAAAAATCTAATACTCTATCGCCAACAAATTCTAAAACTTCATTGTTCTCTCCACCATTTTCTTGTGAGTAAGAACGTCTTGTAAATGCCTGGTATAACAAATCAACATTATCAAACCAGTAACTAATTTGTTTTTGAACATCTTTGATATGTTCGTTTAATTCTTTCAATTGTAATTCCTCCTTAAATTTTATATGTCAGGAAGATAAACAAAAAGCCTATCAAATAAGGTAAGGAGTCCCACTAGAATAGACTGCTACCTTTTATTATAGGCTTTTAAACTTTGCAAAATGTTTATATAAATCATCATCATTTAATTATCGCTCACTTGCATAAGAAACACTAAATTGATTTTGTTTTATATCTCAATTTTGAGACCGCCAAAGCCATTTATCTTTTGACAATATATATTATACTATTTAAAATAATTTTTGACAAGTATATGTAAAAAAACCACCAGTTTTTAATTGGTAGATTTCTTTTAGTTATACTGTTACCTCTTCACCGTTATTGAGCTTAAAGGTGATCTTTTTATCTTTGTATACTATTGCACTTTCAACTAATAACATCCAAATACGCTCGTTCCATTCATCAAGTTTATCTTCAGATTGGTTTAAGTTGTTGATAAAGGCTTTTATTTTAATTGCTTGATTCTCTTTAAGACTTTTAGCTTTTAATAACTCTTCTTGTTTCTTTAGAAGCTTGTCATGTTTTTCTGTGAGTTCTTGGTACTTTTTATTATAGTCTTCTAAGTCCATACTGGTTTTTGAGTTTTCTTTAATGAGAATGTTCACGAGTTCATATGTCATTACAAGCTCATCATTCACCTTTGAAATATCTTTATCCAGTTTTGAAGTGTCAGTTAGAAGTTCCATGACCTCATGTGCATCTTCAATCATTCTTTCTTTATCTTCCATCGTTATATTGTAGGCTTCGATAAACTTATGCTTGATATCCTCTGCTTTAAGGTTTGGTGTATGGCATTTCTCTTTATGCTTGTGAAACTTGTTATTGCATTGGTAGATAAATTTTGAATACTTGGAATTAGAGTGCCATTTCTTTTTACCATAGAATCCTCCACAATCCTCACAGATCAACTTTGATGCGAATTCATCAGATGAAGAATACTGTGTGCCTATTTTACTACGTCTTGCTAGTTCTATTTGTACCAGTTCCCACATATCTCGTTCTATAATCGCTGGGTGGTTATTCTCTACATAGTACTGAGGAATCTGTCCGTTGTTCTTTACCATCTTATGGTCTAAGTAGTTTTCGGTATAAGACTTTTGAAGTAATGCATCCCCTTTATACTTTTCATTGGTGAGAATGGATGTAACTGTATTCGTGGTCCAATTGAATGTTTTTCCATTTGGTGTTTTTATACGATTTGATTTTAAGTATTTAGCTATTGCTGATGCTGTCTTGCCTTCCACAAGAAACATTCGGTAAATTAACTCAACTATGACTGCTTGGTCTTCATCTATCACGATTTTGTCATCTTCTTTCTTATAACCCATAAAGTTCTTATATGCAAATGAAACTTTACCTTCCTGGAATCCTACTCTCTTACCCCATGTGACGTTTTGGCTAATGGAACGTGACTCTTCTTGAGCAATAGATGCCATAATGGTTAAGATGAGTTCGCTCTTTGGATCAAGTGTCCATAGGTTCTCTTTTTCAAAGTATACCTCAATTCCATTGTCTTTTAGTTTTCTTACGTATGAAATGGTATCAAGTGTATTACGTGCAAACCTTGATATGGATTTGGTAATGATGAGGTGAATCTTTCCACCAAGTGCATCCTTGATCATTTCATTAAATCCGACACGCCTTTTTGTACTGGTTCCGGATATTCCTTCATCAGCATAAACTTTTGTATATTCCCAATCTAGTCTATCTTCAATGAACTTTTGATAGTAATTCACTTGTGCTTCATAACTGGTGTATTGTTCGTCTGAGTTGGTTGAAACTCTCGCATATGCTGCTACTTTCTTAGTTGTTGCCATGTTGATTGGCATTTGTGTAATTGGATTAATCGTTGATGGAATGACTGTGACTTTCGCCATGAAATGCACCTCCTTGATGTTGTTTGAGTGCTCTTTTACGAGCTTGTTCTTTCATTTTAGGAGTCCAGATTCGACTTCTTGAACGTGGCTCCCATTGATAATCAATGACGCTTAAGTCTTTAAAATGAAACACTAAATGATTATCAGGATTTACAATGATGAACTTAACTTTCTTTTTAAATAACTCCTCGCTAAAGTTGTCTTGATTCAATATTTCATTAAACACTTCTTTAATGGCTGTATCTGGTACTTGTTTGGATGGACAAGCTTCTATCCCTTTGGTGACTGATAGCGAACATTTCCAAATCTCATTATGTGGTGTTGATTTATGGGTATACGTTCTACCACAAATACCACACTTCAGCATGCCTTTGAAAACTCGTGGTTTCTTGTTTGGATTGGGTTTGGTTCTTTCTGCACGCTCTCTTTTGATTGTTTGAACCTTGTCAAATACTTCTTTGCTGATAATCGGTTCGTGGTTGTTCTTTACAGCGTATTGATCGTATTCACCTGAATTGATGATTTTTCTTTTGGTTAAATGGTTTTCTCTAAATGTCTTTTGAAGTATTAAATCACCAGTATAGTTGTAGTTTGTTAAGATATGCATAATTGATGACCGATTCCATTTTGATGCATACTGCGGTTTGATTCCTTTTAAATCTAGTATCTTACCAATTGCATCAGCACCTTTACCATCCAAATAGAGCTGATAGATCAATTTGACTGTTGCAGCTTCTTTAGGTATGACTACGGGTTTCTTATCTTCAATCATATAACCTAAGCAGGATTTCCCACCCCACATGATTCCTTGTTCAAAGTCTTTTTTAATTCGCCACTTCATATTTTCAGATGTGCTTCTTGATTCCTCTTGTGCGAATGTAGCAAGAAAGGTTAGAATCATCTCTCCCTCACCGCTGTTCGAGTGGATGTTTTGCTCTTCAAAGAACACGTCGATGTTCAATGACTTAAGCTCTCTCACAGTTTCTAATAATGTGAGTGTGTTTCTGGCAAATCTTGAAATGGACTTCGTGATGATCATATCAACTTGTCCAGCTCTACAATCAGTGAGTAATTGTTGGAACTCTTCTCTTGAATCCTTTGTTCCAGTTAATGCTTCATCCGCATACACGCCAATAAATTCCCATTCTTTGTTTTCTTGAATCAGTTTTTTATAGTAGCTAACTTGAGCAGCAAGTGACTGAAGCATGGCATCTTTTCCACTTGATACTCTTGCATATGCCGCAACTCTAGTTTTCTTTGTTAACTTGGGTAATGCGTCTAACTTGGTGATGGTTTTCTTCATGAATATTTACCTCCTCTTTTGATACACTATTAATCACTCTACTAGGGGGAATAGTCAAGTGATTTAAGCGATAAAGGTTCCCTGTTTTGATACAATATTTGTCAGCCATAAAAGTTTCAGACTTATCGTACTCATTGTTGGATATTAGTCCTTCATCATGCATATCAACGATACTTTTCATCGATAGGTAATACTTTTCCAAGTTTGATTTATTCATGACGATCAATATCTTTCTTGCGTCTGTACTCGTTCCACCACTGCCATCTACATTGATCCGAGCAGAATCGTTTCTTTTTTTTGCCCTTAACCGACTTCATTTCTAAACCACAATGATCACAAAATCCAATGAGTTTATCATACGTTTGTTTACTACAAGCATACCTAACGATACTTATCGAAGTATTCAATTCACTTGCTATTTTCTTATAGCCATAACCTAACTCACGTAATTCAACTATTTTTTTATTGATATCATTCATACGAACTACCTCCTAAGTCTTAGTCCGCACAAATCGTGTAAAAGTTCGGGTTTTTATAAAAAAAAGTTAAAAAATCATAAATTGAGCAAAAAAAAGAACCTCCAGGATATAAGTCCCAGAGGTTTAGTTATTATTTATTCAATTGTTGTTTGATAATCTTTTCTGCTTCTGATAAAGTTTCTTTGCCTTGCATCTTATTACTAAATGATATGTAGTCATCAATAATTGATTCAATCTTGGACTGATTTGATTCAACAAACTCTACTGCTTTTTCGGTTGAACCAGTGATGTTGCTTACCCATTCACTTAACCTTTGCACAACGGCTAGTTTCTTATCATCGCCAGCTAAGAACGCCTCACCTTTATCCTTTGCAATATGGTTCTTTTCTTCTACGATTAATATGAATTCTTTGATGGTCTTTTGCACACTTTCATCAAAAACGACATCCTTTGCTTTACTAACAAGCTCAGATACATTTTCTGCAGTGTTTTTCAAATCTTCTTTAACTTCTTTGATCACATCATTTAACGATTGATCTTTACCAATTTTTGATGTTACATAAAGTGCTAATAAAAATAAGGCTACAATAAGTAAAATTATATCAAGTGTTGTCATTTTCTTTTCCTCCTAAATGTTTATAGATGTTGACATGTGAATCTTCTAATCGTGAAACTCGATGCTCAAGAATGTTGACATCTTTTTTTAATGTCTTGATATCCTGTGAGTGTAGTTCTAACAAGTTGATCATTTTAACGTTTTGTTTTTCGATTTTCTGCAAGTTACCAATGATCTCATCATTTTTTGATTTGTTGGTTTTTTCTTGTCTGTTAAATTGCTTGATTGTCGTCAGTATCACTACAACCATAGTCACTATCCAATAAATTAAATTTTCCATTCTAAATAGGCTCGCTATATTTTCCCAATCCATCTTGCATCATCTCATTTCGGTAATTTTCAAGGTAATTCAGTTGTTCCTTAATCTCTTGTACATAGTTTTCAGCGATTTCGTTGTCCCAGTTGTTCTTAAAATCCATCATCTTAGTAAACCAGGGCTCTTCTACAACAAGTTCATACTTTCCTGTTTTCTCGAAGTGGTCTACCATACCTCTAATCCTAAAGACATGATAATGGGATTTGAAATTTACATTCACTTCAAACCGCATACGACCATACTCGAGTTCTGCTGCGATATGGTTTAACATAAACTGCTTATTATCGAAATCAAGCAATTGATCGAACGTTTCTTGGAAAGATGGATTGATATAGATAAGTGTTCTTTCAATACTCATGATATTATCAGCTGCTGCTCTATGATATGCAATAATGGATTCATCAAATTGCTGTCTTTGAATAAATCTATCCCTCGCAAATACAAAAAAGTCATATTCTCCAAGTGTTATATGAAGATTTCCTTTGAATCCTTCTAAAACCACAGTAACATCTTTATCACTTGAGGTGCTATCTAGTCCATATGCAATCGAACCACCATAATAAACAAGGAGTATCTCCGTATTTGGAAACACTCCCTCAATCATACTTAATAAATCATTCATTTGGTTCTTCCTCCTCTATTGGCTCTTGAAGCGGGGGGTCAATCACATCAAAATCATCGATTGCATCTTCAAAGCCGATCACATTTTGTTTTAGCCATTCATATCCTTGAACGATTGGATTCACATTTAGAAAAGATGAAAAGTCTGAAAACGGAATGGCGATGTCTAACTCTTCAATTGGAATGCTTTTATTTGCTCGTGCTTCTTTTGATAAATAGGATGCAACACAAATAGTGATTTTTTTGCTTGAATAACTGATGTTAAATGCAGTGATACGATGGTATGATGCACTAATTCCAAATTTTGTATTTAATTCTTTGATAATTGCCATATGCTTCCCTACTTTCTTTTCATTCTAAATATTGTGACTGCTATACTATCTGGTGATCCTACGGACATACCTGGATTAATGTATAAAGATCCTAGCGAGCCATTTACAGAGTGTGCAAAATCGACCATTTTAATTGATGCATTCCCTTGCCCAGATAATGTTGTGACCTCTTTTCCATAAGCTATCCATTGTTGAGTATCTGATAAGGATGCATTGAATGTTGGTGATATTTCAAAATCTATGACCTTTGTAATACCACTTGTAATGGTCGTACCTGAAACAAAACTATCTTCAAGATATTGTGCTGTTGTGTTCTTACCCACTCTAACATCATGGACAGTATCTTCAGTGTTCACATGATGGCTAATATAAGAACCATATAAATACGAGTAACTTGAAGTCCTGTAATAGATGTAAGTATCAGAGGTATCAACAGAACTTCCATAAGTCGAAGCAATCACATGAACTTTATAAATATAATCAGGATCAAAGGGATAGACTAAACTGTGATAATAAGAATATCCTTCATAGTCATATACTTTTTCTAATGCTCCGCCTATTTTTAAAACCGATGAAATACCTCTCGCATAGAGTGTTTCGCTATTATAATCAAAAGCTAATTCTCCTAAATAGGACATATTTGACGTAGTTGGTGTTGTTGTTCCACGTTTCACCCTAATGATAGCCATTAGTATGTTCCGCCATCAATAATCGATGAAGGCTGTAACACTTTACTTGTATCAATGCCAAGTTTGTATGTGATTTTGGTTGGGGTATAATTCGTATCAACAACCGGATAATATATCAATCCATCTACAATAACTGAGTTTGCATAATCTGTCTCAGAACTTGCTAAATCAATACCTGTTGTATCAGTGATTTCAAACATCTTAACATTATCAAGAATGGTTCTTTGTTCTGATGTTAAGTGAAGATTTGAAGCAACGTGGGTATCGTAAGTAGTTGATGCAACACCGCCTAAACCAGAGAGTGAAATTGTCACAGCACCAGTTGAACCATTAACGCTTGTGACTGCATCGGTTGGTGTTAAGAGTTCTTGCCAGTTTGCAAGCGTTGAATACGGAGTCGCCTTAAGAATAAAGGATTTGTTTAAGTCCGTTCTAACGGCAACGTCGCCTTCCTGTGCGGTAGATAAAGCAAGCATAGCTGTTTGACTTGCTACGACAAAGGTATTTGTTAATGCAATCTTTGGTACTACACTATCTGCTAGCTTACCGTTCGAATCAAGGATAGGAATGTTGCCATTTCCTGTTCCTGTATTTTTTGTTGAAGCAGTACCCAGATTCAAGGCAGTGATCTTCGTGTCAATTTGAGCATCAACTTTACTCACTCCTGGAATCTTTAAATAATCTGATTCCGCCAATGGAACAGAGACACTAGCAACCTTATCTGCTTTTGCAATATAGAGATGCTCACCACTAAAATCAACTTGTGGTTCACCAGCTTTGACAGTACCGGTTGTTCCTGTAAGTGGACCAGTTCCAGCCGTAGTTCTTCTTTTAATTTGAATTGTAGCCATTTAATTTCCTCCTATTTTTTCGTAAATACACTTGTAATATTGTGTGTTGTATTTCCAGTTGTTAATGTGACAATTCCATTCTCATAAACTACACTTAATGAATAGTCTCCAGATGCATATCTGTATGAAACGGATGTATTAGATCCAACGAATAAGAACATCTGCTCTCCAGGAAATGTCACTACTGTATGATTATTAATTGTTACATAAAGAATTGATTGTCTTAATTCATCTGAACTTGTTCCTGAAAAACGATAAGTTCCAGGTGATGCA
>JAFGVN010000031.1 GCA_016937975.1 Clostridia bacterium
ACCAACGTGTATTAATTGTTCACGTCTTTTAATAAGGTCTTCAACGTCTGCAATGTCAGTCAGCGTTTCCATATCCGTTGCCAGTACATTCGCAATCATTTCATCGACAATGTCCACTTCTACTGGCTCGGTACCATCTAAATCAAGATATCTATTTAGCATGACACTAGCTTCAGCTCTCGTGGCATTTTTGTCAGGTCCGAACGTATTATCAGGGTATCCTGTGATGATGCCTGCAGTACTTACAGCTTTGATATATTTCTTTCCTGATGATGTAATCGTCGAGTCATCATTAAATGTCGTTGATGTTGTCGAGGTAATTTCTAGCTTATCCAAATCTTCAGCTGCACGTGCAATCATGCGCGCCATCTCGTAGCGTGTGATTGGTTTTGTGTAGTCGCTGAATTCGCCTTGTTCTATGATGCCTTCTTTGGTTGCTCTGTCGACATATACCTGGTACCAAGGATTACCTTGCTTATATTCCTGATCTGGATAACTTGGTTTAATTAATATTTTTGTGAACTCTCCAGCGCTGATTGACGCATTAGGTTTAAATGTGCCGTCTAAATATCCTGCGATAACATTTTTATCAATCAAGTGCTGTATTTGATCTTTTGCCCAGTGATTATCCAGATCTGATAAAATGACCCTTACTGCCTCGACTGTATCATTGACCATTTCTGCGGTTTTATCAACAGCTTCACCAACTTTCTCAGTCACGACTTCAATATCTTCAGCTACATCATTAAGTTTTTCTTGAGCTGAATCTATCCCTTTGTTTAAATCTTCTACAAAACTTGAGGCCGCAAAACTCGGTACTGATTGTAATAACGCTACAGCAAGTACTAATGCCAATATTCTTCTATTCATTCTCTAATCCTCCTCGATTAGTTGTTTATGTTCTGTGAAATGTATATATTTTACAAATCGTCTTCCAATTCTATTATACACTTTTTTCCAGTAGATTTTTAGTATAAACTTAAATTACAAAATAATATTCGTTCAAGAAATAGAGCGCTGAGCTTTTATCAGGCTCTATTTCTCTTTTCAATTATTACATTTATCTATTTCTCAAGCCACCTCTTTCTTCCAACTAAAAAAGAGCCCCTACAGAGCTCTTTTCCAATGCTAATTAATCGAGAATATTTTTTTAAACAAATCCGAACTATAATCTGCAATATCATTAATTTCAATGATATTATATTTTTCCTTCACCTCCTGAAAGTACTGCTCAATCAGTACTTTATCAATTAAATCATTAGAACTCTCTTCTGATTTTAAAAAGCCTCTAGTCATTAGCCATGGCTTTTCTCCATGGGTCATCATTTCTAAAATTCTACCACTATAACACCCAAAATTTTTAATAACCGACTCAATGATATCCACTTCCGTAGATGTAAGCATGTCTTCATAATTCACATTTAAGCATGCTTTAATGGGCTCAAATCCATAGCATTTATAATGATGATAGACTTCTCGATAAACTGGCCCATGCACCCAAGCCTCACAGTCATCATCAAATAAGAAATTCTCCGTAAACATTTTTGTAAAGGCCTGACTATAATACAAGAGCTTTTGCAATGCTAACGGTGTCGTGTCTCCACTTTTAGATAAAATCATTTTCGCTACCATATCAATTTTCTTAGAGGTATCACAGTAGCAACTTTCAATCTGGCTATTAACTGCATTTAAAGCTCTAGCATATGCCCCAGCAGATATCTTTTCATGATTCTCTTCTAGATACTTTTTAAATATCTCAGGTTCTTTCGCCTCTAAAAACACATCAGAATGTGCCTTCTGTGGCATTTGACCATCAAGCCATTGTGAAATAGTATGTTCACCAAATCCTAAAATCAGGGAGAGAGGTCTTTTTTTAATATTATACATTTCCATCAATTCTTCAATTTCTCTGACTGTCACGATACCGTTTAGTTCTCGATATTTATGATCTATAGCTGCAAAGTTAATATCTTCATGTGCTTCATTATAAACTTCACATCCACAAACATTACACCGAGACACTGTTTCCACAAATTCAATTTCCTGACCACGCACTTCCGCAGTCGCTACTTCCTTATGAGTTGTATACTCAACATCTTCCCTACAATCTTCGCAAAAAAGCAGATCTTTATTCTGTTTTAGATTACTCATATCGTTTATTTTCTCATTACTCATATTTGTCATAATGTCTTCTTCTATATTTTTAATTACTCACGTATGTTATTTAGCTACACTTTTTTTTTCTGTTTTTGTTTACGTGTATGTCGCCTTTTCTTTTTCAGTTACTTAAAACTTTGTTGTTAGTTCATACTCACATTCGTGGAATGATACGATAATAGTACGTTTTCCTTTGCCTAAGTCACATAAATTTAGTTTGATGTACAGCTGACATTCACGTGGCTCTGACCATAAATCTACTTCTATAGTCTTGGTAAATACATATAGGACTTCATCCACGTATTTGGAATTATTCGTATCATTCTTCAGCGTTTTACAGAAATCAAAATACGTTAAACTGCTAACGATTTTATAAACTTCCGATGCACGCATCCTAGCTTTTTTCAGAAACTTCTTATTCTTTTCTCGTGTCGATAAGTGTATTCTATTTTCCTGAATAAGCATTCTGACTTCAGCTAAGTACTTCTCTATCTCGTCTATCGTAATAGACTCTGTACTGCTGCAAGACATTATCTTCTCCCCTCCTTTCTTATTTTAAGAATACGCTTTCGAAGGCAAAAAGTCAATTTTTTTGTACTATAAAAATATTTTTTGTACTATAAATTCTATTTAAAATGCTTAAGCTATGGGCTAAGTTAGCATATATGAAAATTTAAATGCTTGAATTTTTCTTTTTTTGCAAAATATGCTATTGTGAAATTACAATATTTTGAAAAGGAGTTGCTTTATGAAAGAGTACTATTACGTCCCTATAGTTAAGTGGAAAGCTGGTGAACAAATTGCACTAGCTCAATTGTCAAACGAATGTAGTACAAAAATTCGACCTTTAATCGAATTTGTTGATGCTGAATCATATGAAGATCAAAAGAAATTTCACGCAAAACTAAATCAGCATAAAATCAAAACATTTTATCTGGATACTGCCATTGTTGATGAAACTGATCGAAATGACTATTTTGCCAATATCAAACGATTACTCGAAGCAAATTTTCAAGTATGCCCTGTAATCTTGGAAGATGAGGTTGACGAGCTGGGCAAAGAACTGTCTTCTATTTCCAACGAACTTGCGATTCGTATACCACTTCCTGAAGATTCAGATGAATGTAGTTCACTCTTCAACGCACTCGAAAAATTGAGTCGAGATTCACATGTCGAAATTGATCTCATAATCGACTATGAATATATTGAGTCAGTAAATTCAAGAAAATCATGTTATAGAGAAACCAAAGCATTAATTTACGATTTCTTACTTGAATGTGATTTTATACGAAACATCGTTTTATCATCTACCAGCTTCCCTATGGATATCAGTAATGTAAACGCTGGGGATATTATAAAATACCCAAGATATGACTTTGAGTTATTCCAAAAAATATATTCCAGCCCAAAATTTGAACCTATAAATCATAAATTTCTATACTCTGATTATGGAGTAACAAAGTATACTGACTCCGAAATAGACTTTAAATATATGAAACATGGCATTTTACCCAAATTAAAATACACTACGGAAAATCATTACCTCTATCTTAAAGGGCAACGTGATAAAACAACTAAAGTTTTATCCGTAGGTTACCCAGAGTTATCAGAACAATTGATTACAAGCCCTGATTATTACGGAGAAGATTTTTCATTTGGTGATACTGAAATAAAAGAAAGGGCTCTTAGAATAAAGGGCCCAGGCAATTCAACAAATTGGGTAACAATTGCTGCTAATCATCACATGAGTGTTGTAATTGAACAGCTCTCCAGTTTGTACGGTTTTTAAGTTTTAATCTCACAAATTTTTTTATATCATCATGTGAAACAAAATCATCAATAATTTCACAAAGAGCAAGCCTAGTCTTGCTCTTTACTGGTTTTTGATAATTATTCATTTCTAATAACTCAATCAATTCCTCTTTCCAAAGCAATTTTAGCAACGACATCGAATCAATATTTCTATTTTGCTTTGCCATTCGTTCTCTTTTAAGAAAAGCACGTCTAGAATTTTTTTGAACAGTGTAGATTCCCCACCATTCAGGTACAACTTCATTAGCTTTTTCCAGATGATTTGCAGATACAACAATGACCATATTATCAAATATTTTAGAATAATCACTTACTTGTGATGGCAATCGTTCAAGGGAATCTCTCTCACTTTTAATTTCATATCCATGCATTTTCCCATTTATAACTGCAATATCAACACGAGAACTGCCTCTACAAACATCCATCTCATGGACAAGTTTTGTACTATCATCATTCATAAAACTTTTATATGTTTTAAATTTATCGATCAATAACTTTCTGATATCCGAATCGTAAATAACCATGTTTTCGCCTACCTCTATTTACTATTATACAACCCAATTGTACCACAATTGTAGTACAAAACTTATGCAATTTTCTCTACATCTACAGCTTCCAAACCTAATACTTCAAATAATGCTTTCAAAATACGCTCATCATATTCTTCTAAACGTTCTAGTATAATATTCAGTGCTTCCCTTTGCGTATGTGCATCCCTGTAAGGACGATCACTCGTAAGTGCATCATAAATATCTGCAACTCTTAAGATTTTTGATTCTACATTCAAAACTTCTCCCGATAAGCCGAAGGGATACCCCGTGCCGTTGCACGTCTCATGATGATGCAATATTATTTTCACTATTTTGCTTGGTAGCCCTCGATCCGCAACATACTTTCCAGAAAATTTAACATGTAATTTCATTGTATTCATTTCCTGATCTGTCAGCCTACCGGGCTTGTTAAGTATCGTTTTAGGTATGTACATCTTTCCAACATCATGATAAAGAGCAGCTATTCGCAAGCTGCTCAAATTAATGTCTTGATTTTTCTGAAGGTTTAAAGCAATCAGCCCAGACAAAGTCATGACACGTTTGCTATGCTCTTTCACATCCTCCTGAATATCTAAGTCTTCAAATTCTTGAATTAATTGTTGTTCTTCCACTGCATCATCCTCCCCTCTCTCTTTTCTCTCATGATTTCCTGAATGAATATTTCTTGATTAATCGGCGCTTCTTTTAGCACAAGTTGCTCTCTGTAATTATCCGGTGCTTTGCCAATTTCAAAAAACACATCTTCCTTCAGGCTAATAATTTTTTCATAAGCTGATTTTTCAGGCATTGCAAGAATTACTGACTTGATATTCTCCTCTCTTTGTTCAAAGACTTTGTTACCAAGTGTATCTACCAAATCCACAATATACACCTGATCCGTAATGAGACCCCATTCTCGTTCAAGTGTGAAGGAATCCTGAATTTTATTTCTGAAAAATATCTGGTATTCATCGCCACGCTTTAATTGCAGACCAAGAAAATTGGTTATTTCAGATACATCGATACTGACCTGCCAGTAATCACCTGCCTCAAAAGTGGTTTGACCTCTTTCGGTCAACATATCAGCAACCACGTATTCTCCATTACGAACGTTTTCGACCAGTGTTTTATCGTATAACTCTTCAATATCAACTAATGCATTAGCAGGTTTCAATGATACCGGCACACTGATTTTTTTAACACTTGTCTTAATGACATCATGTGTTAAAACTTGATTTTCTGCGATGTCTCTTGTAAATGCCAAGATATTTAGACGCTCTTCCGGCGCCGCTGCCTTTTCTAAGTTGTTGTACCATAGCACTGATAATACAGTCCCGCAGATAACGGATATTAAAATAATTAAGATGTATCGTTTTGTAATCTTTAATTTTTTCATTTTCACTCCTTTTGCGCTCTCATCAGAAATGTATCAGCATTTACAATGGTTCGCTTTGTGTATGTCTTTTTTTCTCCAAATGGCAAGATTACTTGAATTCGTGTAACTATTTCTATGGTCGTGACATTATATTCCCGTCCATTAATCACTGCCGGCAAACTATCAGGATTATAGATATTGATACCGACTATTTCAACAGCATCTTCGAGAAAGCTATCATCCTTTGGTGACATATCAGCATTCAGCTTCAGGTTTTCAATCATTTTGTCTGTAATAGCCTTTCTCATTTCACTATTGTCCTGAAGATAGATATATCGGTACTCACGATTGGCAAGATTTTTACGAGTAGCATATCGCTCTAAATCACAATACTGAAAACCACTCCATCCAGCGTAAGTAACAGCACTATCATATCTTTGGTTGACACACAAAGCACCTAAATACTCCACACTAAATCGACCAAGAATGACCATTATAAGTATGAAAAACATCGCAAGAAAGAAATACAAGACAAAATTTCTCATTCCTACCTCCTAGATCCCTAAACCTTTTGTACTATTGCTGTAATGCATAGTCACAGTCTTCGTGACATATGTCAAATCCCCTTGAAGCTGTTTATATTCTCTTGTCACTTCAGCTGATAGGTTTATGTCATTGCCATAATTCGCATTTGCGCTGACATTGACAGACGATACTGTAAATCCCCGACTAACCAGTTCAGTTTTTAAATCTGAAATATCACTTATGGTAAGACCTATATTTTCTGCCGATGAATTGATCAGCATCCTGTCAACATAATTGTTGCAAATTCTATCTAGTTCCATCCTATGAAACAATGGAAAAAGCGGTTGAATTACAACTATTCCAACCGCAACTATACATATCATTACCAATATAAAGATAATTATGTTGTCAATCATTTGCCGATCTCCGCGTCAATTGCATTACCGCCCCATGTCGTCAGCTTAGTTACCATCCCAGAGTTAAAAGTTTCTACTGGTGCTTTAGTAGCGAGGGTAATTATAATTAAGATGCAAATGAATATAATTGCACCTAAACCATAACTGCCCCTGTTATTATTAACTTTGCTGAATAAAAAAGCCTTAATACCTATAAATCTAACATTCAAATTTTCTAATAAATTATTCATTTAAAATCACTCCTATTCTATTATTTTGTTCAAGTCTTGCGTAAACTCTATTACCGTCGGTGTCACTACTAGAAATATGAACAGCATTCCAAGTAAGACTCCTATTAAGATCATTTTGAATCTTGATGATTTTCTCTCCATAATTGCCCGGTTTGAAATAAGACGTCTTGTCACAACCGCTTGCGCTTCAATATTTTCATCACTTTCCCCAATCCTAAAATCTTGAATTAAGGTATTTGAAAAGACAATCAAATTAATATTATTGCTGATGACCTTGAGATTTTCTATTTTCTCTATAACATCTTGCTTCAAGGAATAAGCAAATATAATATCTTTGATTATTCTTTTCAACATTGGGTCATTGATTTTTTCATAAACAGCAAGTAGAACAGCTTCCCGATCAACACCAGTATCGCTTTGAAAATACAGAGATTCTTGCAACCTACAAAGATCTAGGTTAATTGACTCATTTCTCGTTTTTATTTCTAGCCTTCCAATCACGAAGAACACAGCTTCTAGTGCCACTAATGTCATCATCATATTCCTCATGCGATGAACCATACCATCTGCAGAAATAATCGTCGCCATAGCTACTGCCAAAAATAGAATCTGCAAACCTAACCAAGTCTCTACAGTTATCCAGTAACCTCCATACAAAAGAAATTTATCAAGTTCTTCAAGCACAACATTGTTGATCTTCACTTTTACTTTTTTTCTATTTCTCACATCCTTTGTTCGTAGTAACAGCATAAAAATGAGCGAAAAAATAATGCCACTAAAAAATAGTGCCATCAATCCTACAATCAAATACTTATTCATTTATCCTTCCTTTATGAGTTTTATAAGCAAGTATATGCAGATGATGTAATCAATCATCAAAACCAACTTACCTATTATGTTGTAAGTAACGAATCTTACAAAAACATAGTTATGCTGCATCATATAATGCATACAGACCAGATTCATTGCGATCATGAAATAAAGTCCTAAACGATCCGAAAGCGCATCCAGTTTTTCTTTGTCTTCCAGTTCTTCATACTTGCTCATATCATCAATAAATTTTGTACAAATACTTTCTACATCACCTCCAGTTCTATATGCAAGCATCAGCTGCTCTATAAACATACGCATCTTCAATTCACTGAATCGTTTTTGGAATGTTTCTAAACATCTCTCACCCTCTCTCTTTGTGATTAGATACTGCTTATTTAGCACAGCAACAATACCATTCACAGGCTCTGCCAAATTCCCTTCAAGCAATTTAAATGCCTGAAAAATATCTTTTGTTAAAATATAATATGCCTTAAATGAAATCATCAAATCTAAAATCTGTCTCTTGATCTCTGCGGTTGTCTTAACCTTTACAAACTGTAAAATAACCCACGGTATTTGGAAAGCTATGATTGATAGCAATATTCTAAACTCTATGGGATAGCGCCAAACCAAATGATAACAAAGGACATAAAAACCAATCGCCAAAAAAAAATGTACCAGGCTATTGTAATTTTTAATGTAATATTTGATATTGGACTCATTTACGGATTTCTCTGTGAACAGTAATATTTTCGTAAATCTACGCTCTTTTTTTTGATGCTCAATCTCAATCTTCTGTGCTGTCAAAATACCCATAATCAAATGATAAAATGTCACAGTAAATATAATGGATAGACCTCCCATCACGCCCCACTTCATGCTGTTTCCTCCTCAATTTCATAGGATTCTTGAAGTCTTAACGCAACCAATTCTCGATTTTTCACTTCCACGATTTCTGCGACTTTAAAATCCTTCATCATGACAATGATGTCTATACTTTCAAAGAGCATATCTTCAAGTACAGAATAAGGTATGTCGGTTCCTGATCTTTTCATGTTAATTGTCAGCTTTTTCATGGCATTCAGTGGTGATGAAGCATGGGTTGTTGTAAAAGTCTGATTACCGCTCATCGATCCATCAAATAAAGCTAAGGCTTCTTGGTTTCTAATTTCACCGTATACATAAATATCGATACTCATAAGAAGCCCTTGATCAGCCAAATAATCAACGCCATAACGAACCCCGGCATTTCTTCGAACTTTTAACGAAATTACACCCGGATGCTTTAAAAATAACTCCTCACGCTCCTCCATCGTAAAAATTCGATATGTTTCATCTACCGCCTCAAGGTTAGCCCGCATAAGAGTTGTTTTACCTGATCCACCACTACCACACCAGACAATGCTTTTCTCACTATTAGCAGCTCTAATCAGATAATCTGCTTCTGCACCTGATAACATGCCCAACGCCACCAAGTCACTCATAGTGTAATTATCCTCTTTGTGTTTCCTGATCATCACAATCGGTCCCTGTAACGAAATTGGCTCTACAATGACATCAATTCTTAGTTTGTTAGTATGATCCACGAAACGTGCAATCGCATTATTCTGGTCTAACTTCCCACCAAGACTTGCTTGGATAGATCTAACAAATGTCATCAAGTTTTCTTCAGAACCAAAATCAAGGTCAACTCGTTTTCTCTTATTCTTGACCTGTATCCATACAATGTCATATCGATTGATCATAACATTGTTACAATCTGGATCATCCAAATACTTTTGAATCATCGCATATTTGAACATGTAGTCGTGAATATGCTTAAGCAGCTCTCCACGCGAATAACCTGGCACCGTATAATTCTTTATTCCCATGATTCTTTCAATTTCAGCCTTTAAAATACCTTCAGCAGACTTTTCACTCATCCTATCTACTAGTACTTCATTTTGTGAGACTTCCTCTATAACCTGCGTTATCACCTCCTGAAGTCTGGAACTTGAATCCGTTATTATCGATTCACTACGGCTTTTATGAGCTGCACGTTTTTCCAATCTATTTACTGTTGTCATATTAGCCCCCTAAAGTACCCTTATAAGCTCATCGATACTTCTGTCATAACTTCTCTTTGCATTTGTTTTGAAGAAGCTTTTCGATATCTGAGGTACATAATAGACCTCTGACTTAACGATATCTTCAATCTCTACACTCGTAAGATCATATCCGCCATAGTTGTTCACCACAACCTTCAATGTGTCCGGTTTTACATCGTCGTATTTATTGAACATTTCTACATAAAGCATAGTTCGTTCTAAGGTTTGCTTGTCACCCGTGGTAACCGTGTAAATGACGTCTGATTTCTCAAACGCCACAAAATTTGTTATTAAGTCATAATAGGAATGAACGTCAATAACCAAGAATTCAAAATTGCTTTGTAAAACGTCGATAATGCGAGTTAAATACTCCTCATTCAAGTGATATTGCTCGTTCAATTCATACATACCGGTTAACACTTTGAAATTGTCTTTGTCACTCAACACACCAAGGACATTCTGAGCAGAAAGGTTATCCTGGCGCGCCAATTGTACTGCATCATAAAGCCCTTGATTGGACTTGATTGAAAGCTTTTCTCTGATTGTTGGCCGTAAATAATCAAAGTCGACCAAGCATACTTTATCAGACTTATTTGATAGCGCCTTCGTAATCGCCACAGATATTTCTGAAGCACCTTTTGAACAAGGAGAATACACCGTTATCACTTTTTTACTCTTCCATTTCTCCTTTGCTGAAAAAGTAGGCATTTGAAAATTGATTCGAGATTCAACCGCCTCATTCACCTCATATTTTTTGAAATCAAAATCTGCTGCAGGATTATCGAGCGCTGAGAGAATGCTATTTTTTGAAATTCCTTCATCAATTAATAAGTCATATATCCCTGCCTTAACGAGTGGATAAACAATTTGCTTATCATAGTCACTAAGAATTAAAATCAATCGAAAATCTGACTTTCCCCTTTTTATATTTCTTAGAAGATTGACAATTTCTTCGCCATTATCACTATGATCCAAATAACGATTAAGCACCACTGCATCAAACTTTTCCCTTTCAATAACCGTCTCAATATGCTGAAGACCCTCTTGTAAATATTGATACCGTTTACTTGCCGATACATAAATCTCATATTTTTCAGATTTTTGAAGATCTCTCTCTAAATCTTCAAGACCTGTCACTACTAGTACCTTCAACTTATCACCTCCTAGTCATCATCTTCATACCACTTCTTAAATTCCTTGCGGGTTATAATGTCCGGACGCTCTTCATCATCATAGAAATCCAAGATGACTTTTTCATCTTCTTTGAATCGCATAGCGTTATATGGATTGACCCAAAAGTCGCCATCAAAACCCTTCATTTTAACGCCGATCTGCAGATGAAGATGATTCACAAACTGCCCTTCAGTCCCCTCGGGTCCATAGCCAGTATCGCCCACATATCCAATAAGCTGTCCCGCTTTTATCCTGTCACCTTGACTTAAATCCCCTTCCTCAATTTCATCGCAGTACTCTTCCATATGTGCATAGTAGAAATAAGCACCACTTGGTGCCCGAATTCCTATCCGCCACCCACCATGTTCATTCCATCCGATACGTTCCAAAACACCATCAGTCATACTTACCAGCGGCACACCTTCATCAGCAATCGTATCATTGCCTTTGTGTTTGGTTACCTCTTTATAATTTCGTTCCGCACCAAAATCGTTGTATACGGTATGTGATGGTGTTTTCAAACGCACTTCAGTTCTTTTTTTGCTTTTGTATTCATAAGTGATCCTTGGGATGACATAGCATTCTATATCACCATACGCTTGCTGATAAACGTCGACTAAGTTTCGATATTCTTCATCATAGCTATAGAGATCATTGAGCATCCTCATGTTGTAGTCTTTCAATTCCTCAATATAAGCATCTTCTAAAAAATCATCCCAATCAAAGGAGAGATTCTCAGCTGCCATTGCTAAATAGTAAGGGAATGAATCATCAAATTCATCTTCGACCGCTCTGATCACCATGAATGGCACATCAATTTCCAACGCCACATCAACTTCATCCATTCGCGGAAACAGTGAAACACCAAAAAGTATGATAATAAAAAAAATAAGTATCGGAAGTGACAGTTTAATCCAGATTAGTTTCTTCTTGAGCTTCATCATCATCCCTTCCTTCTAGCGACGCCACATAATCTGTAATGGCTTCAAAATCTTGATTTTCGGCTACGCGTCTCGCCAGTTGTTCAACCTTCTTATTATCGAATGGCTGATTTACATCTTTATGAAGCTTCATGACGTCATCGCGGATTTCTTCAATACTCTTTGACTCTCTTATATCATTCTCCAAAATTTGACGTATTTTCTCATAGTCAATTTTGTTTTCATGACTTGAGTTCTTGAGCTTTTCATCAATTCGCTGATCCATTTCACCAAGCACAGTCTCTAAATCACTAAAATCCACCTTTGGTGTTTTGACATTCCGAGCATCATAAACCTTTTCTTTTTCGCCGCTACCAACGTCCATAAATTTTGAAACATCTTCACTTTCCATCTTTTTTATGTGCTCTGATGGGTCAAATCCATAACGGTCTAAATCTTTCACATACTCTTCAGCTTTTGCTATCTCATCCTTGGTAAACGGATTATGGTTTTTCTTGATCCGTTCGTTGACCTTCTCAACAAACGGATTATATTCCGGTGTAACCGCCTTGCCAGTTTTTTCTGCTGCCATACGTGCTGCAACATGCGCATCCAATTTATGATGTAGATATTGATTATGAAGGTAAGCTCTCGTCATTTGATTAATCGTGCTGCTACGATCAATATTCTGAACGAAATCCATATTCTGTTTCATCTCCTGACGAATGATATATTCATCAAGGGATGGACCTTCTTTTTCATAATCATCGCCGCCTTCATACGACTTCTCACCACCACTTTCATGTCTACTCTCTCGCCCATCGTCTTGCTGGTGATTTTGTCGATATTCGTCTTGATACTGGTAGTCATGGTCATGGTCATAGTCATAGTCACGAGATTCCGAATGATCTTCTGAGTGTTCATCCTTAGGCTTAAACCTATCAAAAATTTTCATTGGATCTTCACCCGCCTGTTCCATTTGGTTCATATGTTTTATGATAGTCATACGATCAGATTTCGAAAATGGTTCTTTTCCATGCTCATAGTTGAACATTGTCTGTTTTACAAAGTCCGTATACTGCGGTGTCCGTTCTTCTCCGGTTCTAGCAAACTCCATTCTAGCCATTTCCTCAGCTTGCTCTTTTTCATGATAATACTGCTCTCTTAGGAACTCTTGAGCAATGTCATCTTTGGATTTGAAATCAGCCTTTTTATCCTTATAGTCCTGCATCCGATCGCGAACACTCGAAAACCATTGCTGATATGTTGCTGAAGATTGATTAGCATTATCCTTTGGAACATCTTCAGAAGTTTCATAATCTGCTTTTTCAGATGATCTGAATCTTCCTGCAAAGTTTTTAAAGGCACCAACACCATCTTGAAAATGTTCGTATTGCCCCTTCATATCTCTATAGTCGTATCCAAATTGTCTAGAGGGAGAAACGTTTTTGTTAAATTCTCTCTGTACATTTTTAGCACCTCGACCACTTAAAGTTACAATTCTGAACAAGGTCTTTCTGAACATCCATATAAGAGTTACTATAAGGGCTTTCAAAGCATTTATAACTATTATATCCATCATTTCACTAGGTGCGGCCTTGCTGTAAATAACGTCTCCAATGTATAGAAAAAAAGTAAGACCCGATATGGCCACCACTTTAATAGCTAAAACCAGAATAAGAACTTCAATCCATCTCATGATGACGTTGGTACCGTATTTCGGAAGCAACGCCATAATAAATACGAATACTGATGCAAATATCACGAATAGTAAAAGTGGCTCCGATGCAACCGCAATAGCCGCTAATATACCATATATCAGCAATTCGGGTATGGCAAATAAACCTAGCAAAAACGTAGTGAACACCCATGAATACGATGCGATTGGGACTTCATTCCTTAAGCTCTTTGTCGCACGTTCTCTTGCGTCACTTTCAGGCTCCAAACTTAAAAATTGGTCATAATACGTATCGCTTTGATCCCTGAAATTAAGAACTCTCCAAGGCTTGTCAACTTGAGCTTTCCATATCTCATTACTCAAGACAGCTACACCATCATCAACGGATAAGGATCTGTCCTGGATGAATGCTTCTGTTATCAACTCATTTGCTACAAAAGAACTTACTTCTTTTCCACCAGTGATAAAATCTGCTGGAAAAGCAAGAAATGCCAGCGCAAACATCAGTACCAGTACCAATTTGACAAACTCACCAGCTGAACTTGTCGTTCGACCGGTTCCTGCTTGTAAAAGAATATGAAGCAATGATACTCCTAAAATTAAATACAACCAGCTGTCAAAGACGACTGTTTTTAACGGCTTCAAAATAAGAACCAACTCACTAGAAAATATGGTGTAGAGATTGAGCGTGAAGGCATTGATAATCAGCAAACATACAAGACGAACGAAAAACCGATGTATCCCAAATATGATATTTGAAATTTGCTCAAATGGATCTGGCATTGAAAGAAATCCGAGTTCCCCATCCAAAACGTAGTAATCGCTTCTCGCACTCATAATTTCTATGTCCGTTTCCAACTGCTCTTCTTTATACTTAATGGCGTCATCAGCAAAACTCACCGAAGCAAACATTAACCAAAGCGCAACAGCCAATAAAAATGTTTTACGCAGCATTTTCGTCTCCTACTGGCCTTGTATTGAAAGCTCTCAAAAGTTCAGAGAAAATTAGATTCACCTTAACGAGCCCTACTCTTCCATGTAGGTCTTGCATAAGTACATGGCGTTTTGGCATTTCCATTACAAGATCCAGATTTTCTTTTGTCGGTTCTAATTTGAGATACTCTAGTGCCGATCGCGCTTGATCCACATCCGGTGTCCTATATACAAACTTAATGCCGATCAAGTTTCTAATCTTACTACTGAAATTATCTGCATTCTGGTCAATAAGATGCATCCCCGTATTAATAGCACGCCCCTGTCTAACAATTTCCTCAATCATCTGTTCGCCAATTTCAACGATTTCATAAAACCACTTTTCATCCATACCGATAAATTTGAATATAGATCGGTCACTAAATGCAAACTTTCTAATAAGAGCAGTGAGTGCAATCATAACACCAAGCGATGCCGCTTTTTCCGGCGTGTAATTTGTAGGATCTTCATTTTTCGATGGCAATGTAAGACCTTGAATTTGAAGAATCGTAATCGGCTTATCGATTGAAATAGCTTCATTACTACCATCGCCAAACAGCAGCTGTGTTACCTTGAATGATTTGAAATGTTCTAGGTGTAAATGGAGCTTTCTAAAGTCATTTGCAAGCCACTCATTTCTCGGATTTTTATCATATTCGTCTACATACTCAATGACGCGTTGCATGCAAGGTTCTTCATGATCTCTAGCATACTGACACGCTTCAGTAATTGCCAAAGAAATGTCATCACTGCGTTTAGCATCAAATAGAAATGACAATACTGATACAGCCACTTCATATGCAAGCGCTTTCGCCTGCTCTTTCTCCTCTCCTGTTTTCTTTTTAACTTCGTATACCATAAATGGATCCAGCTTACCGCGGTCTTCACTTCTACCTGACAACTCCAAAATGCCGAAAAAACCTTTGAGGTGCGGAAGGAACTTAAGCCAGTTTCCATTCTCTTTTTTAGGATCTACAATCAGTGAACGGCCTCCGAATATAGCCACCATGTACGCGATGAATTTCATCAAAAGAGATTTTCCGCCTCCCAACGTTCCGATGGATGTCATGGAAGGCGAAAAGTCTGTAAGCGAAGCTTCTCTCGGATCTATCCTTACAGATTTTTTATTTTGGCCAGTTGTCCCAATATGAAAGCCACCCTCACTACCTAATTTTTTTACCGCTTTAAGCATGGTTGAGGCAATAACTTTGGTCGATATCTTTTGAGAAAAAGCGGTGCTCTGCTTGTAACTTCCCGGTAAAAACTCAATAAACATTTTTAACTGGTCCGACATAGGACTCTCAATTTCTATCTCAAATATATCAAAGTACTCTTCCAACAACAGTTTACGTCTCTCTAGTTCTTCCTGTGAATCTGCATAAATACATAGATTTATGTTGGTTACAGTAAATCGTTCTTTTGTTTCTTTAACTTGTCCGTGAATTTTATCACCACTGGCCTGTGCAACCCTTTTTTCACGGTCGACACTTTCAGTCTGAGCCGTATGTTCAATCTGATCCTCGATAACCTTCTTGCGACGTACAACTTGGTCGACAATATCCATGTTGTCAATGTAATCAATGTCAATCTCATACTCTACAGGAAATCCCAAGCTATCTAGGTGATAAATCCATTCATTACCCGGATACACCATATCAGGAATAAAACTGACGGCATAAAAACTTTGATAAGATGTCTTCCCGTTTGTGTGTTCAACCGTAACCATACGTTCCAAAGGATGTGTTTTAATATGTCCTGGACATAGACCAGTCAAATCTTCTTTCCTTGGAGATAAAGATACTCTACCTTTCTGAATGATTCTATCAATACCTGGGCGCCAGTGCTCACCTTCTTCATCACTTAAACTTTTCTTGGCGCGAAGTTTCGGTTCCCCAATACCTCTGTATGCCGGACTACGAGTCAGCCACTCGATATCTGTTTCATTACACCGTGTCACATTACCTCGTAAACTGTTATACATCTTCTCTTCAGATCGCTTATAAGCTTCCAACAGCGTAAGTGGAAAATTATCACTCGTTCCTAAGTAATCCGCTATCTGATAAAACTTTTCCGCGAATAATGTTGTTAATCCTTTGAATCCTTTTATTTTCTCCCGAACCGGCTTAATCTTGACTAGAAGATATTTCTCCAGCTCATTTCCCTCATCCCCGCGCTCTTTTTGAAGGTAATCCGTAACCCCATCCATATGCCCCTTGCCAATGTATGCCAAGTCGCCTTTTATTGTTCTTTTAATCTCCTCATGGTGAGCGCTAATAGACGTGAAATAAGGTTTTCCGATTACTTTTACATGATCTGACTTTATCGCTTGAAGAAAGCGATCATCATCATTTAACATGTGAATACGTCTTGATTCACTTTTAAAATCAATGATATCGCCTTCAAGCTTATAAACTGCATAGCATGTATTTTGCCGTGTCACCAACAGATTCGATTCATAATACTTACCTGGTAATTCAAATCCCATGCCCTGCCTCCTTTAAATATAATGATGTGAATATCTGAATTTTTTCTTGTCTACTTTGCTATTTTTAAACTCGAAAATATTCATCACTTCTTCCACTCTGAAATACATCTTCAATTTTGATAATGAATATTTTTCACTTTTTCCTACTGGCTTAAAATATTCATACTCTTTTGATGTCATTAAAAAAACAGCCATGTCTATAAAATAAAGATACGGCTGTTTCCCATCTATTCTTTGCTTGTTAAGATAATACGTCGCAATACCCGGCACACCCAAATATATAAATGCTGGGTCTCCAATAAGCTTCACCTTATGTAGGTAATGCATGCCTGGAATTTTCATAAAAAATGAAATCAAAGCAAAAGTAATTACAAAATAGAAAATTTTCTTCATCGTAATAGAAAATGGCAATTGATGTCCTTCAATACTGGTTATGGACATTTCTATCTTCCAAAATTCTGGATACGTATTGATTTCAACTCGATTCACTGTTACCACGCCTTTCCTGTGAAATAAGTGAAAATTGACTTCACACCATCCACTAGGAAGCTAACATCACCAATGATTGCAAGGATTATCGCTCCAAAAACAAGAAATCCAAGAGCTTTGATTTTTTTGTTTTTCCCTAAATGTGGCAATACCACAGCTGCAACCATCAATGTTCCCAAAACCATGATAAGATCATGCACTCTAGTTTCAAAGGTAGCAACTAAATCCGCAGCCATAAGCGGCACTATACGTCCAACCATTCCATATAATAAACTATTCATTTTCTAAGTCCTCCTCATAATGTTTGGTAAATTCTTTGTTCATCAGATCAATTGAGCTTACTAGATATTTATCTTCAGGTTTTACAAGCACAATTTCGTATTGCTGACTATAAGTCTTTAAATCATCCTGAACATTGATTTTTGAAGTCACATATGCAGTACCGTCTTCGCCGATTCGTGCATCAGTTTTATCAAGGCCTATGAATTTCGCCTGATTTTCGAGTCCCTTAAGACCTTTGATTGTCGTGAGATAGCTGATGTCGTTTGCATTGCCTTCATAATATGCTTTATAAAATGACTTGAGTGATTCATCTATTTCAGTTCTTTCAGCCATTTCAACACTCGCATATTTCACAACACGACGATCATAATTTTCTGCCTGATTCGGTGTTGGAATCAATAGTGGTACATCCTTAACCTTGATGCCAGTAGAATCTCTGACAACAACAACTTTGTAATATGATTTTTTGTCCTCGTCATACGTTATTTTTTTCTCCCCCTCTCCCTTTTCTTTAGTTACCTGGTACTTCGCCTGTAACGTTATACATACTTCACTTGCCTTGATAACCTCAACATCAGTCACTTGAATGTCTATTGGCTTCAACAATTTGATATCACCTCCAAAACTTTCATTGATACGCCCAAACATAAATGCATTGACCCGTCGATTTCTTTCTTCTTTATTACCTGAATACGTTAAATACTCGAAAACAATTTCTTCCGCTGCAGCTTGAAGTGCTAAATCGTCTATCAGTGTTTCTGGAGGATTTTCTAAATAATTCTCCATTTTATTGATGAGGCTATTCAAATGAGCTGCATCTGAATTAAAAAACGTTCCTATACCGCGCAAAAATATAACTATAATGAACCCTAAAAGAGCCCATCGAAATATTTTTTTTACACCGGTGTTATTCCTAGGTAATCTTTCCTTACCATCAAATACCTTTTGTTTCTTTATTTTGACCTTCACATTCTACCTCCTGTTTTTATGAAATAAAAAAAGCACCCCTGATCGAGCACCACCCCCTTAAATGCTATTAATTTATAAAATCGGTTCTGCATTTTTTTTGCTTGTCCCACCATACTCAGCTGCATCAATCTTCTTTTCTTTAAAAAGTAGCAGTTTTAGTTGTTCCTGCTTTTCTTCACTCAGACGTTTGTCTTCATATATTTCAAGTAACAAGTCTAAGAGTGTTTCATGATCGCCACCTATTGCTTTTAATGCTCTTAGAGTCATCGGATTTGAATGTTGAATAAGCTCTACCAATTCTTCGATTACGTTCTTATAATTTTGTTCGGCAGAGCTATAAGATGTTTCTTCATCCGTATTATCTTCTTCATCTGGGCTATCTTGAGCCTTGCTGTATTCAGTGCTATCATCTTCAGTCGTGTCTTCAAAATCCTCATATGGTTCTGAGTTGCTTTTTGCTTTTTCCTGTTTAGCTTGTTCACCATAAGATTGCTGTGACACATCCATCGTAAGCAATCGACCCTTCAAATAATTGCCTGGTTTGATGTCGCTTTCTTCGAAAAAGTATCCTTGCATAATAACCGGATCCGATCCAACAGAAAACATATACCGACCTTTCACAGATTCAGGCAATTTTGTTGCATCAGGTGAGCCAAGAACCATGATCGACGGTTCTTTATCCGTCATCCGTCCGCAAATACGTGCCCCAAGATTATTTTTAATCTGGCCTTTAAGGACATTACTATCCGGCCTTTGTGTACCAGTTAAAAGATTTATACCAGTTGATCTGCTCAATCGCGCAAGTGAATTCAATTTTCCTTCAATGCCTTGTATTTCTATCATTTCTTTTTTGTTTTTTCCGGTCGTATCCAGCATTTCAGATAATTCATCAATAGTTACAATAATTCTTGCCAATTTCAACTCTTCAGGCACACGCTTGTTATACGCAACAATATTTTTAACACCAGGATATTTTTTAAATTCTTCCAATCTAGCATTGTTCTCTTTATTCAGCTTATCGAGAATCTCATACACTTTGTCATACTCATAAAGTACACCTGTATTGGAAAAGCGCTCAAACATTCCTAGTTCCAGACCACCTTTAAAGTCAATAAGAATAGGATACCATCCCTTTTTTATGCCTTGATATACAAGACAGTTGGATAAAACAGACTTTCCTGATCCTGTTACTCCACCAGTTAAGACATGAGGTGTTTCATTCACGTCTAAAGTAACTTTTTCCAATCTGCCTTCCCCAAGTACAAGCACGCCATCTCTTTCATCAATTATTTCATCCGACCACTTATATAATTCTTTGAGTTCATCCTTCGTATCGATTGTCGTAATATTGTAAATCTGTTTATCTAACTTGTCTTGACTCATTTCTACAACAAGTCGATTCATAACATTTTCATATTCATATCGCTTACCTTTGAAATCATCTAATGTTAATCCTGATGATTTGAACACAGTCGTAAGGACCACCTTACCATTGATTGTCACAGAAGACTCTTTGATAAACTGAGGATAATTCTTGGTCTTTTTTATTTCTCCAAACACCTCAACCTCGCGCATCCCTTTACCAACGAGATTCATTCTTTCAAAATCTTCATCAAAAGCTTCCATTCTCCTATAAGACTCATTCAGTTCCTCAAATTTTTCTTCACTAAGAATCGTCAACTTCATACTCTTACCTTTGCCGCGCTTAAAGTTTACTACCTTGCCCTCAAGAATATATTCCAGCTGATCTTTTCGCTTTTCCCATTCCTCCGGTAATATACCTTTTGATTGAAACATGTAAATCGTCGTATCCGAGTCTTTTACAACCTTGCGAATGAGCCGCGGCGTCTCCGATATAGTTAGTTTTTCATCACCTTGGTAAACCACCCGTTTCTTGCCGGTAAAAAATCTAATCTCTTCAAACAATTCATGCATATTCTCTTCTTCAATCAACTTTTTAATACCTAAGCTATGAAAGAAATTAATCGCTACAACAATAGCAAATGCCTTTGTTAGCAATGGCTTGTATAGTATATAGTTTAAAAATTCTTTTTCGTATTGCTTTAAAAAATCAGAATAAAGTTTTGTTACATCTTCTGCCTTCATCAGAAGAACCGTAACAATCAAGGCATTCACCAGTAATTTAAATAACACAGATATCCTATCTTTTTTCCCCATATAGCGTAGAGAAAGCAACTCCCCAACGCCCTTAAACAAGACTTTAGAGTAATCTTTAAGTCCTCTGCCAATACCACTACCTACCTCAGTCAACCACTGCTCTACATCAGCTTCAAGCTTATCCTCATTAAACATTGTATATCCCCCCTTTTTTTATATGGATACCATTTTGCTTATATTTATTAACGTAAAAATACTCATCGCAAATGAAAATACATATTCAAATGTTGATCCCGTTGGAAATGTTAACGGCGCTTTTTTCATATCACTAAATGGCCAAAATATTTTTATACCATGACTTGTTAACCAATCTGGTACTATATGTGCAGAAAATCCAATTAAAAAAGCTATCTCTGAATTTTTCAGAAACAGCTGCACAATCATCATTAAACATGCACCTCCAACGATGCTGTGAGTAAAGCCACGATGTTTAAATAATAAATAAAATGGAATTATAATTTTGTCGCTTGCTATGGATCCGCATTTGTCGATATCTGGTATCAAGCTACCGATGACAATAACCGCCCAATTAACTAATGTTGGTTCTAATACGTTATGGCTGATTGCAAATGATCCTAACGCCACTCCAGTAATAAAATGTGTTTTTCCTAGCATTTGATCACCTCCCTTTTCAAGTTTTTTAATCAAGCATCCTCAGCGTATCATTAAATAAAACTATATTCGTCGTCCGAATTATTATTAAATTTTGAGAATTTTTATGCAAAAAGACATTTACTTCCATGTAAAAAAATGTTAATATTTCTATGAACTAAATCTGATAGGAGGTTTTATTTTGAAAGCAATTACTCGCATTTTAATATTGCTCTGTTTTATTATTTCAATTTTTATTATTCATTCCTTTTTTTTCAACGAAAAATACATATACTACGGCGAAAATGAAAATTGGGCCATTACATTAAAAGTGAAATATGATCCCATCAAATCCTTAGTTATAACTTACGATCCAACTAGTACAATTAAAAGGTCATTGACGCTCCAATACAAAAATACCGCCCCGTTAGTTTCATTCGAAAATTTATATTACCAATATGAAACTAGTTGGTGCAGCGGAAGTGGACTAATTGTTAATCCCTCGGAAACGACGTTCGAAAAAGATACCATAGTAAAAGGAAGCTTCTTAACTCAAGTTGATAAATCTATCACCGTTTTTATCACCTTAGATGGAAACACCGAAGAAATAATTTTAAAACTTCAGTAACATAACTACAATGCTGATAATGGTTGATTGCAATGGAAAGGAGACTTCATATGAAAAAACTATTATCGACATTATTATGTATTACAATTTTATGTTTCAGTAATTTCATTTTTGCAGATACCACTAAAGAATCTCTAATTACCAGCCCTCAACTCTTAATTGAACGTGCAGAAAAAGGTGTCAGTGATATTTCATTAGAACAGTTACCAAACTTTAATACTACGGTAACTTTAAAAAATGAAAAAGGCGCTGAGATTCCAATGAAAATTTTAAAAACAGCCCAAGTCATTGAACTTAATAACTCAAAATTATTTACAAGAAACACTAAACAAGATATTGCTGTAACAGTAGTTGCTGTTGTTGATGAGTCTGCATATCAAAGTAGATCAAGTTCCGGAACAATTACTGAGTCTGATTGGGACGCAACAAAAGGGGTCAAAGCATATTGCACAATTTACTACACTCAAAACTCGTCTGCTGATGATCGTTATTTATTGACAAAAGTAACTGGTGGATGGAATGTCGAAGACTCCTCAATACGTATTTCAAATAGAGAAGTAGACTATGCTTGCAAAGGCTGGGCTCCAGGCGGTTACAATAACTCTCAAGAAGGTGAAATTTCATCTCCTGGATTAACATTTAGCAAAAACACTGGTTTTAGTACTTACGTTACAGATGATATTATCGCTTGTAACACACGATGCACATTAAAACGTGGAACCAGTAGCACGTGGTCGTTATCAATTACTAACCAAAAATAATTATATTGACTGCAATCAACCATTACATATAAAAAAACAGGTAATTGAATGCCTGTTTTTTTCATGTTTTGATGTGGTCTTTCATCATCATTTAAATCATTCCTTTCTATTCATTGCTCTAATAACAATTATTTGCTGCAATAAAAAATAGTAACCCACTTGTAAGCATTACTATAAAATAATTGGTTTTGTATTTAGAATTTATCAGCACCTTCCTATCACCATTAATACACTATTATTTTACCCTCTCTATAGTTTTCAGCATAATATTCTAAGCCTCTCTAGATTCTTATCCGCATTAACCCCTCTCTAATTACTTTGGATAAAGCAATCTAATTTTTTGAATCCAATACTTTGGATCACAATTCTCATAATTATTTTTAATCATTTCCCCTTGAATTTCAATATTTTCAAGCGAAAGTAACCGATTATATTCTACTTCACTTATTGTTAGTGCCTCATTAAATTCCCTTTCTTCAACATAAAATTTAATTTTAACTTTATAACTTTTACTAAAAAAGAAGCTAGAATAATCTAACTCCTCAATCTCTGCACTTTCTCTAAATTCTATTTTTTTATTTTCTATGACTACATCACTACTAATAAAAAACTCCAAAAAATCAGTTCGAACTTCTGGAGATATTATTAAGGCGAAAATTGTTATAACAAGCATAACAATATAAGCCATCCAAATTCGATTAACACTTTTCATTCTATACCTCCTTTCAATATATCTATCAGTACCAAGCCATCTCTCTCGCTATCGCTCGTTCAATAACTTAATACTGATTTCGATATATCATCATATTTTTATCAATACTATCAATAAAAAACTCAAAAAAATCATTTCAATACTTTGGATCACTATATTTTTATCAATACTACCAATAAAAAACTCCAAAAAATCAGTTCGAACTTCTGGAGATATTATTAATGCAAAAATTGTTATAACAAGCATAACAATAATAACAATATAGGCCATCCAAATTCGATGCACACTTTTCATTCTATACCTCCTTATCACATCTTCGCTATCGCTCAGAATAAAGACCACACGTTATTATTTGAGACATTACCCTCGTTGTCACTCAGGTAACATCTCAAATAATAACACAAGGTATCATCACTAAGTTAAAGTGGCGCGACTAAAATCCGATAGCAAAATACACTCTCAAATTTCAATCACACCTCTTTAACTAGCCCCGATTGGACTAGATATACCACATTTTTACAAATGGCTATTCCCCAACGTTTTTTTATCATATATTCAATTACTCGCCAATTATTCAACGTATAATTCATTAAGTTCTCTTTAAATAATTGCTGAGTATTCATTGAACAACTTGTGATTTATCGTTCAATACCCTCCGAAAACAATACCAATATCAACATTAGTAACTGTTGGATTACGGTTCATTAACCATCTAATTTTGAAAGTTTCACCTTAGTTCCACTATTAAACTCAGTGTAAATATCTCGGTATGGATCATCCAAAACGTCACTTAGTTGTGCAATAAAAACACTCGTATCTGACAACAAACCTAAGTTACTATTTAATGCTGCTTCAAATCTTTTTTGAGATAATTCACCATTACAGACAATCAATATGCCTGGAGTATGTAGATATCTTTCGCTACATTTTCCACTGCTGTAATACAAACTGTACTTACTTATTTTTTCTTTAATTTTGTATAAATCTTCAGTTCCTCGATCATACTCAATAAAAAAACGCTTCAGATATTTTTGACCGCCGCTAACCACCACTAATGAAAATTCACCATCAGGTCTCAACGAATGTTCTTCATCGATTTTGCGTAAGCCAACTTTCTTTTCCCCTACAAAAGTTTCTAAAGATACTTTTGAAGATCGCCAGTTAGAAAATGAAATTCTTATCTTCGTAATATCAATAGTATGATCCATCCGGTTAGGATCATTAATGTTGTATCTATAATCCCATCCAAAATCTTTAACAGTAACCCCTTCATTTGAGGCAAGGTAATAAATTGAAGCTTTATCTAGACAGTAATAACCTTCTCCTGACCCCTTATCAACCTTTGGAAATGTTCTAAACAAATAGTAATCACAATATAACCGATTCAAATAAGCTCGAGTCCTTGAAAGCGATAAGCCTAGATACTCCGATAAGTCAGAAGTTCTGGCATAACGCATATCATATAAAAAAGCTATAATCTTGTGCTCTGTAATGTTCGGCAAGGTCTTCGAGACATGCTCATTAATGTCACTCGGCAACTCCGTACGATCTAAATTACGTCTTCCTCTAATCTTTTCCATTGCCATCCTCCTCCCTTAAATCAATAGATGCTTTATTCATTGCTTTTATATCTTCTCTTGCTAGCAATAATAAGTCTATTGCATCCATCTCTGGATGCAGTTTTGACAAAGTATTTATACGACCATTAACACAAATTAATGCATCACTCATCAGAATCACCATCCATAAGTATCAATAATCTGTTTATAAAATCACTATACGGCAGCCTATAATTACATGCTAAGCACACATGCTCTTGTCGACTTCTGTCTAAATACCAATCCATCGAACCGCAATCACAAGATAGCTTGGGAATATTTAAATCAGCCATTTTTTTAACACTTCCTTCCACTTTTATTACCTCACTCTTTTAGATCTACTGCAAATACTAATCCCAATCCCCAGTAGATCGGTAATGATACCATTCACCATTTGCTAACCTCACACAGACACATCCATGTGGATCCACCCATGCAGCTAGTATATGCATACCGGCGCGGCGGTCAGGATATTGGCAGTCAAGATGTCGTGCATGCACTCTATGCATCAGCTCTTGCTGTGCCAATGTCAATTTTTCTAATCCAAGAATGCTCATAGTACTTCTCCTCTCTTTTATCGATGTAATAACGTCAATCTTTTGTCCACAGGCCGGGCGGCGGTTATCAACATTACCACAAGGGTCCACAGCAACTACGGCCAATACAATCTCACTGTGGACTTTGTGGAAATATTGATAACCGCATTGAGCGGAGGGCCTATCGGCCATTTGGAAGGCCACCCTACCAGCCCTAT